>NZ_BAABGM010000001.1:0-433365 GCF_039541575.1 Fodinibacter luteus | reverse complement strand
CGACCCTTCCCGCTGAACGAGTCAGCGACTTGGGCCAGTTACACCGTTAGTCGGACAGTCTCCGCGGAGCCATTTTTTCGGCAGTTGGCCGCGCCCGGTATCTGTGATTGGCGCTCAACCGTTGGTGGAGTGCTACCAATCGACCGCACCCGTCGGCGGTGATGATGGCACCTTCAGGCTCAGAAGGAGCGCGCAGACTTCGCTCGAGCGCGGCAGGTGCAAATGGTGGCCGAAGGCCGCGAATCGTCCTCATCGGCGCGGGTACGGGGAAGCCAGCCGGTCAGGTTCGATGAGAGTGCTCGATCGGTCAGGTGTCCCCGTCGGCATGGCTTGATCATCATGCTGACGGGGATGCCGCCGGCGCTGCGACGGCCGGACACGATCGGAGTGGGCGGATCTCGCCGTCGGCTCAACGCGAATGACATCATGGTCAGCAGGACTTGCTTGGTGTGTCTGCGGTTGGCTGGTCGGTATGGGGGTGCTTTGAGGGTGGAGCCAGGCCCGGTAGAGCGGCTAGTCCTGCCCTCGGACCCAAGGGCAGCCTTCCACGCCCGCCGTCACGTCGAGGCCGTGTGCCAAGGGCTGCCCGCCGACACCGTCGACGTCGCGCGACTGCTGGTTACCGAGCTGGTCTCCAACGCAGTGCTGCACGCCGACGGAGCCGTCCTGATGACTGTCGCCCGAACCCCCGACGGCCTCAAGGTCGAGGTGTACGACGAGAGCCCGCGATTGCCCACGGTCCTCCACGCTCAACCACCGGCCGAGCATGGCAACGGCCTGCGACTGGTCGACGCACTCGCGACCTCCTGGGGTACCGCCCCCCGCGACGACGCCCGGCGCGGCAAACGGGTGTGGTTCGTCCTGGGCCGGGCCCGGGGAGGTCGCGAATACGTCCCGCGTGATCAGGGAGGCCCGGCCGGAGCGGCCGGTTCTGAGATGTGCGGGTGATCGGTCGCGAATCCTCCGCCAAGCACTCCTTCGCGCCATACTCGCGCGCATGGGGAAGCAGGACTCCGGGGCCGAATCTGAGCTTCAGCAACAAGTGGAGGAACTTGCTGGGCAGGTCGCCACGAACATGACCGCGATCCAACATCTTCGCGAACTCGCCGACGACGCGGACACGCGCGCCGACGCGACTGAGGTCCGCGCGATGCGCCAACACATGCGGATGGACAGGATCGAAGAGCGCGCCGACATGGACCGCGCCATGCTTGCGGCGTTGCAGGCCGAAGGGATGCTCGACAGGGAGCAGTCCGCGAACCTGCATCAGGCGCTGACGTCGTCACGAACCATCGGTGCAGCTGTGGGGATCATCATGGCAAACCGTCACATCAGCGAGACCCAAGCGTTCGCGATCCTGGTCAGGGCAAGCCAGAACACCAATTGCAAGTTGCGCCTGGTCGCCGACGACATCGTCAACTCTGGCGACGTGACCGACCTCCCAGCCGCCGGACCCGAGCCGACCACTGCGTGAAGCTGAGTACGGCGAAGTCTGCGGAGGGCGGCCCGCAAGGGCCTGACGTTGTGGAGGGCGGCATGCGCTCGGGTGGCTCGAAATGGCCACGACCCCGGGCCGCCGGACCATCCCAACGAGCCATTTCGCCGTTCGCGCCCGGGGCGGACACTCGGCTTCTACGGGGCCGAGCAATGAGTCCCGACCGGAAGGGAGGGCGCATCTTGGATCTCCACTTTGCTCGCGAGCTCCACGACGGGGCACTCTCCGAGGAGATCAGACTGCTTGGGGAGCTTTGTAGTGGCAGCACCCAGCGTCACGCGACACCTGACGCAGGACGAAGTGGACCAGGTCCTTCTGGCGAACGGGCCGCCCGACGGCCGCCGCGCGTCGTCGGCGGCGCACCTGACCCACCGGCCAGGATGAGCGCCGTGCGGTCGACCCTTTCGCCACGCGGGCGACCGCAGAGGTGTTCGCGCGCGTGATCAGCCACTGGAGGAGCATCCGCGGCCAGGTGCGGGCGCGGGGATCGGTGATCGGCCCGACCAGCAGCAGGGCGAGCACGTGTGGATGGCGCCGGACCGGCTCCACGACGACCGGGCAGCTAACGGAGTGCCCGACGAGGACCATGTCGCAGCGGTGGCGCAGGGCCGCGAGCAACCGCCGGCTCTGTTGCTCGACGTGCAGGTCGGCCCCGCTGCGTGCGGGCTGACCCAGCGAGCGAGAGGCACCACGACGCTCGGGCCGGTGAGCAGGGCTCTGACCCCGGCCCATTCCCGGGCGTCGAGTCCGAGGCCGGGGACAACACCACGAGGGTGGTCTAGACCGGTACTCGTCTTCCTGGCACGGGGTCCGCCGGGGTGGTGGTGGTCGAGTAGTGCGGGACCGGCGTGAGCCGCACTCGTGGGCCGCGACCGGGCTGTGGCATGAGGGGTCCTTCGCAGTAGGGGTCCGGGGGCCGTACGGCAGTGCGCCCCGCCCCGGGTGAGGGGCGGGGCGCACTGGTGGGCGACGGTCAGTCGTTGTCGCGGGTGGTGCTGCGGCTGCCGGACTTGGCCAGGCCACGCGCGATCATGTAGCCGATGGTCAGGAACGTGATGTAGCGCAGGGCCTGCTCGGCGCTGAACGGGTCGGCGGTGTTGTTGCCGTCGTCGCCGACGACGAACGCGGTGACCGCCACGGCGAGGACGGCTGCGACGTACGCGATCAGCTCGGTGGTCTTGCGCGCCGGGCGGGTCTCGATGCCGTGACCGCGGTCGGTGCGGTGCGCGTTGGTGGTCTCGTTGTGCTGCTGGGTGGTCGACAAGGTCGATCTTCCTTCTCTTGACGCGACCCCGGGCACGGTCGTGCTCGCGGGTCTGAGGGTGAGTTGTGCGCCTGGGCACTGGCCTCGATGAGTCGCCGGCTCGCAGCTGAACCGAGCGACCGGGCCGCCGGGTGTCATGCCCAGCTCTGGGTGCGGCAAACCCGAGGATCGCCCGGATCTGCTCGGGTGAAGCACCGCGTGGCCAGCCGGAGCGGCGGGTCTCGAGTCTCGACGCAGCGCCCGGCGAGACCCCACCCTGCGGCGGCCAAGCGGTGTGAGACGGGGGTCACCGCCCAGAGCGGGGTTGAGCCCGAGATCTGGGGGCAGGGGTGGTCCATGACCATCGACAAGGCAGCACAGGCTCGCGAGGGGCTCCTCGACAGCGTCAAGGGCAAGGCCAAGGAAGTGGCTGGCGCCGTCACCGGCCAGGACGACCTGGTGGAGGAGGGGCAGCTCCAGCAGGCAGCGGCCAGTAACCGCAAGGCCGCCCTGGCCGACGAAGCGGTCGCTGACGCCAAGCGAGCCGAGGCCGCACATGAGGTGGGCGAGGCCAGCCGTGAGGCAGCCGAGCGCCAGGGCGAGGCACGTGCCCGGGCTGAACGCCAGGAGTCAGCCGTGCAACGTCAGCGCGAGACCGAGCACGCGGTCGCAGACCGCGAGGCGCACCAGCAGGAGGCTGCAGGCCGTGAGGCCGCCGAGCGGCGGGCCGATGAGCTCGCCGAGTCCCGGCTGCGCGAGGCCGAGGCCATCGCAGCCGAGGCGGACTGCACCGAGCGGGAGGCGGCCGCCGACAGGCGTCGCCTCGAGCGGCAGGCCGCCGCCGCTGACCAGCAGGCCGCGAAGCTGCGCGCCCAGACCGACAAGTGAGGACCACCATGATCAGCACCGTCATCGCCCTTCCGTACGAGCTCGCCCTGCTCCCCTTGACCCTCCTCGATGCCACCCTGTCCGGGCTGTCGGTGACCTCCGTGCCGCGGGTGGCCCTGGACCGGGCCATCGGCACGTCCGACAAGCTTGCCGGGGCCGTGTTTCGCAACGGCGACATAGCGAAGCGCGGCGCCGACCGCCTCGAGCGCTCCCACAAGCTCCAGCGGGCAACCCAGCTCGAGCTGGAGGCCGCAACCCGCCGCGAGCAGGCCCGCGAGACGGCCGTCGCCGGCAGCCGGCAGGCGGCTGCGAAGCGCAGCGCCGCCCAGAAGCGAGCCATGTCGGGACTGAAGGAGGCCGACGCCGCCGAGGCGCACGGCAAGCAGCAGGCCAAGGCCAAGGCCGCCCAGTCGGCATCGGCGAAGAAGGCGGCCGCCACCAAGCGGGCCAACGCCCGCAGCGCCGCCGTCACGCAGTCCAAGGCCCGCGCGGAATCCTCTGCGCAGGCCACGAAGCGGGCGGCTGGACGCAAGGCGAAGTCCGACCTCGACGACGCGCGCAAGGCCAAACAGGGCGCCGCCAAGAACCGCGCCGACGCAGACCGCCTCAGCAACCTCACCGAAGCCAAGAGGCAAGAGCGCAAGCAGGGGTGACCACCGAGGTCGCAACGACCGGATGACGGAGCTCGACGCCCCACAGCCTGCTTCGTTCGGGCCCTGCAACGCCCCGCCCTCACAGGGCGGGGCGTTGCCACGTTCTCGACACAGGGGGGCCGTGGCGCCTCTCGTCTGCCCCGTGTGGCCCACCATCCTTCGGACGCGGATAGGGCCTCTCAACTCGGGTTGCCGACTCGGCCAGCGAGAGGGGCCTCACAATAGTCGGGCACATCGGGCCAAGCTCTGCTCCGCTCGCCCGGGTGCCCTGAGGCAGGGCTCCTGCGAGCGTTGTGGGGACCCGGTCGCGCGGGAGCCGGCGATGGCGGGGTACGTCCGGCCCCCAATCGCATGGGCGGCGCGTACGGTCGATCGCAAGCGTGCGTGCCATTCGCGACGCGCTGACCCTCGACGACTGGACAGGCAACGCATGGACAACTCCGCGACATTGCCGCCGGAACCTGTGATCCGAGACATCGCCGGCCATCTGGAGCAGATCGCCACGGCTATGACGGCTGATGGTCGACCCATCTCCGCCAAAGGTGTCGTGGATGTCGCGCTCCTGGCGGTGCCGCATGCGCAGCACGTCGGTGTGACGCTGCTGCGAGCCGACCGTCCACCGCGGTCGGCTGCGGTCACCGACGAGGTCCCGGAGCTCCTGGACAGCTTGCAGTTCGAGCTGCGCGACGGCCCCTGTTTGGACGCCGCCCT
Organism: Fodinibacter luteus; assembly: GCF_039541575.1. NCBI lineage: Bacteria > Bacillati > Actinomycetota > Actinomycetes > Micrococcales > Intrasporangiaceae > Fodinibacter (ex Wang et al. 2009) > Fodinibacter luteus. The sequence goes on along the minus strand of NZ_BAABGM010000001.1, from coordinate 428,375 downwards.
CGGTCCGCCGGTCCTGGTCAGCGGCGACGTCGGTTCGGATGCGAGGTGGCCCCGGTACGGCCCACGGTGCGTGGCGACCTCCGGGGTCCGGTCCATGCTGTCCCTTCGGCTGCCGATGGGTGGAGAGGACCACGCCGGCCTCAACTTCTACTCGCGGGACGTCGACGCCTTCAGCGATGACGACGTCGTACCCGGTTCCTTGTTGGTCCCATTCGTCGCGCTCGTGCTGCAAGCCGAGCTACACCAGCAGGACGTGGCCAACCTCACCACCGCGCTAGACAGTGCCCGGATGATCAGCACGGCGGTCGGCATCCTCATGGCCACGCACAAGATCTCCCGCGACGAGGCCTTCGAGGCCCTGCGCCGCACGAGCATGGGCCTCAACATCAAGCTGCGCCACGTCGCCGACCACGTCGAACTGACCGGCGTGCTGCCCCGCCCGGCCGCCGGTCCCCGGTCGCCAGGCGCGCAGCGACCGTAAGCGCATTGCCGTTGGACCGTCGTGGCTGGGCAAACGCAGGTCATCTAACGTCCTTCCGCGCAGGGGTGTGCAAGCCGCGATGCGGCTGGCGGTTCGCTCAGTCGGTTTGCGGAGGCTCACAAGAGCGTTGACCTAGACCGGAGGGCCCTCTTCGCCGCTCTCACCAGTTCGCGGCTCACCGGTTCGGCGCTGCAGGTGCCGTGCCACCAGTTCTGCGGAGAGACGTTCGAGGTCGGACAAGCCACCGAGAGCACCACAGGTTCGGAGCTGTCGCTCCAACTCGTCCCGCGCTACGGATCCGATTGCTTGCGACTGGATGTCGTCCTCGGCGGTCACGGCCGCGTCGAAGAGTTCGACGACCCTGTCCACCTGCCAACCGGGGTCGGTTTGCCGCGGCGCAGGCCCAACGCGAAGAACCATGTCGCAGTGTGCGCACATGGGACCTCGGTGGTCAACAACCGGGTGTCCACGATCGCAGCACGGGTCGCGAGCCACTGGCTGCAGGAGGGTGCACGGCCGTCACAGGGGAGATTCCCACGCGGTCAGGGCGGGATCGAGGAGGTGGCGCGTGGGCGCGCAAGTCTTCAGTCGGGCGTTCCATTGCATCCATGCTGGCGACCCGGCGCCGCGACGAGCAACGAAGGCCGAAAGTGACCAGGCGAATGCATGCTGGCCGCAGACCCGGGTAAGAGGAGAGTACCGAGAGGTCTTCGAGCGTGGCCACCCATGGCAGCGCCGTTCCCGGCGAATCAGATACCTGGGGTCCTGCGCATGTGCGACGGCTGCCTCGGCGAGGTCGGGACGACCATGGCACCACCAGTCACACTGACTGATCGCGATGACGTGGAGAATCTGCGCGTCCAGACAGTCAAGGACGAACATCACCTGCGAGTCGTGATTCACGGCGAATGCGACTTCTCGATGGTCCACCAGCTGGACCGCAGCTTGCCCAGGGTCGAGGACGACCCCGTCCCGCTCATCCAGCTGGACCTGAGCGAGCTGACCTTCGCCGATACGGCCACGATCCGTGCCTTGGCCAGCTTCGCCCGGTACGCGAGACGAACCGGGCATGACGTTCACACGTTCGGCGTCCACCCCACCATGGCCCGCGTCACGGCCCTGCTGCACGTCCGGGACGACTTGGGACTGAGCGAAGGCTCCGCCCCGTAGCGGTGTGGAACCCAGCCCGGCCACCACTCCGCGCACACTCAGCAGCCCGAGCTACGACCCGACAGATGGAGATGCCGTGCGGTACCAGTTCATCGTCGTCGGATCGGTGCCGGACACCATCGCCGAACAGGTGCCCGAGATGGCCTCCGCCCCCTTCCCACCCGGTGGTACCGCCCTGTTCGGCCCGGTACAAGACGAAGCCGACATCCTGACCATGCTTGCCCGCCTCGTCAGCCTCGGTCTCTCCGTCATCGACATGCGCCCGCTCCCCGACTGAACACCCCCGGCACCGACAGGCCAACCGGACCTCGTCGCGAACTCCGTCGAAGGTGCGCGTCGTAGCCTCGCGTGTGTGGCAGGCGCGCCGGCGGCCGCGACACAGGACAGCGGTCACGACGGCGCAGCCCAGCCTCGATCGTCGCCCGCATGATGCGAAGTGCAAGACTGGAGCGCGAACCTGGCGACTTGCCGCGAGGGGTGACCTCGGCCGGCCCCACCACCGCCTCGATGTCCTCAAGGGTCTGCCCCAGTCGCACCAGGGCAACCCGACACCGGGGACGATCTCCACCGCTTCCTCCGATCCGTGACGGGCAGCCGGGATGGTCGACCGCCAGGCGGAGGCCGACCAGGTCAGCCAACCGCGAGTGCCAGGCGAGCCGTCGCCGGTGCGCCGCACTGGTTTTCCCGGCGCCCCCATGGTGCGGACAGGAACGCACCGAGACCAGCCCGAAACGGTTACACGGATGCCGGGCACGACGGCCCCCGACGTCCACCCCTCGACGCACACCGTCCCCGGCCCTGTCGCCGGCGGCGAGGTCCGCGCCGGGATCTCATCCGCCGCGGAGGATGCCGGGCACCGGCCCGGTCCGATTCCGTGAGGACGTGGAGCCGTTCAGGAAGGCCTACCAAGGGCGCCGCGCCTTCGCCTCGGCGAGCCGCCCCCCGATGACGACCCGGTACGTACCGTTCGCACGATCCATGTCGGGCTACTCCGGTGGCCGGCTGCGGACCGACGTGATCGCCGGAGTGACGGTCGCCGCCCTGGCGCTGCCCTCGTCGATGGCGTATGCCGAGCTGGCGGGGGTGCCCGTCAGTGCCGGGCTCTACGCGCTGTTGCTGCCCGTGCTCGCGTACGCGTTCCTCGGGTCCGCCCCGCGGGTCGTGGTCGGGCCGGAGGGCACCGTCGCGCTGCTCGTCGCCACCGCGCTCGCGCCACTGGCGGCGGCGGGAAGCCCCGAGTACGCCGCACTGGCCGCGATGCTCGCGATCCTGGTCGGCGCGGTCTTCCTGCTCGCCCGGGTGGCCCGGCTCGGCTGGATCGCCGACTACTTCTCCCAGGCCGTGCTGGTCGGCTACATCACCGGGGTGGCCGTCGTGCTGATCCTGGGCCAGCTCGGCAAGCTCCTCGGGGTGTCCAGCGACGAGGACGGCGCAATCCGTGAGGCGGTGGACGTCCTGGCCCACCTCCGCGACGCCAACGGTGTCACCGTGGTCGTCAGCGCCCTCTCGGTCGCGCTGCTGGTCGTGGCGGGCCGGGTCAACAAGCGCTTCCCGGGTGCGCTCGTGCTCGTGGTGCTCGGCATCGCGGTCTCGTGGGCGCTGGATCTGGCCGAGCAAGGCGTGTCGGTCACCGGCGAGGTCCCCAGCGGTCTCCCCAACCTCGAGGTCCCCGACGTCTCTGCGAACGACATGGCCACCCTGGCCGCGGCCGCGGTGGCGGTTTTCCTCGTCGCGTTCTCGGACTCCATCCTCACCTCGAGGTCGTTCGCCGCTCGGCACCACGAGACCGTCGACGCCAACCAGGAGCTGCTCGCGTTCGGTGTGGTCCAGCTCGCTGCCGGTGCATCCCAGGGCATCCCGGTGGGAACGAGCGGTTCGCGGACTGCGGTCAACGACGACATGGGGGCGACCACCCAGGTCAGCGGGATCGCGTCGGCCGGCACCATCACCGTCATCCTGCTGTTCCTCACCGGCCCCATCCAGTACCTGCCGTCCGCGGTGCTCGGCGCGGTCATCGTGTACGCGGCCGCCAAGCTGATCGACGTGGGGCAGTGGCGCGACCTGGCCCGCAGCAGCCGCGTCGAGGTCGTCATCGCCGCGGTCACCGTCGCCTGCGTGGTCATGGTGGGCGTGCTCCAGGCCATCATCGTCGCGGTCGTGCTCTCGGTCGCCGACATCATCCGCCGCGCAGCCCGACCCGCCGACGCCGTGCTCGGCTGGTCCGACCAGGAGGACCGCTACGTCGACGTGGTCGACCACCCCGACGCCGGCGTCACGCCGGGCGTGGTCGTCTACCGGATCCAGGACCGGCTGTTCTTCGCCAACGCCCACTTCTTCAAGCGGCGCCTGTGGGCCGCCGTCGACGGCGCACCCAAGCCCGTGCACCACGTCGTGCTCGACGCCTCGTTCATCAGCGACATCGACGCCAGCGCCGAGGTGGCCCTGCGCGAGGTGATCGACGGGCTGCACGAACGCAACATCGAGCTGCACCTCGCCCGCGCCACCGTCGAGCTGCGCGACCGCCTCACCGCCGTCGACCTCGACGACGCCATCGGCAACGACCACTTCCACGGCACCGTCACCGCCGCCGTCGACGCCTGCCGCACCGTTCCCGACAGCACCGTCTCCTGAGGCCCGCGAACGTGCCGCGACCCCAACGAGGCCTCATCCACCATGGATGAGGTGCCGGGCGTGCGTCCCCTGAACACTGGTGATCGAGGCGGAGGAGGCCCGACGGTGGTCCAGGCAGCGCAGCACAGCGACGACCGGCCGCGGCTCGCCCTCGGCCCCCCGGCGTGGCTGACCGGCTACCGCCGCGCGTGGTTGACCCGCGACCTGGTGGCCGGGCTGACCCTGTGGGCGCTGGTGGTCCCGGAGGCGATGGCCTACGCCTCGATCGCCGGTGTCCCGGCGCAGTTCGGGCTGTACGCGGTGCCCCTGGCGGTGCTGGCCTACGCCTGGCTGGGCACGTCGACCCGGCTGTTCGTCGGGCCGAGCTCGACGATCTGTGCACTGACGGCCACGGTGGTCGCTCCCCTCGCGGTGGCCGGTGGCGAGGAGTACATCCTGCTCACCGCGGTGCTCTCCCTGATCGTCGGCGTCATCTTCATCGCCCTGGGGCTGCTCCGGATGGGCTTCCTGTCGCGGCTGTTCGCCGAGCCGGTGCTCGATGGCTTCATCGTCGGCCTGGGCCTCTACATCGCCGTCGGCCAGCTGCCCAAGCTGGTCGGCCTCGAGAAGCCCGAGGGGAACACCGTCCAGCAGCTCGGGGGCCTGCTGCGCGAGATCGGCGACTGGAACCTCGCTTCCATCCTGCTCGGCGGGGGAGCGCTCGTCCTGCTCTTCGTGCTGCACCGGTTCGCACCCAAGGTCCCGGCCGCGCTCGTGGTCGTGGTCGTGTCGCTGCTCCTCGTGCCGCTGCTGTCACTCGAGGACCGCGGGGTGTCGGTGGTCGGCGAGATCCCGGCGGGGTTCGCGTTCGTGCCGTGGGACGGCCTGACCCTCGACCACGTCGTCGCCCTGGTGCCCGGGGCCCTGACCGTCGTCATCGTCGGGTTCGCCGAGAGCCTGGCCGTGGTCAAGGCATACGCGGCGAAGGACGGCACCACGGTCGACGCGAACCGCGAGCTGCTCGCGTACGGCGCCGCCTCGATCGGGTCCGGTGTGCTGCAGGGCTTCCCCCCGGCCGGAAGCCTGTCGAAGTCCGCGGCCGCGGAGAGCAGCGGGTCGAAGTCGCCGATGTCCTTCGTGACCACCGCGGCCCTCGTGGTGCTCACCATCCTGTTGCTCACGGGCGTCTTCGCCACGCTGCCCGAGCCCGTGCTCGGTGCGATCGTCATCCACGCCGTGGCCAGCATGATCCGCCCCCGGCCGATCTGGCGCCTCCGGCAGATCCGGGTGCCCGACTTCTGGCTCGCGGCGTCGGCGTTCGTCGGTGTCGTCCTCATCGACGTGACGGCCGGCATCATCATCGGCCTGGTGCTCAGCCTGGTCCTGCTCCTGCAGCGCCTGGGGCAGCCACACGTCGCACTGCTCGGCCGGCACCCCGATCGCGGCTTCGTCGACCTCACCGCCTACCCGGATGCCGTGCCGCTGCCGGGCACGCTCGTCGTCCGGGTCGACGGGCCCCTGGTCTTCGCCAACGTCGACCCCGTCCTCGACGAGCTGCGACGCGGCATCCGCGAGACCAGCCCGCGGCCCGACCTGGTCGTCCTCGACTTCGAGGCGACCTACGAGATCGACGTCACCTCGGCCACCGCCCTCGCCCGCTTCGTGGCGGACCAGCGCTCGAGCGGGGTCGAGGTCCGCTTCGCCTCGGTCCACGCACCCGTTCGCGAGTACGCGGGCCGGCTCTCCCTCGACCAGCTGGCCGGCCTGGACGACTCCTATCCATCGGTTGCCGACGCACTCGCGGACCGGATCCGACCATGACGACGCACCACACCGAAGGGAACCCGAGATGAAATCAGAGATCAACGACCTGACCGAGCTCGCCTACGACGGCGGCGAGGCGCTGACCACCACACCCGTCGTCGCGAACCCACCCGAGACCGCGGAGCCGTCCGACGTCGTGGGGGGCGGCCCGGTCCCCGACGGGGCGATCCGGGTGACGATCCTGGGCAGCGGCGACCCCTTCGTGAACCGCTCCCAGGGATCGGCCTCGGTGCTGATGGAGGTCGGCAACGAGCAGGGCGACTTCTTCTTCTTCGACCTCGGCTCGGGGTCGCTGGCCAACTTCAACGGCCTGCACCTCCCCGTGACCGACACGACCAAGGTCTTCCTGACCCACCTGCACGCCGACCACGTGGGCGATGTGCCGACCCTGGTGTGGAGCATGGCCAAGGGCGGCCGGCGCGACCCGGTCGAGGTGTGGGGCCCCGGCGGGGAGCGGCCCGAGCTCGGCACCCGCGCCTACGCCGAGCACCTTGAGGCGGCCCACGCCTGGGACACCGAGTCGCTCTGTGGCCACCCCGGCCAGTCCGGCGCCCACACCGAGGTCACCGAGGTGCCCTTCGAGACCACGTCGACCGTCTACGACCGCAACGGGGTCCGGATCTCGTCGTTTCCCGTCATCCACATCCTCAACGGAGCCGTCGGGTACCGACTCGACTACAACGGGCTGAGCGTCGTCTTCTCCGGCGACACCCGGCCCAGCCACACCCTCGTCCACGCGTGCGACGGGGCCGACCTGCTGATCCACGAGACCTTCCCCGCGGCCAGCGTCTTCGCCCAGAAGGCCGGCGTGCCGCTGGCGTTCGCCGAGCAGGTCGTCAACGGCGTGCACACCAGCCCGGCGGCCGTCGGGGGCGTGTTCGCCCGCGCCGGCGCCCGGATGTCGGTCATGTGGCACCTCGCCGTCGACCACGAGACGGTCGGCCCGGTCATGGACGAGATGCGCACCCGGTACGACGGCCCGGTCACCATCGCCCAGGACCTCACCCGCTTCACCATCACCAAGGAGGGCATCGTCACCGGTCAGGCCACCATCGACGCGTACGCCTGGCCCGTCGTCGGCCCGACGCAGATCACCGGGCCGCCGATGTCGGCACCCAAGCCCCCGCCGGCCTGGTGGGCCGACGCGCTCATCACCGACTGAGTCGTAGTCCACTGCCCGTCGCGTGGAACCACCATCGGGCTGGGGTGGGGTGGACATACGATCACGACGTGCGCGAAACCGGCAGCGACACGACGGCGGTCCCCGCCGCCCACATCCAGCGATCCTCCCTGCTCAGGCGCCTGGCGGACTCGGCCGACGTCCCGCTGGTCGTGGTGAGCGCCGGGGCCGGTTTCGGCAAGACCACCCTGGCCGCCCAGTGGGCCGAGCAGGACACCCGGCCGCACGCCCTCGTGCGGGTGGGTCGCTTCATGGACGACCCGGCGACGCTCGCGCTCCGCCTCGTGGATGCGCTGGAGTCGGTCGGCGCGGATGCCGGCGGCACCCGGGCCGTCATCACCGCCAGCGAACCGCGGTTCTCCGCCGTGGCCCTCCCGGCGCTGAGCGGGCTGGCCGCGTCACCGCCCGCTCCCTACGTGGTGGTGGTCGACGACATCCACCTGCTCGTCGACCCCGACTGCCACGAGGTGCTCCACGCCGTCGCCCGAGGGATCCCCCCGGGGTCGCAGCTCGCCGTGCTGAGTCGCGAGAAGCTGCCGGAGGCGGTCGCCCGGGCCCGCGCGGAGGGACGCCTCGTCGACGTCGGGGCCGCAGACCTGGCGTTCCACGACTCCGAGGGCCTTCACCTGCTCGCGACCCTCGGCGTCCCGCTGACCAAGGTCCAGGCGCGCGACGTCGTGGAACGCTCGGAGGGATGGCCGGTCGGCCTCTACCTGATGGCGCTGGCCGCGGAGGGCCAGGGTTCCGGGCGCGTCCCCGCGGTCGCGCCCAAGGGCTCGGACCGTTACGTGCTCGACTACATCCGCGGCGAGGTGCTCACCGGCCTCCCACCTCGCACCTGCGAGTTCCTGCGACGCACGTCGGTCGTCGACGAGCTCGACGTGCACCTGTGCGACGCCCTCGTCCAGCGCCGCGACTCGGCGCGCCTGCTCGCCGACCTGGCCCAGCGGTTGCAGCTCGTGGTGCCGCTCGACGGCACCGGGCAGCTCTACCGCTACCACCACCTCCTCACCGACGCCCTGCGGGTGGATCTGACCGAGCAGGAGCCTTGGCTCGAGCCCGAGCTGCACACACGCGCCAGCAGCTGGTACGAGGCCGCGGGTGACTGGGATGCCGCGATCCGGCACGCGCAGGCCGCGGGCGACCTGCCCCGAGTGAGCCGGTTGGTCTGGGCCGGGGTCCCGGCCTGCATCGCCTCGGGTCACCCCGACCGGCTGCGCGCCTGGCTCGACGGGCTCGACGACCGCCAGATCGCCTCCGACCCGTGGCTGACCCTCTCATCGGCCTGGCTCGCGCTCCAGGCCGGTGACCCGGCCCGGATGACGCGGTGGCTGCTCACGGCCGACGGTCACGCCGGGGCCGACTGGCAGACCCAGGCGAGGGAGGACGCCTACTCGGCCTCCCTGGCCGCCATCCACGTCACCGTCGGGGACCTGGGCCTCGAGGGCACCATCGAGCTGTGCCGGGGCATCCAGCGGTGCCTACCCAAGGACTCCGGGTTCCGGGCGGCCTCGTTCCTCAACGAAGGTGTCGCCCTGATCCTCACCCGACGCCCCGAGCTCGGGGTCGCGAGCCTGCGCGAGGGGGGGCGGCTGGCGAGTGCTCTGGGCGTGCACGTCGTCGAGGCGAACTCGCTGGCGTGGCAGGGCCTCGTCGCCCTGATGGGCGACGACTGGGCCCGGGGTGCGCCCCTGATCGCCCGGGCGGCCGACCTGGTGCGCGCCCACGACCTCGACCGGCTGGCCACGTCGGCGATGTGCGTCACGGCGATCTCACTGCTCCAGGCAGCCCGGGGCAGCAAGAACGACGCGCGGGTCACCCTGGGCGCGGCCCGTCGACTGACCGGGCAGGTGCGCCAGATCGCTCCGTGGTTCGCTGTCGCCGGGCCCCTGGTCCAGGCGCGCGTGGCCCTGCTGCTCGGTGACGCCGGGCTGGCCAGGACGCTGTGCGCCGAGGCGAGAGAACACATGGGCGCCGACCTCGCCGGAACCGTCCTCGAGGACTTCCTGGCCTCCACCGAGACCCTGCTGCACGACGTCCATGTCGAGGGCATCGCCCCGGGCACGCTGACCCCGGCAGAGCTGCGGGTGCTGCAGTACCTACCGAGCCGGCTCACGTTCCCGGAGATCGGTGCCCATCTCTTCGTCTCGCAGAACACCGTGAAGACGCACGCGCTCGCGATCTACCGCAAGCTCGGCACCACGTCGCGCAACGCGGCCGTCGACCGGGCCCGGACGCTCGGGCTCGTGGAGTCGCCGCCCGGCACCTGAGCACGGACGTCCGCGTTTCTCATCCGGTCGGGAGGATGACCTCGCCCGAGCGGCTGGAGACGATCGAGGGGCACGGACGAGGAGGCTGCCATGGCGACGCTGGACCAGGATGGCTCTGGCCATCACGGGGTGAAGGCCGCCGCCCAGCGAGGACTCACCACTGCGCAGACCACCCCGTGGTTCCGGACCGTGGGCATGACCGCCTGGCTCTTCATCGGGGTGGTGGGCGCCCTGGTGGTGGTCCTCCTGCTCACGGCCCTGGTCGCGGAGGTCGCCATCCCGCTGGCGATCGCCGCCGTGCTGGCGGCCCTGCTGGTGCCCCTCACCGATCGCCTCGAGCGGTGGCGGGTTCCTCGGTGGCTCGGAGCCACCCTGGTGCTCATCGCCAGCCTGGCCATCGTCGTCGCGGTCGTCGCGGTCATCGTGGGCGGGCTGGTCAGCCAGAGCGACGAGATCTGGGCGCAGGTCGGGAGCTCGTTGCAGCAGGCCGACACCGCGGCCACCGGTTCGGCCGAGGGCACGAGCGAGCTGGGGGACCTCGCGCAGGGCGTCGTCAGCCTGCTGGTCCACGGGGTGCTCGGGTCGCTGTTCAGCTCCGCGAGCGGCTTGGTCGTGGGCTGTGTGTTGGCCCTGTTCATGCTGCTGTTCCTGCTCAAGGACTGGTCCCAGATCACCGGGTGGACGACCCGTCACGTCGGCCTGCCGCCGGAGATCGGCCGCGACATCCTGGACGACACGGTGCTGGCCTTCCGCGGCTACGCCATGGGCCTGACGATCATCGGCGCGGCCAACGCCGCCGTCGTGTTCGTGGGCGCCTGGGCGCTCGGCGTCCCCCTCGCCGCGACGATCGCGCTGGTGTCGTTCGTGACGAGCTACGTGCCCTACATCGGGGCCTTCGTGGCCGGCGCCTTCGCGACCCTGATCGCCTACGGGTCCGGTGGGCTCGGGGATGCCGTGGCCATGCTCGCCATCGTCCTGCTCGCGAACAACACCATCCAGAACGTCGTCGAGCCGTTCGCCTTCGGCACCCGGCTGCGGCTGCACCCCCTCGCCGTGCTGCTCACCGTGACCACCGCGACCATGCTGTTCGGCGTCATGGGAGCCGTGCTGGCAGCACCGCTCACCTCGGCCGCCGTCAACGCGTTCGGGCGGCTGCGAAGCGAGGGCATCCTCGGCACCCCACCGCCCTCGGCGGGCGACACGCCGGACCGAGCGGCTCGGCCCCCCGGCAGCAGCGAACCGCCGACGGCGCCCTCCCCCGAGCAGGCCCCCGAGCCGGCATCCGAGGTGGCCGAGACGCCATGACCACCGCCCCGGGCACCAATGCGCCCGACCGGGCCCCCCACGGCATCGGGTTGTTGGACGACGAGGGCCGCCAGCTCGCGGCCGCCTGCCTGACCGGCGCCGCCCTCGGGTCCTGGCCCGCGTTCACCCTGGGCGTCTACGGCGTCATCTTCTTCGAGCAGCACCTGGCCCTGTGGGCCGCCGCCACGTCGGTGTTCCTCGCGCTCGGGCTGTCCAAGGGGCCGCACGTGTGGCGGCGGCCGCAGGCACTCGCGCTGCTGCTGCCCTCGTTGTGGGTCCTGCTGGCCTGGATCCTGCCGGTCGGCGGCACCTCGGGGATCTACCAGGTGCTGTTCTGGTTCGGTGTCGTCATCACCGTGGTCGGGCTGCCGGCCCTGGCCGCCGTGATGGTGCGCCTGCTCATCCCAGGTGCGGAGCGGCTGCGCGGCAGGCGGGCACTGGGCGCCGTGGCCGTGGTCTCGTTGATGATGCTGGTGTCGTTCGGCCTGGGCACCCAGCACCCGCGGATCCTGACCTGTGAGGACTTCACCGTCAGCGGGAACTTCGCCCCCGAGAACTGCTCGCCAGGAACGGGCAGCACCGTTCGCTGAGCGCGGACTCCCGGCCGGGACCACGCACTCGATCGGCACGGTTCGAGGGCAGGTTGGCGCCGCGGACCCGGTCCGAGTCCCGAACACGGGGCTGACGGCAGGACCCCGCGCCAGCCGCTCGAGTCGTGCGCCAAGGTGATGGTGCTCGGAATGAGAACGAACCTCTGAGCCCGTCGCTGCGCCTTTGCGGAACGGCTGGTCAGCCTCGTGGACGCTCGGGGATGAGTGCGTGCGCGTCGTACGTGACGTCCTCCAGCTTGGTCATCACCTCGAGTGCTTCAGCTCCGTATGCCTTGAGCGTCAGTTGGACCGCTTCCTCCGGGTCCACCTGCAGCACCGTTGCCAGGGCGGTGATGTCCGCTTGGTCGCGTGCTCGGCCTGCCGCCAGCTTCATTGCGAGTAACTGCTCGAGTGATGCCAACTGAACTCGCAGCCCTGGGGAGCTGGGTGGTGTGAGGGCATCAGTGGGGATGGGTGGGAGGAATGGGCGGGCGGCTCCGTTGAGCCACCTCTCGGGCAGGCCGAGCTCGTCGGCCATCTGCGCGACGATGTCGGCGACGCGGTGATCTGTGGTGATGCCATCGATGTCTTGGGTCCGGCGGCCTGAGTCGGGAAGGTGCAGCGAGACCGCAGCGCCTCCGACGACGTAGACCGTCGCCGCGATCCCAGCGGTGCGTAGGCGTTGGTCGAGCTCGTCCAGCAGCTGGCGGATCTGCGCCGCGTCCAGGTCGAAGCTCACGCCGTGACCAGCTCACGCTCGTTGATCTCGATGCCGAGCGCGGCAAGGCATCCGTCCAATGCCCGCCCCTGCCTCAACGGCAAGGGGGCCCAAGGCTCGCGAAGCGGCATGGGAGCAGCGAGCCACCGAGGGATCGGGCGCCCGTCGCGGGCGGTCTCGCGAAGGATGGTGTGCGCCAGCGTCTTCCAAGGGCCAGTCAAAGCCAGTCGTGGGGAACCCGTGGCCCAGATCGCGCGACGGGCCGGCGTGCTCAGTGCGCGGGCCTGGTCACGTCCTTGGAGCAGCATCCGCATGGCCCACACCGGATCAGAGTCGCAATGGGTGGCGACTTCGTCGATGACATCGCAGGCCCGCATCCAGGAGCGGTGTGCTGCCTGGTCCGCTGCGTCTTCGAGGTCGAGCAGAACCATCGCTGAAGGGATGGTGCGCCCGGCCAAGTAGTCCCCAAGTCGGGACGGCGTGCACCCGACCGCATGCGCCGCCTGACTCCGGTTGAAACCGGCAGCCTCGATCAGCGCCGCGAGGCGCTGACGAAGACGATCCCTTGAACTCACGCAAGCAACTATATACCCAAATTTGGATATAAAGATGGGTCGACCGTCCGTCAGGAACCTCCACCGGCAGGTCGTGGAGGAGAACCGCACGAACCGACGGACACGACGAGAGCCAACCACGAGCGCCAGCCTCGACCCTGCCCAACAATGCCGGTCGACAAGCGGGGCGCGAGATCGTAGCGGCCCGGAGAGAGCGAATCGACGACTACGCGGCTCGCCTTCAGAGTGGGAGTGCCAGCGAATCACGTGCCACAGGCGGACATCGGCGCCCACTCGTATGGCACGCAGGCGGCAGGATCCGGTGCACTCGTGCTGGGAGGTTGGTGTTGCTGCAGGTCAGAGCGATGTGATGCCAGGGCAGATTGGCTCTTGTAAACAGGGGGTTGAGGGTTCGAGTCCCTTCGCCAGCTCGAGGTAGTTCTTACCGAAAACCCCTGTCCTGTGCTGCTATTGAGGTGGCGACAGTGTCGTCGCCACGGGGTCAGGAGTGGACACGGATGGACGCGAACAGACAGAGATATCGCACGGTTATCGCACGAAACCGGCGAATGACAGGTGCGACATGAGCGGCCGGGGCCGCCGTCGGGGCTTCGGGTACGTCCGAAGACTGCCCTCCGGTCGGTGGCAGGCGAGCTTCGTCGGCCCGGACCTGGCGCGACACTCGGCGCCTCACACGTTCGAGACCAAGGGGGATGCCGAGGGCTGGCTCGGTCGGCGGCAGGCCGACGTGGTGGCGGGGGAGTGGCGGCCGCCCGTCCCGGCGGTGCGGGTGGCGCCCTTGACCTTCGACGCCTACTCGGCACAGTGGCTGCGGGAACGTGACCTCAAGCCCCGCACCCGGGAGGGCTACGAGCACCTGATGCGCAGCTACCTCAGCCCGGTGCTCGGTCCGCTGGTCATCGACACGATCACGCCCAGCGTGGTGCGGACCTGGTGGTCGCAGCTGCCGGTGGACAAGCCGACCGTCCGGGCTCGTAGTTACGCCCTCCTCAAGGCGGTGATGAACACGGCGGTTGCCGATGAGGTGATCGATAGCAACCCGTGTCGCATCCGGGGCGCTGCGAACACACCTCGAGCCCGGGAGATCCGGCCGGCCCCCATCGATGAGTTGGCCGCGATCGTCGAGGCCATCCCGAGCCGTCACCGTGCGCTGGTGCTGCTCTGCGCCTGGTGCGCGCTGCGTAGTGGGGAGGTGCTCGAGCTGCAGCGCAAGGACGTCGACATCGTGGCAGGGACGGTGAGGGTCGTCCGTGCGGTGTCGTGGGTCGGTGGCCAGCCGATCGTGGGGACGCCGAAGTCGGCGGCGGGGACGAGGGTGGTGTCCATCCCGCCCCACGTCGTTCCCGCGGTTGCCCACCACCTCGACACGATGACGGCCGCGAGCCCGGACGCGTTGCTCTTCCCGGGGGGTGATGGGGTCTCGCACCTGCAGCCGTCGACGCTGCACCGCAACTGGCGGATGGCGCGCGAGGCTGCCGGTCGCCCGGACCTGCGCGTGCACGACCTCCGCCACACCGGAGCGACCAAGGCAGCACGCGCCGGCGCGACCCTCGCCGAGCTCCAGCAGCGTCTTGGCCACAGCTCGGTCTCGGCCGCACTGAGGTACCAGCACGCGGCCCAGGGGCGCGACAAGGAGATCGCTGCCGCACTCTCGGCGAATCGACACCCTCTACCGGTTCGCGCTGTGAGTCCGTCGTGGAGATCACCAGGTGCCAGACGTCTCGCGCGTTGCCGGATTCGTCGATCTCCTGTTGGAGCTCGACGTCTGTGACGTCGGGCCAGGCCAAGTGCCGTGTGCGCAACAGGTCGAACAGGTGGATCCCGCTCTGGTCAGCGGTGAGCCGCAGGCGTAATCCGAGCGCGGCGACCCCGCAGCAGGCGAGCGCGGCCGCTAGGCCGATCAACATGCCCTTCGGCTCGGGGTACGGGCCGGGTTTGCGAGGCCGCGCCCATGACGGCCCAGAATGTGGCGCCTGCGATCCATCCCCAGAACCACCACAGCCGGGTCCGCGGCTTGACCACCAGCTCCCTGGGCGCCGCCACGTTGCTCGGGTTTGTCGGAAGTCGCCCAATTGGCGGCTCGAGCGTCTCTGCCCGGGGCCGGTCGACCACGAGAACGATGGTCCATGCGGTGGCCGCGAGCATCCCCCCGAGCAGCAGTGCGCTGAGCGCGGTGAGGTAGTCCCCGGAGGTCCACTTCCACACCGCGGCCCCCGCGAGCGCGACAAGCACCGCGGGGGGAGGAAACGGGCGAGAGGGCTCGCCGTGGGTCGGTCTGTGGAAGAGGCCAAGCCAGACCAGGACAGCCATGAGGACCGCATATAGGCCTACGGCGCCATAGAACTCGTTCCACCGGTCCGTGCGCCACTGCTCCTCACGGCCCTGAAAGTCCTACGGACAGGACCCTATGAATCGACAGTCATCGGCTGTCGGCAACGTCCGTGAGCCAGAAACCTACGATCGAGGCGAGTCGGTCATCGGCAGGTGGCCAGTCGCTGAATACTTGGCGCCCCAGGTTGCCGATCGTCGAGGCTGGCACTTGCTCCCAGGCCCCGGCTCTCAGCATCGGCTTGTTCTGGTCGAGGTATCGCGGATTCGGGTCGGTCGCCACCTCCCACTTCGCCTCCGGGACGGCGCTCGTGACGATGTCGATCACGTAGGAGATCAGTCCGTCGAGCAACTGCAGGGAGGCCTCGTTGAGCCGCTCGTGCTCCCCGAGCCCCAGCCTCGACCAGGACGGCTGCTGTCCGGACGGCCCGAGCCGAAGCCTCTCCTTTACCCACACCCACAGTGGTCCGAGGCTCTCGACCGAGTGATCCAGGTCGACAGCACCCCCCAGGGCGAGCTCGAGACGCCGCAGGGCGGGGGACCGCTCCTGCAGGAACTCCTCGAGGGCGGCCGCCGCCTGCTGCTCAGTCAGGTCTGCGTACGGGGTCATGGAAGATGGACAACGTACAAGATCCGTTCTCGTCGAGCTGGTCAATGATTGGCGGGTCGACACCCCATCGACCACGAACGCCCCTGGCGGCGAAGTCCAGACCAGCACCTGCTCACCGTCTCCCCGGAGCAGGTCGTCCTTGGGATCTGCTGGCTGACACTCGAGCCGAGCGAGACGTACTGGTACCGCGACACCGATGCCGGTCCGCGCAACCTTGCAGGCAACCGGTGCGTCTCAGCAGCAGCCGCGAGATGCCCTCCTGTCCTCGCCGCTGACCTCGCCACGCACCGCCGTTCCGGGGTCCGGGTAGGGCACCACCCGATGGCCAGCGGTCGTGCCGGCATGTCTCACTGGGGGCGCCCGCAGCCCGGTCTCTGGAAACAGGGCTGACTTCTTGGCTCGTTGGCCACACAGCCGCACTGTCCGGACAGAACGGGTGTACGTCTGAAGTGGAGACCCCCGCTGCCAGCACGGGAGGCGTGATGAAGACCGGAATGGGAAGGTTCATCGCCTGTCCGGGCGGACATTGGGTGGGGCTGGCGGGGTGCGCTGGCGCAGGCCCAACGGCATCGGCCCGACGACGCCGCCAACCGCAAAGCCCAGCCCAGCCCATCCCAGCACGGTGCACACGTGCTGGTACATCGGGGAGTCCTCGGAGGCCGGCCGACGCATCCAAGTGGATCGTCACCAGATGAAGGCAGGTTGATGACATGACCGAGATGACCGACCCTGTGGCTTCTGGCCGTCCTGATCGTTCCGCGTCGGTGGCTATCCCGACGGTCGCCGAGGCCTTCAATCGGCTCGACACGTCGCTTGTCGAGGCGATGATGACCCAGCGGGCGGTGCGGCGTGTGCTCCCCGATCCCGTGGACGACGCCATCGTGTTGAAGTGCATCGAGCTGGGCCTGCGCGCACCGACCGGTTCCAATAGCCAGAACTGGCAGTTCGTCGTCGTCAAGGACCGCAAGGTCAAAGCGCAGCTGGCGGCCCGCTACCGCCAGGCGTGGTCGGTGTACGGCAACCTGGCCAGGCGGGTGGCGGGCGGCGACGAGCCGATGGTGAAGCAAATCCGCGCGGTGCAGTGGCAGGTCGACCACTTCGCCGAGATCCCCGTGCTGGTCGTGCCGTGCCTACGCGCCGGTGTCCGCGAAGGGCACCTTGCGTACCTTCCCTCGGCGCACTGGGTCGCGGCGTCGTTCTACGGCTCCATCTACCCGAGCGTGCAGAACCTGCTACTGGCAGCGCGAGCCATGGGGTTGGGCGCCTCGCTCATCACCTTGCCGTTGTGGAGCGTCACCTCGGCCCGCAGGATCCTCGGCCTGCCCCTGTCGGTCACACCATGCTGCGTGGTGCCGCTGGGTTGGCCGCGTGGCCGCTACGGGCCCACGACCCGCAAACCGGTCGAGCAGGTGGTGCATCTCGACAGGTACGGCGACCGGGCGTGGCTGCCCACCTGAGGTCTGCCGATCCGCTACCGCATCCGCCCTTGCGTCATAGGGCCGCCTGTCCACCCATGCGATCTGCGGCAAAGAGCGCATGCTCGGTTCGCCGGGGACGCCTACTGCACACCGTCCTCTGACCACACTCTCCGACCTTGTGTTCGTAGGTCGAGGACCGGACCTTGTTCGTAGGTCGAGGACCCCACTTGCTGTCACGGTGACCTCCGCAACCGCAAGGGCACGAACCTTGGAGTGCGGGCGGCGTAGTCGGCGTATCCCTCGAATCGCTGGGCCAGACGTGTCTCCTCCCATCGTGCTTTCACGTTCAGGAGCAGGACAAGGGCTGCGAGTGTGAGGAGCCGCAGCACGTTTCCGGCCGCCACCGTGATTGAGGCCATCACGAGCAGCAACCCGCTGTAGATGGGGTGCCGTGCGTGCCGGTAGAGGCCGCCGGTGCGCAGCTGCGCGTGGGCGTTCGGCAACGGCGTGGCCGTCAGGCCTCGGCCGAGTCCCGTTGCGCCGATGACCATCACGGCCAGGCCCAGGACGGTGGCGGCGGTGCAGGCGACGATGAGAGCGGTGGGCACCGGCCAGTCGTCGCCGCTCGGGAGCACCACGAGGACACCGATGAGCGCGAACTGGCCAGCGACCAGTAGCCGCGCGGTCCTGACGTCACCAGAGGCCGGGCTGTCTTCGTGCGCAGCGGCGGGTTCTGTGGGTGGGCTCATCGGGTCGGCTTCCTTCGCAGACGGGAACGTGGAGCCATCGACTGGGTAGATGCCGAGGTCTACCGCGCGTCGATGAGGCCCATCATTCCTTTGGTCCTCGTGGTCGAGGACGTGGCAGTGGTAGACGGCGGCGCGCGTCGGGGATGGCGGGGAAGCGGGGATACCCGAGCCACTCCTGCACGCTTGCCAGGCCGTCTACCCCCGGATCGTCGACAGACGCCTGTGAGGGCGTGCCCTTGGGGTCGTTGGAGCGACCTCATCGGCTGGGCTTCGAGGCCCGGCCCGGTGAGTAGCCGCGAGCGACGGGTCCTCAGAACCGACGCGGTAGGACCCGGCCCCAGACCACCCAGCATGAATGGCCAGCCCGGAAACGATCTGACCTCAATCGCCGATCCGCGGGCGGCTCGGCCGCCTGGAAGAGGTGAGACGGAGTGGGTGACGCTCTCCGCCGCCAACCGAACGCCACGGCAGCCGTGCTCTCCCTCCGAGGCTGAGAATGGCGGATCGAGCGGGCTATTGTGTGGACGGTGGCCGTCACCTTGTGCCAGATCACCGACGACAACCTCCGGTCGGTTCTCGCCGTGCGCACCACCCCTGGTCAGGAGCGGTTCGTTAGTTCCGTGGCCACCTCGATGGCGGAAGCCGCCGACTGCCCCGAGGCAAATCCCTGGTTCCGTGCCGTCTACGTCGACGACAAGCCCGTCGGGTTCGTGATGTTGAGCTGGGACGTGGAGCCGCGGCCACCAGAGATCATCGGGCCGTGGTTCCTGTGGAAGCTGCTGATCGACCACCAGCAACAAGGTCGGGGCTATGGCCGGGAGGTCGTGCAGGAAGTTGTCCGACTGGTGCGCGACCAAGCGGCGACCGAGCTGCTCACCAGCTATGCACCGGGCGAAGGGGGCCCGGCCGGCTTCTACGCTCGCCTCGGATTCGTTCCGACCGGAGAAGTCGAACCCGACGGCGAGATCATCGCGCGCCTGGACCTGCACGAGTGACCGCCCGGTCCTCAACCCTCAGGAGTGCGAAAGGCGAGACGGACGCCGGTCCTAACGGAATCGTCTAGTAGCCGCCTGTTCGCCCGCTTAGCCCCTACGTCGTAGTCCCCTGGCGCGGCTGCCTATCGGCAGCGCGGAACACTGCACGCAAGTTCTCGGGGAGTACGCCGACGCCGGCGCTCGTGAGATCCTCCTCGGGCCGGGCCGCGCCGGGCGACAACAGCTCCAACGCTGTATGACCGCCGCTTCGCACCTATAGACAACCCCGGGCGAGCAGCGCAGACGGCCGATCCGGCATCTGCGGCGCCGGGATGACGGCGGCGTCCTCGCAGAATGGCGGCTGCAGCTACGTCCGTGCGCCGTGGCTCCCTCCATTGGGACTCGACCCCGCGCTGACCGCGATGCTCCTGCACGACCCTGGCGACCGTGGGTGTACCTCGTCCACGCTGCAGTCGACCCCTGGCCGAGAACGTCTACGCGTCGGTGGGCTTCCGCGCCTTTGGCAGGTACCTAGAGCACGTACCCCAGCGGCGAGCTCGGTGAAACTAGCGCGCCACCCACTTGCGCCACCGGACGCCGACCGGGGTGCGCCTCGATGGCCGCCGGAGCTCGACGCCACATCCACCAGGGCCGCCTTGATTTGGTCGGCCCAGGGCGCAAGCAGTGGCTTGGGATGGACCTGCTCCCCTCATCAACCGACTCGGTCGACGGCGAGGGCGGTCACCGGACTCACGGCGAGGACTGTGGCCCGCGGGGAGGGGGCAGCGACATCCAGCTTGCTCCCGCCGGTCACGCGTTGGTGCTGCTCAGCGTGGTCTCACCTGCCGTTTCTCGGCGTCCCTCGCCCTTTGACAGTTGGTGACCGGCGATGCCGAAGGCGAACATCTCGGGCAGGGCCCCACTGCCCATCGAGGTGACGAGGTCCAGGACGAGGGAGAGAGGGACGGCCAGGACGAGCAGCCATGCTGAGGTCCGGGGGCGGAATCCGTGCCGGACTAGAGTGATCCCGAGCATGGTCGACCCGATCCCGGTCAGCAGCACCCCGGGGATGTCGAGGAAGAGGAATGCCTGGTCTAGCAGCGCGGTGGCGTGCGTCCACTGTGTCCAGTAGGTGACGAGGACGGCGACGCAGGCCCAGGTGTAGGCCACCAGCGCGAAGCGCCACGCGAACTTCTCGAAGCCCTGTGGTCGGCGCCGCTGGTAGAGCACGAAGGCGCACGCGGTGAAGGCCGCGAACACGGGGAACCAGATCTTGCCGTAGGTCAGGTAGACCGCGTCCGGGTTCGCCCAGTCCAGCAGCGGGCTGAAGAAGTCCCTCGCTGGGTCGGACCAAACTCGTGTGGTCCCACTCTCCAGGTCCGACTTGCCGTCCGCGGTGTTGTGCCGGGCCATGGCGTGGAGCTGCCCCATCACCAGGCCGACCCAGGCCATCACCCAGGCCGCTTGTCCGATGCGGCGGTGCCTCAGGTCGTTGTTCATGGCGTCCTCCTCGACGGTTGTGCCTCTCGGTGTCTGCGACGCTAGGCAACAGGCACTCTGGGTGTCGTCGCCCGGCGGGTGGCACCGGCATCCACCCGTGGGTGGACGGACAGGGTGCCCGCGACGTCCTACCCTTCGAAGATGGGGAAGCGGATCCCGGTGTGGGCCTTCGACCTCGCCTTGGCGGGGGCCTTGTTCGCTGTTAGCGCCTTCGAGCTGGTCGTCGTGCGTCCGGAGGGCTGGCAGTGGGCGCTGGCGATCAACGCGGTGGCCTGTGCTCTGCTGGCCGTGCGTCGCCGGGCACCGCTGGTCATTGGTACGGCGGCCCCGATCGTGCTGCTCAGTACCGCGCTGGTCGGAGAGAAGGTCGACGACACCTCGGCGCCGATCCTCATCCTCGCGGTCTCGATCTACACCCTCGCCCGGTGGCGCCGCGACCTTCGGGGGCTCATCGGACTCGCAGTGATCGCGCTGGGCATCTTCACCGGCTACCGCACGTCCGGCCCCCGGGTGAACGACATCAGCGACGTCTTCTTCGTGTGCGCGCTGCTCATTCCGCCGTACGTGTTCGGCCGGGTGGTTCGCAGGCTGGCGGACCAGAAGGCGTTGCTGGAGGACCGCGAGGAGCTGGTCACCCGTGAGGCAGTGCGTGCGGAGCGGGATCGAATCGCCCGGGAGCTGCACGACGTCATCGCGCACTCGGTCAGCGCCATGGTCGTCCAGACGGCCGCCGCGCAGGATCTGGTGCGCACCGACCCAGCCCGGGCCGAAGGGGTGCTCCGCGACGTTGCCGACACGGGCCGGCGGGCCCTGGCCGAGACCGGTCGGTTGCTGCACGTGATCCGCGATGATGGCGACGAGCTCGGCCTCACGCCAACCCCGGGGTTAGCCGACCTCGACGCGCTCGTTGCACAGTTCCGTGACGCCGGCCTGGACTTGGAGTTGGAGCTGGACGCCGAGTTGCCGTCGTTGCCCGCAGGGATCGACGTCTCCGCCTACCGGATCGCGGAAGAGGCGCTCACCAACGCGCTGCGCCACGGCACCGGCACCGTGTCCCTGCAGGTGAGGTCATCCGGCTCGGGCGTGGCGATCCGGGTGACAAACCCCACCGCCGACACGCGGACCTCAAGGGGGGCTGGGCTGGGCCTGCGCGGCATGGCCGAGCGCGTCTCGATGCTCGGCGGGACCTTGGCTCACGGCACGACTGACGGACGCTTCGAACTCGCCGCAACCCTGCCGGGGGACCCTTCATGAGGCACGCGAGATGAGCGCCTCGGTGGTCATCGCCGACGACCAGGAGCTGGTCCGCTCGGGGCTGCGCATGGTTCTGCAGGCCCGCGGCATCGACGTTGTGGGAGAGGCTGCGGATGGTCGGGCCGCGGTCGAGGCGGTCATGCGGCTTGGTCCCGACGTGGTGTTGATGGATATCAGGATGCCCGTCCTCGACGGCATCGCTGCGACCCGTCAGATCGCGGCTCGCGCCGTGTCCACGAAGGTGCTCGTCTTGACGACGTACGACGTCGACTCCTACGTCTACGGGGCCCTGCGTGCTGGAGCAGCCGGGTTCCTGCTCAAGGCGACGACCCCGGACCGGCTGGTGGCCGGCATTGAGACGGTGAGGGCGGGGGAGGCGCTGCTCTCTCCGTCCCTGACCAGGCGGCTGATCGAGCAGCACGTGCGCGGACCCGCCCCCAGTGAAGGGGTCCCGGCGGCTCTGGGCGCGCTCACCGAGCGCGAACGTGAAGTGCTTGCACTCGTGGCACGCGGGCTCGCCAACCACGAGATCGCTGAACGGCTCTTCGTCACCGAGGCGACGGTCAAGACACACATGAACCGGCTGCTCGCCAAGGCCGGGTTGCGTTCCCGGGTGCAGCTCGTGGTGCTGGCCTACGAGAGCGGGTTCGTCCGCCCTGGGAGACAAGGCGAACCCGCGACCTGACCCGGGTCGAGTGCCGCAGTGAGCGGACGGTCCCCGCGCTACAGACGATCACGTGAGGCGACGCGGCCGGCGGGTTCCAGTCGCCATCGGCGAACGCCGGCCGAAGGTGAGCCCGACCAGCAGCTTGGGGCCAGCAGCGGCACCAACATCGCTGCACAACGCCGCCGGGTTCGAGGCCGCCAACAGTTGGTATGTGCGAACCAACATCACAATGCCGACCGTCGGGATTTGGCCGCCTGCGTACTTCACGTTCCCTTCTCTTCGCGGGCGGCGAGCGCCGGAAACCTCGGCACGCCCATCGTGGCTTCGTGGGTGACAGTCCATCACGCGCCCAAGATGACAACGTTGTCAGTGCGCCCGGTGGCAACGGTACATCGGGGCGCGACCGTGCGCACGTCCAGAGGATGACCGCGCGGTTCACCCCACCCGCTGTGTTATCGCAGCCGCGTGGGAGGGGGGTTGACCTGCGTCTCTGCAGCCGCGAGTCGCAGGGGTGGGTTGGAGGGCTCGACCAACACACCCCGTTTCCCAAGGCCCCTCCTGCGCACCATGCGGGAGGCGACACGCGCTTCTGACGATCGCCGCCGGCCTGGTGGTGGGACGGGGCCCCTTCCCGAAGACGACAGGTGGCAAGTGTCGACGCCAAAGCGCCTAGACGACGCACACCGGATGAGCGGACACTCGACGTACCCACCGACGCCCGGGTCGGCGGTACCGGCGAAGGGTTAGCCATGGAGATCTGGTTCTGGATCCTCGGCATAGTGGCGGTTGCGGCGGTCATCGCAATGGTCGTTGACCGGCGGCGTGGCCCGTCGAATTCGGGTGGCAGCGTGGACTTCAACATGAACAGCCGCACCGATGAGGAGTACAGAGGGGACTTCCACGGACCGTCGTCAAGCGGCGGGGGTGGCGGCGGCGGGTGACCGTACCGCCCCCATGGGCTGGCGCCCGGATCCCATCGCGGGGTTCCACCTCACGGACTGCGTCTCAACGGCAGCCGCCTGCCGTCCAGCTAGAGCTGAAGGTTGGGACAGTTGCGCGACAAGCACTCGACGCCTCTGGACAACCGGCCGACAGGTCGAGCAGACCACTACTTGCTGCTCACTCGGGCGAGCCGTAGCAAATCGGGTTGCACACTGTTCAAGCCAGGCAACCTTGCGGCACGCCGCGATCACCAACGCCTTGGATGCCGGGGTGCCGCTTCGCGACGCGCAGATCCTGGCCCGCCACGCCGACCCCAGGACCACGGAGCACTACGACCGCGCCCGCGGCAACCTCGACCGGCACGCCGTGCACTTCCTGACCGCCTACGTCGCGGGTGTTTGAGCAGCCTCACTTTCCAAGGCCAGATCGCGACATCTGCTTGCCTGGTACCGTGGTGGTACCGTGTGTGGATGGCGATGAATCTGCGGCTCACCGACTCCGAGAGCGACGCCCTACGTGCAAAGGCCGAGCAGGAGGGCCGCTCCATGCAGGAGGTCGCCAGGACTGCCATCGCCCAGTACGTGACGGAACGCCCGCAGCGACTGCTCAGCGCGATCCACCGTGTGCGCACTGAAGATGCCGAGCTGCTCCAGCGGCTGAGCAAGTGAGCAGCCAGGAGATCGACTACCTCTCGGTGGAGGACCTGCTGGAGATCGCCGCTGGCGTCATGGACCACGTGGTCGTCAGAGACGCCGGCCTGCTGGCTGCGGCGGCGGGCCGCCCACGGGTCACCCTCTTCGGTGACGACGCGTACCCGGCATTTCTGGACAAGGCCGCAGCGCTTCTCCACTCGCTGGTCCGCAACCATGCCCTGGTAGACGGGAACAAGCGTCTGGCTTGGTCCGCGACCCGCATCTTCTGTCTCCTGAACGGCCAAGACCTCATCTACACCGTCGACGAAGCAGAGGAGATGATGCTCAGCGCGGCATCGGGCAAGCTCGAGGTGCCGGATATCGCTGACTGGCTGGCAGCACGCTTGGGACCCGCGTCATAGCCGCGAGTCGACCATGCTCCAGCACCGCGTGGAGATGCCGGTGTCAGCGGTTACGTATGGCGGTGGCCAGGTCGGTGAGCTCATGATCGACGATGTCCCGGACCAGGTCGGGGTTCACGCGGAAGTACTCGTGCACGACGACGTTGCGCAGACCTGCGATCGAGGCCCACGGCACATCCGGCATGGTGGACCGAGTCTCGTCGGGCATTGACCGAACGGCCTCGCCGACGACGGCGAGGTTGCGCAGCACAGCGTCGTAGGCCATCGACCCGAACTCGTCGGAATGCAGGTGCGGCGCGTACTCCAGACAGCGCTCGATGGCGCCCAGGATGTCGGCGAACCGCTCGTCCTCGGAGCGGCTCACACCGCTACCGCGTCGGCAAGGGCGCTGGAGAAGACCTCACCACGTAGCAGCGAGGTCGCCACGACATCGACCCGGGTCCCGAGGAGCTCGGTCAGCTCCTCGGCAATACCGGACACGCGCAGGAGTTCGTTGGCGCCACCGGGTGTCAGATCGACCAGCAGGTCAATGTCGCTCCCCGGCGTGGCGTCGCCACGGGCAACGGAACCGAACAGGCGCGCGTTGGTCGCTCCGTACCGAGCAAGGATCTCCTCGAGCGCGCGACGATGGCTGGCGATCGCTGCACGCAACGACTCGCTCTGTCTGGTCGCGGTCCCCATGCAACCAGCGTACGGGCCGAACCGCAGCGGTGTCGGTAGCGCCGTGTGCACCACAGAACTACTCGCCAAAGTGGGGATTACGCGAAGCGACCCACTTCGCCGCGAGTCGCCCTGGGTCGAAATGTCGAGCCGGCCGTGGTGCAACACACCTCGTCGTGCGTTGGGCTACTGGGAGCCCTTTCGGACGGCCAGCTTGACGATGAAGTAGAGAGCGATCGGCACGGCGACGAGGACGGCAAGCAGAATCGCCAGCTCTGCGACATTGACCCCGAACATGAGATCAAGGTAGCGGCACAGTCGCCGTGCCGCGTCTGGACAGAGCGCTGGGCCCTTCCCTTGCCGGCGTGGGGCGTAGCCTCGCCGCCAGAAGCCTGAGTGGTGGGGCAGGTGGCAGGGGGGTCATTGCGGCTGGAGCGGTGCGAGGCCGATGAGGGTGAGGAGTTCCCATGCCGTGTGCGCCGCCGCGAGGCCGGTGAGGCCGGCGTGGTCGTATGCGGGTGCGACCTCGACGACGTCGCCGCCGACGATGTTGAGCCCACGCAGCAGGCGGAGCACTGTGAAGAGCTCGCGGGTGCTGAGTCCGGCGACCTCCGGGGTGCCGGTGCCCGGCGCGTGCGCTGGACGCTGACCGGATCGCCTGCCACACGGCGCCCCAGCCACCTGTCGGAGCGGGCCCTGGAACGGTACTCAGCCGATAAGAGGTCCCTTGAAGGAGGGGTTGCCGCCCTCGTAGGACTTCTTCTCCCGGCCGCAGTGGGAGCACAGGTCGTACCCGCCGCCAGGCCCGCTCTTCTCCCGGTTCACGTGGTGCACGACCTCTACTGGTCGGTCGACGACCTCGATGGCTGCGCGCCCTGAGGCTGCGGCCCGACGCTGTTCCCAGGCGCGGTGACGGCAGGTGGCGGAGCACCACTTGGGGATCCGGCCGCGGTGGGGCACGGTGACCGTTGAGCCGCACCAACCGAAGGCCACCGTGCCCCCGGGAGCGCGCGGCAGCCGGCGCTCGACCTTGGGCTCGGTGGTGGGTCCCTGCCGCGTCGGTCGTCGGCGAGGGTCTTGCCGGTTCGCGGAGGTGCCGTCGAGCATGGCGCGGCGTGCCGCTTGCCGTTTGGCCTGCTTCCTGAGCTTGCGTTCCATCGTCGTCTCCTAGATGGTCCCCCTACTTCCTTACGCATTCGGGACGCCTCTTGGGGGCCACATCGCTGGAGTGTTCAGCGGGTGAATGAGTCGTCACAACGACTGGGGTGCCCGCCGCGGATGCATGAGGTGTGCGGGCCACGACATCGTTCGGATTCGTCGAGTAGGAACGAAGGCCGTTCGGGGGAGGCTCGGCGGTGTCGGCTGGGGTGTTCTCTCGCTGGCAGCGGGGGACGGCGGCCATGTTGCCGGGAGGGCGGAGGCTGCGGATATAGCCAGGGAGAGCGGATGTGCTAAGTAACCGAATATGGGTATTCTTGGGATATGGCCACGACCGACCAGCTTCGTGCGCGCCTTCGTGCGCTCATCGACGCTGCGGGCTTGAACGGCAGCCAGGCCGCGTTCGCGATCGGGCGCACCCCGTCCCGGCTCGGCGACTACCTCGCCGGGCGCACGGTCCCCTCGGCTTTGGTTCTCCTCGATCTCGAGGAAGCCGCAGAGCAGGCGTCCAGGCGCACTTGGATGCGCGCAGCCGACGTGGTCGACGCCGTCGCGGAGCATGCCGATACCGACCCGATCTGGGCGATGCGGATGCTGCTCCAAGGCCGAGACCAGTCACTCGCGCTCAGCACGCCTGCCAGGCAGGCCATCTGGTCCACGGGCGCCCCCAGCCGTCGCCTGACCGGCCCGTGGAAGACGCTCACCTATCTATTGCTGAGGGACAGCGCGCGTGACGGGCGACCGATCCCCAGGTGGCTCGTCGCCCCGATTCCCTTGGAACAGCCGTGGGCGCCCTTGCCGGTCCGCGAGGACCGGACGCTGCACGAGGGTCTGGCCAAGGTTGGCATCCGGGTCAACGAGCGTGAGCTCTTGACCGCATGAGCTTCGACCTGGACGCGGATCAGATCCGCGAACTCCTCGATGAGTTGGACCGCCGGCTGCGCGCCGACGGTGTCGCTGCCACTGTCTACCTCGTCGGGGGCGCGGCGGTAGCCCTGCAGCTGCCCGATGCTGATCGGCGCACGCAGGACATCGACGGCATCACGACCAATGACAAGGTCGCGGGCGTGGTCAGCGCGATGGCGGCCGAGTTGGGCCTTCCGGAGAACTGGTTGAACGGGGCAGCGGCGCCGTATGTCCCGGCGCCACCGCGTGGCGCCATGGACCCTCCAACTTCCGCTGGGCTGCGCGTGGAACTGGCGCCCTTGAGGCATCTCCTGGCCATGAAACTGGCGGCCGGACGTGCCCGAGATCGAGCGGACATCACGGCCATCGCCGCGGCGCTCGGCATCGACGCAGACGCTGCCGTGCAGCTGACGCTCGAGACCTATGGAAGCGACGCGCTGGAAGTCTTCACCAACGCCGAGGACGTGCGGCTGGAAGCTGATGCGGCCATCCCACAACGCGGCGCTGGAAGGCACTGAGGCGAGGGCCGTGGCTCACGGACGCAGAGCGCCGACGGCATCGATCCGCGCACGACATCACTGGCTGCGAACGCGGCATCCGCTTCGCGTATGTCCGGTAAGGCTTGGGGATCGCTGAGCACCGAGATGGTCTCCTCAAGCTCACTCAGGTCCTCGTGGCTGAGGATGACGGCATCCGGGCGGCCGTCGCGGGTGACGGTGACCCGCTCGCGTCGGAACTCCACGCGGTCCATGACCTCGCTGAGGTGGTTGCGTACCTCGTCAAGCGGTTCGAGGGCCATGGACACCAGTGTGCCGTCCGCGTGGGATCGCCCTGTGGCCAGAAGCAAGGTCGTCCCGTCTGAGCGCAACGCCTTGGGCCTGCCTGACAGGTCCCGTATCGTCGAGGTGGAGCCGAGCGGGACGCACGAAAGTTCCCAGTTCGTTCCCAAGGGCCTGGACGCTGTCGCACGACACAGGTGTACATAGATGGACATCACTGTCGCACGGCTGTCGCACGAGACCACTTTCGATGCTGCCTGGATTCGGCATCGCCGCAGGTCAGGCGAGTTCTCGTACCGCGCATCTGTCACTTGTAAGCCGTTCCCGGAGAGGGGACTGGCCGATAGATGGTCGCATTCGGCTGTGTAGCAACCAAGCGGCAACGCTCCTGTTTCCGCATCTGTCCCAAGACAGGTGCGCCGGGCCTCGCGACGACGGACGCCTGCGGGACGCTATGCCTCACGCGAGGTGAGCCACCCCAAGGCGCGCTGTGCCGCGGCCTCGTGAGTCGCGCCGAGCAGACGGAGGCGTTCGGCGATCAAGTGGGCGTCGACAATCTCGGCCCCCAACAGCGCCTCGACGAACCGGGTGTCCTTCTCGCGAAGGGCCACGAGCTTGGCGACGCAGAGGTCGTGCGGCTCAAGGCACCATCCGGTGAACCGCGGGTCGCCGCCGGGTGCAGTGGTGTTGTCGTTCTCGACCTTCACGAGCCGGTCGCGCCAGCCGGGCGGCAGTACGGCAGTGACGAGACTGACGCCGTCGATGCTGTAGCCATGGAGCTCCTCGAAGGGCGACCACTCGCCGGCGACGCCTTCGATCAGGTCGGCGAGGCGGCTCGTGTCATCCTCGTCCGCGGCGATGGGAAGGATGTCGACCTCGAGGGACATCGTTGCCTCAGCTGGCAGCCGCATTTCGTCGACCGAGCCAAGGATGGCTTGGGAGCCGATGACGATGACCTCGCGGGCGTCGATGATCTGGCATGCGGTACGAATGGCGTGCTCGAGCTGGTCGCGGCGCATCAGAGACTCGCCATGACCCTGTCGCGCTCGTCCTGACCGAGGAGTCCACCAAGAGGTGAGACCTCGCGCATCTCGATGCTGTCGCGGTCCAGGCCCGTGAGGACTCGGCGCAGGCCGGGAAGGTTGCCGTGGTCGACGAGGTCCCGCCATCGCTCGAGGTTCCGTGTGTGCGGTTGGCCGGCGACGCCGGAGCGGAGCCGATCCAGGTTGGAGTGGATGCGGGGTGTCCACTCCAGGAGGCTCTCCGGTGAGAGGTGGCGCGACAACTGGCGGTGGAGAAGCCACGATCGACGCTCGGAACGGGTCAGCTCGGGCTGCATGGGTCGCCGGACGACTTCGAGGCGATATCCCATGCACTGGAGGATCCGGTCGAGCATGTCGTCGCTGAGGTCCGTGCGCCCGGAGAGGAACTGGCTGATGCTCGGCTGGTGCACGCCGCTGATGCGGGACAGCTCCGACTGGCTGATGCCGACTTTCGTCATCACCTGTTCGAGGATGTCGCCGCGGTTGCTCATGACATCGAGTATAGCAATTACTGCTATGGCCAGACCAGTCGCGGTCCGCCAGTGGATGGATGCCTAGGATCGGTCTGCATCCCGACGAAGCCGTCTCGACCCCAGGGCTCTACGTGAACCGAACCGTGCGCGAGCTGATCGAGCAGCTACCGCTCATCGAGCGTGAGCTCGAGAAGTCTGGGGTGTCGCTCGATGCTGATGCCGGTCTCCTCTGGGCCGCCGCTGTCGGCGCGACGCAGCGAATGTGGCGCAACACGACGTTGGAGGACTGGCACGCGGGCAGCTCGGGTTTGCCTGACGGCGAGATGATGCGAGCCAATGCCGCGACCGTGCGCCTGGCTCACGAGCTCTTGGCGAGTGAAAGCCCTTGGGAGGTGGTCGCCGCGGCGGTCACTGACCCCGAGCGCCGACTCCCTGATGGGCGGGCGCTCGTCGAGTGCGTCGATCTTGACCTGGCCGACCTGCGACTGAGCGCGGAGGTCGCCGGCGAGCTGCTGGCTGAGGTGGAAGCGAACGCCGGCCGGCGTGCGGCCAGGGTGCTCGCGGCTTGCCCAACTCTCTGGAGTGGTGGTGACTGGCATGGGATGCCAACCTGGCCACGCCGAGTGAACGAATTCTGCAGAGCGGTTCAGCACCCTGAGGACAGTCACTGGAGTGTTCAGGCCCTTGAGGACGTCGGCCCACGGCCAAAGGAGATCTCCGACATCGACGAGCTCCGGCGGGTGCTTCTGGCCGGTCCGGACCGGATGACGGCGGAAGCGGCGGACTGGTGCGTTCGCGCGGGGATTCGACACGTTCGACTGGATCGCTGAGCTCGCCCCCGTGAGCCACCGTGAGCGGCCAGAAGTGCCCTTTTGAATAGCACGTGGGGCGCACAACCCGGGCCTACCGCGACGTCGTCATGCCGGGGCCTGCCCTTGATCGATGCTCACTCGAGTGGTCGATCTGGCCCACCGGGTGATGCAGAGGGCGCGTGCTATCGCGCGGTGTGCATCACCGAAGTCATCCGTGATGGAGGCGGAGCAGCCGCTCCGGCCGGGTGAGGCGAGAGGGGTGAGACGGGTGAGACGGGTGGGTCACCCCCGCGGTGTCACGACGTGCCGTGGCGGGGCGAGAGGGTGGCCTGGAGGACATCGTCGGCGCCGGTGATCTGGCGCCTTGTGAAGGAGGCTGGATCATGGGAAACCACAGTGAGGCCCGGATGGGGCGGCTTGGCTATCGGCCCCCCGAGGACGTCCCGAGCCGGAGCAGCTCGTGCTGCTCGAGTTCGTCCTGGACGAGCGGGTCCCGGTGATCACGTTGAACCGCCCGCATGCGGACAACGCGATCACCACCGAGCTGGCGGTGCAGTTCATCGAGGTGCTCGAGACCATCGCGGCGCGGCCCTCGGTGCGGGTGGCGGTCCTGACCTCGGCCGGGACCGGGCCTTGTCCGTCGGTGGTGACCTGTACCAACGCAAGGAGATGACCAAGGAGCAGTGGTTGCGCCAGCGGCAGGTGTTCGACCGGTTGGTGTACACGGTGCGTCAGCTGCGCCGGCCGATCATCGCTGCGCTGCACGGCATGGTCTACGGCGGTGGTTGTGAGCTGGCGATCAGCTGCGACTTCATCATCGCCGCCGACGACGCGGTCTTGGAGTGAGGGTGTCAGCGGGGCTGGGCGAGAGGAATGGGCGGGCGCTTCCGTTGAGCCACCCCTCGGGCAGGCCGAGCTCGTAGGCCATGGGCGCAACGATGTCGGCGACCTAGTCGTCGGTCGTGACGCCATCGATCTCTTGAGTGCGGCGGTCTGCGTGGGGAAGGTGACATGAGATCGCGACGCCTCCCACGACGTGGACAGTCGCCAGCGATCCCACCGGTACGGAGGAGCTGACGGACTCGTTCGGCTCGAGGTCGAAGCTCACGTCGTGACCAGTTCACGCTCGTTGATCTCGATGCCGAGCTCGGAAAGGCCATCGTCCAATGGTTGTCCCTACCTCAAGGGGGAGCGGGGCCCAAGGCGCGCGTAGCGGCATCCGGGCAGCGAGCCACTGGGGATCGGCCGCCGGTCGCGGGCGAACTCGCGGAGCATGGTGTCCGCCTGGGTCTGCCAAAGGGCCAGTCAACGGCTGTCGTGGGGTTCCCGTGGACCAGATCGCACGGCGACCGGCGTGCTCAGTGCGAGGGGCTGGTCGCGCCCTTGGAGCAGCATCCGCATGGCCCACACGGGATCAGACTCGCAGTGGGTGGCGACGGCGTCGCGGCGAGCACGCCTCGGGCCCGGAGAGCCGATGGGCACACGACGTGGGTGCCTCGTACCGCACGCGCTCAACGGCCGGGGCCCAGATTGGAGAGATCGGACGCTCCCGCCGTCGCGGCGGCGAGCAGAGGCGTTCATGCCTCGTGACTCGTGGTGCACAGCGTGGCTGCTGGCACCGTCAACCCCGTCGATGGCCAGGCCGCTCTCCCTTGAGGTCAGGGTCGGGTCGTGGCGCGTCGCCGGAGCAGCCCCTCGAGCACCGCGATGGTCAGGACCGCGTTGACGGTGGTGATCACGGTGACCATGGTCAGGCTCGGCAGCCCGCTGACCCACGGGGCCACCGACTTCAGGACGTCGTCCTTCGTGCCGATGAGGACCTCACCGCCGAGGTTGTTGGCCCAGTGCAGACCTGCGCCCAGCACCAGTGAGCCCGTGCGCCACGCAGCCCACCCGTAGAGGAGGCCACTGACGATGTAGGGCAGCAGCACGGCGATGTTTCCCCGGTATGCCGCGATGTTCGCCGCGTGCGGCAACCCGAAGAGCACGGCGGGGATGCTGACGAAGAGCAGGGGGTTGCTCGAGAGCCGACGGACGACCTGGGTGAGGTAGCCGCGGAACAGCATCTCTTCGGACGACGCCTGGATCAGGATCAGCGGCGCCGTGACGGCGAGGACGAGCAGCCACTGTGACCAGTCGATACCGACGTACTCGACCTCGTAGATCCCCGTGACGTGCGTGACCGCGGACACGAGCACCGCCACCGCGACCCCGACGCCGAAGCCGAGGCCCAGGTCGCGGAAGGGGATGCGCCGCGTCGGCAGGCCGATCGACCAGCCGGGGCGGCGATGGACGAGCCACACGACGAGGGGAAGCAGCAGGAACGCCATGACGAACGTGAACATCACCTGGACGTTCTGGCCGAGATCGCTGTGGTCGAACTCGGGGGCCGCGATCTGGAGGAGCACCGTGGGGATGCTTCCGAGCAGTGCGGCGACGAAGAAGAAGACCAGCACCATGAGGACGGCGGTCACGACGTAGCGGACGATGCCGGCGCGTCCTTCGAACGTCCAGTCCAGATAGCTCGTCCTGGGCGCGGTGGCCTGGATCGTCTCAGCAGTCATGTGCGCATCCTCTCCTCGGGTGGCCACGTGCCGCCCATGTCCTGTGGTGGGCTGCTGATGGCCGCGCTCCGGGCCTCATCGGGCCGTTGGGGTCCGCTGCCTCGCGAGGTCGACACGGGTCAGCGGCGGATCAGACGGGCGATCCCGGCCACCGCAGTAGCGGCAGCGGCGGCAAGGGCAGCCCACATGTACCAGTTGGTGGAGGCGCCCGTGTCGGCCAGGCTGAGCATGGTGGCCAGGACGAAGAACCCGACGGCGAGGGCGAGCAGGGCAACGCCGGGCCAGGCCGAGCGGGTGGTCGGCGGCTGGGACTGGTCAACCATGAACGGTCTCCGGTGGGTGAGGTCTGACTCAGGTTGTCACGACGCGGTACGTCGGGCGCAACTGTTCCGGCGACAAACTACCACTGGTGCCTCGTGTCGTGACCCCGTTGTCCACGCCCACAGCTCCCGTGTCTCCCCATGCTCAGGGGAGCATGGCCTCGGCGGGGAGCTCGCCGTCCCGGGCGGCCCCGGTGGCTAGCTTCTCGCGCACCACGACGTCGGCGTAGATGTAGACGCTGCTCACGGCCACGAGCGGCGCGAGGGCGGCGTAGACGAACCCGGACACGGCGTTGCTCACGGCCAGCGGCAGCGAGGTCGTGAGGATCAGGACGGCTCCCAGCACCGCGCCGACCCCATAGGCAAGGCCGGCGGTCAGCCCGACGAGCACGACGACCTTGACCCAGGAGGGGCGCACCAGGTGGGCGCTCCGCCTGACGGCAGCCCAGCCGGAGAGACCTTCGAGGACGACGACCGGGACCAGCAGCAGGCTGACGACGAAGAGAACCACGGCGACCGGGGCCAGGACCACGGTGACCAGGCACGCCACCAGGGCGACGCCGATGGCGAGCTGAGTCAGGAGCAGGGGGATGGCCCGAGGCGACGCCACGGAATAGGCGCGGGACACCCCGACCCTGCGCCCACCGTCGATCTCGCGGACGGCCACGACCGCGGCCGCCTGCCCCAGTGCCACGGTCGCCGGGGCGAGCAGTGCCAACAGCAGCCCCGTGACGGTGACGATCGTGCGGCGCATCGTCCCGTCGTCGCCGAACGCCTCCGTGGTCGAGACGATCCAGGCAGAGGCGAGCCCGGGCAGGACCATCGCGACGGTGATGGGCAGGCCGATGCCGACGAACAGCGCGAGGCGGCGTGTGTACAGCCGCCACACCGCGGAGATGACCTGGCCGGTGCTGCGCCTGCGCGCCAACCGCAGCGGCGCCGAGGGTCGCCATGTCGTGCGCCCGGCGAGCCACGCCATCACCAGTCCGAGAGCCACGAGGGCGGCTGCTGCGATCGCGGGGTTGTTCATCGCGCCTCGCAGGGCGTTCGAGCCGCTGGAGACGATGCCGCAGAACGCGCTGGTCGCCTCGGTGCCGTAGAGGCCACTGGCCGGCACGGCGTAGGCGGTGTCGGTCCCCTCGGCATCGGTCCACGTGAGCGGGGCGGTCCACTGGTCCTTGGTGTTGGGGCCCGTGGGGCCGTTGTAGAAGCTGCTCTCACGCTGACCCCAGCGGCCGGTGTAGCTGAGCCACGGGAAGGTTGCACCCGCCTCGCTCGCGTCGGACGGCACGAGGACCACAGCGGGACGCACGTCGACGGAGGGGGCACGGGTGTCATCGCATCCGAACCCCTGCTGGCCGGATCGGCCCAGGTGGAGGGCGGCATCGAAGTAGTTCGCGTGCGATCCTGCCGCGGGGTGCACCACCGGGTGCGAGTCCTCGGCAACCTCCAGCTTGGGGTCGTCCCAGCGGGCGATCTCGACACCCTCGTGCTGGCTGAAGCCCACCCGGGTCGGCTCTTGCTGGAGCGCCGTCGCGGCGTCGGCCGCCGCGAACTCGACCTGGATCATCTCCCAGTCGCTCTCGTGCTTGTTGTTGAAGTCGTTGAACGGGTAGTAGAGCCAGTACTGCAGGGCCAGGCCGTCCTCGCCGGGCTCCGTGACGACCCGAGCGTAGGTGGTCGGGCTGGACCCGAGCGTCTGGGTGTCGGCCCACTCCTCGTAGGTGCAGCCCGGCTGGAGCGGGCTGCCCGGGAAGTCGAGGTGGTAGCCGGCCAGGCCCTTGCCGAGGTCGTCGGCGAGGGGGGCGATCTTCACGAGGTCGTCGGTGTCCCAGGGCCCGCGCAGGGCGACGGTGGTGTTGCCGAGCAGCACGTCCACGTCGGTGGGCTGGAAGGGCTCGCCCCGGCCGCAGTCCTCTGCCTGCTGGACCAGGCGCACGACCGGGGCGTACCGCTCGGCCAGCGCCTGCTCGTCACTGGCGGATGCCGCCTGGACGGTCGGCGCCTGGACGGTCGGCGCCTGGACGGTCGGCGCCTGGACGGTCGGCGCCTGGACGGTCGGCGCTGCGCCGGCCGCCGGGGCCACCAGCGCGCTCAGGGCTGCCCCCAGCACCCCCAGGGCCAACCGGGTGCGAAGACGAGTGCCGGTGGACTCCACGGCGTGCCTCGGCGAGGGGGTGTCGGGCCTGACCGGGGCGCTCCCGCCGGCAGCCGTCACGGTCGGTTGGCCCGCGCCGAGACGAGGGTGGGCCTCGGGGCTGCGGCTCCATCCGCCAGGGGTCGGGAGAAGTGCCACCAGACCGACCCCAGCCCGACGCAGGCCATGACCACAGCGGAGAGCCACCCGAACTCGCCGAGCAGTGCCTCGCTGCCGGAGAAGGCCGGCACCCGCTCGACCCCTTCGGTCGCCGCGAAGCTCGTCGCGACGAGACCGTTCCAGGCGCCGTGGGTCACCACGCTCGGCCACAGGGAACGGGACCTGTCCGTGATCACGCCGAGGAACAGCACGATCCCCGCCACCGCCACGGTGAAGGCAGGCAGACCGGCCAGCGAGCCGTACCAGCCAAGGATCACGAGCGGGACGTGGTAGAGCCACCACACGACGAACATGACCAGGCTCGCGCGCACGAAGCTGTTGCGCTGACGCAGGGTCGGCCACAGGAAGCCGCGCCAGCCGATCTCCTCGCCGACGGCGGAGATCGCGGCGCCGAAGATGGCGATCGGTGCGCCGGCAAGAGCCGCCCACAGCACGTCAGGATCCTCCCGGACCCAACCGAGGGCGCCAGCAAGAAGATATGCGCCGAGGACTGCGAGGACCGGGACCAGGCCGAGGAGCATCGTCAGCCCCGGTCGGCCCCACTGGATGCGACCCTGAGCGGCGACCTTGGCCAGGAGGGCTCCCGCAGTGGGGGCGAACATGAGCACCAGGAACAAGGTGGCGGCGGGCTGCTCTCCCTCGGGGGGCCAGAAGGCCACCAGCCCGCCGGCGTAGACGACGAGGAGGCCGATGGCGTAGCAGAGGTACGCGCGTGCGGGACCTCCCCGGCCAAGGGGTCGCGAATGCCGGCCGCCGACGCGGGCGTCGACGCCGGCCACGGCCTCAGGCGCCGGTGGTCGAGATCTGCGCCTGGGGCTTCATCACCAGGACCACGATCAGTCCGACCAGCGGCAGGAAGAGTCCGAGCAGGCCGTAGCCGATCGGGTTGCGACCCTTCGCCTCGGCCGTGCGGTAGCAGAAGAAGCCAATGGCGACGGCAACGGCAAGGCCGATGATCCAGAGCGGGAAATCCACGAGATACCTCCGATGGGGAAGTGGTGGCGCACGAGCCGAAGCGGTCATGCTGCCAGTGCCCTGAGGTAGTGGTCCGAGCGCATGTGGACGTTCAGGTGCGACGGCGGGATTCTGCTCGACCATCACGCAGTTTGTCAATCTAACGACATGCGCGGCCTAGGATGGCCACCGTGCAGGGCACCCCACCGGCGGCCGTCGATCGCGCCACCGCCCCCACCGCCCCCGCGGACCTGCTGATGGCGCTCCGGGAGCTGATCCTCGCCGGGGAGCGCTACCGGGCGGTGGTCAGTCGGCGGCTCAACCTCACGGTGACCGAGAGCCAGGCGGTGAGCTACCTCCTGGCCCGCGGGCCCATGGGCCAGACCGACCTTGCGCGGGCGCTCGGACTCACGACGAGCTCCACCACGGCACTGGTGGACCGGCTGGAACGACGGGGCCTCGCGAATCGCAGGCCGCACCGGACCGACCGGCGGCGCACCGTCGTCAGCCTGACGGAGGCCGGCGAGGGCGAGATGGGCGGGGCGCGGGACTGGCTGGAGAACGCCCTTGCGGAGGTCCGGGGGGCACCTCCTGAGGTCATCGTCCTGATCCTGAGATCCATCACGGACTCGCTCAGCGCGACCATCGAGCGACTGGCCGCCGAACCGTGATCCACCCGGCCCGCCCCCCACCGATCCCTGTGGACTATCGGCGTGCATTGCGGCCCCCTGAGCTGGGACGGACCGCGTACCTTGGCCTCATGGGAAACGGCTCGCCGTCGACCTCTGACCTGTTCCATGCCCTCACCTTGCTGCAGGGCTACTCCTTGGGGCTGTCCGGGGTCGCGCAGACATCGCTGGCCCATGGTGGTGCGTCCAACGTCGACATCGGGCTGCTCACGGCGGTCGACGCGATGGGCCCGGTCCAGCCCTCCGTCGTGGCTGAGTCGCTCGGCCGGCCTCGGAGCACCCTCTCGCGCAGCATCACCCGCCTCCTCGCCGCCGGGATGATCGAGTCCCGACCGGTGCCGGGTGACCGCCGACGGGTGAACCTCACGCTCGGCCCCGAAGGTCGTCGCAGCCTGGCGGCGTTCCACGCGGCCCTGGCCGACTACTTCGAGGACTGCGCGCCGATCGTCAAGGAGGTGCTGCTCCTCCTCGGCCGCGACACCGAGGCAGTCCTCGACAAGCCGGCGATCGAGCCTTCGGAGGCGGCACGGCGTCTGGCGACGGTCGGGGCGACGTACGTGGCCGCGGTCGAGGCGGCCGTTGCGCCGTACGGCATCCACGCGATGGTGGACCGGTTCGCTGTCGCCGCGATCGCTCACCGTGGCTCCATCCGGCCCAGGCAGCTCGCGGACGAGCTGTGGCTCACTCCCGCGGGGACCACCGGCGTGCTGGACCGGCTCGAGCGGGCCGGTCTCACGAGGCGCGACGCCACCGGTGTCGCCGACGATGCGCGGGGGATCCTGGTGCTCCTGACTCCCCGGGGTGAGGCGGCGGCCGCTGCGATCATCGCGGTGTTCGCACAGCACCTCGAGGCGATCCTGGAGGTCCATTCCGTCAGGGTGTCCCGCGGGACACCCTGACGCCGGTCATT
Source organism: Fodinibacter luteus (assembly GCF_039541575.1). Lineage (NCBI taxonomy): Bacteria > Bacillati > Actinomycetota > Actinomycetes > Micrococcales > Intrasporangiaceae > Fodinibacter (ex Wang et al. 2009) > Fodinibacter luteus. The sequence goes on along the minus strand of NZ_BAABGM010000001.1, from coordinate 390,571 downwards.
CGGCATCGCCGTCCTTGCCGTCACGACCTCGAGGGCCCGGGCGGTCAGGCCGAGGTGGCGGCCGCCACGACGGCATCCAAACGGTCGAGGCTGCGCGCCACGTGCGGCACCCCCAGTGGGTCGGCGCTCTCCAGGGCCTGCGAGCGGCGGCGAGCGGTGTCGCCGTAGAGCAGGCTGGTGGCGGCCCTGAAGCGCAGGGCGTGAGGGTCGTCCCCGAACGCCTCACCCTCGAGCACGGCCAGGCCGTGCGTCTCGAGGAGCCACCGGGCCAGGTCGGAGCCGTCGCGGATGCCGTGCCGCGCCAGCCGCTCGCGGTGCGGCTCGAAGTCGGGGTAGACGTAGAAGGCGCCGTCCGGCGGGACGTCGACCACGCCGTGCCGGGCGAAGATGCGGTGCACGGCATCCACGACCAGTCCGTGCAGGCGGGTCGAGGCCTCGCGGTGCCGCACCAGGTCGGCGGGCTCGTCGAAGGCGTACTCGGCCACGGCCTGCATGGGGGCGGCGAGGTTGGACCACACCTGGCTCGCGAAGCCGACGACCCGTCCGCGCAGGGCCCGCCCCCATGCGGTGTCAGGGAAGCGCACGGCGCCCACGCGCCACCCGCCCAGGGCGAGGCTCTTGCTCAGCCCGGTGACGGTGATCGTGCGGTCGGGGACCAGGTCGGCCGGGCTGACGAACGGCACCGACCCGAAGACGACGTCGCGGTAGATCTCGTCGCTGATGACGACGAGGTCCTCGGCCTCCGCGACCCGGCAGAGCGCCTCGACCTCGTCGGGCCGGGCGAGCAGGCCGGTGGGGTTGTCGGGCAGGGTGGCCACGACGAGGCGTGGCGTGGCGCCCTCCGCCCGCGCGCGGGCCAGGGCGGCCGGGAGCAACGCGGGGTCGGGGATGCCGCCGGAGCCGAGCGGCCGGTCGACCCACACCGTGCGACGGCCGAACAGCTCGACCTGGGAGGCGTACGTGACCCATGAGGGTCGTGGGAGCACGACGTCGCCCGGCTCGCAGGCGACGACCGCCGCCAGCAGTGGTTTGCTCCCGGGCGCGAGCACGACCTGTTCGGCGTCGGTGGGCGTCCCGCGCCGGGTCCAGTAGCCGGCCACGGCGGCACGAGGGGCCTGGGCACCTGCCACCGGACCGTACGCGTTGCTCGCAGAGCCCGCGCCCAGCGCGTCGACGAGGCCGGGGTGCACGGGCAGGCCCGCCTCGCCGAAGCCGAGGTGCAGCACGTCGACCCCGCTGGACCGCAGGACGTTGACCCGTTCGTCGAGGGCGAGGTTGGGCGCGATCCTCATCGCGATGTGAGCGCGGGGCCGCCCCACACCGCTCGCACCAGCTCCGGGTCGGACGAGGGGTGGGGCACGAGCTCGTCGACCCAGGCCGCCGCGGCGTTGTCGTACGCCCAGAAGGGCCGCCCGACGAGCGAGGGGTCCCGAGCCTGGAGGAGCCGCAGCGAGAGCACCCGGTCGCCGTTCAGGACGGCTGGGCCGTCAACGGCGACCTTGCCCGGGGTGGCCGACATCACCGGGCCGCGGACCGTGCGGCCCAGGCCCGACATTCCGCTCAGGCCGTCACGGTAGATCTGCGCGGCACGCCTGAGCGGCACCTTGAAGTAGTCCTGGGCGCCGGTGTCACGGGCCACGAACAGGTAGTAGGGGGTCATCCCGAGGGAGAGCTGGGTGGTCCACATCTCCCGCCACGTGGCCGCGTCGTCGTTGACCCGCCGCATCAGTGGCGCCTGGGTGAAGAGCAGTGCCCCCGTCGACCGGATCCGCTCGATCGCGGTGCGGACGAGGTCTCCCTCGAGCTCGACCGGGTGGCTGACGTGGGCCATGACCGCGGCGGTACGTCCACCGGAGACGACGCGCTCCAGCAGTCGCAGCAGGTCGTCGGCGTCCCGGTCGCCGACGAAGCGGCTCGGCCAGTAGGCGAGGGCCCTCGTGCCGAAGCGGATCGTGCGCAGGGAGTCGACGCGCAGCAGTGGCTCGACGTGCTCACGCAGCCGTGCGGTGCTCATGATCATCGGGTCACCCCCGGTCACGAGCACGTCGGACACGCGAGGGTGCCGCTGGAGGTAGGCCACGAGGTCGTCGGGGGTGTTCGTGGCGAAACGGAGCTCCGGGTCACCGACGAACTGGGCCCACCGGAAGCAGTACGAGCAGTAGGAGTGGCAGGTCTGCCCGTGGGAGGGGAAGTACAGGACCGTCTCGTCGTACTTGTGCTGGAGCCCGGGGATCGGGTCGCCGCGGGCGTCGAGGGGGACGTTCGACGACAGCTGCTCGGCGGGGTGCGGGTTGAGCTCAGAGCGGATCCTGCGGACGAGCTCGGCCAGGCCGGGACCGGCGAGCCGGCCGTGGGGAGCGAGCGCTGCGAGCGCTCGGACGTGCTCGGGCGACAGCATCCCGTCCTGGGGGAAGACGAGCTGGTACATCGGGTCGTCGGGCACACGCGACCAGTCGATGAGCTCGTCGAGCACGTACTGGCTGACCCGGAACGGCAACACGAGCGAGAGCAGGCGCACCGTCTCCGCGAGCTGCGGGGAGAGGTCGTAGCGCTTCGCGATCCGGCGCAGCTGGGCCGGACCGCGGGCGACGTAGCGTGGTGACTCGGCGGCACTGTCGTTCACCGCGGCAATCAGTTTCACAAACGTACGATATAACGGCTCCGTGCAACCCTTGACCAGGCGCGCCCTGGTGGCGACCCGCCGGACCAGGACCGAGGTCGCGGCCGTCGCGGCGCGCGTCACGGCCCGGGTGTCCCGGCTGGCCGACTTCGGCGACGGCACCGCCGTCGGTGGCCGCGTGGCGATGAAGGTCCAGCCGCGGGCCATCTCTGATCTCGCGCAGGGCATTCCGGTCACCCTGGTCAGTGCGACGAACGGCAAGAGCACGGCGGCCACGATGCTCACCGCTGCCCTGTCGAGCCGGGGTCCGGTGGCGTTCAACGCCGGGGGGTCCAACATGCGAGAAGGTGCCGCGATGGCCCTGGCGCAGACCCGTCGGGCGACCTGCGCGGTGCTCGAGGTCGACGAGATGGTCCTGGGCCCGGTCGCCCGCGAGACCTCCGCCGGGTGGGTCGTGCTGATGAACGCCTCGCGCGAGTACACCCGGGGGGTCTCCCTCCAGCGCACCCTCGCCCACTGGGCCGAGACGCTCGCCGACCCGGGCCTGGGCTTCACTGTCGTGGCCAACGCCGACGACCCCGTCATCGCGGAGCTGGCGATGACGGTGCACCCCGCGGACCGGGTCGTCTGGGTCGGCGGGGGGATGGAGTGGCGCCACGACGCCGCGCTCTGTCGCCGGTGCGAGTCGCCGGTCGCGTGGCCGGACGAGCGGCGCCCGGACTGGGCCTGCACCGGGTGCGGGCTGGCGCGGCCCCAGCCCGACTGGTTCGTCGAGGACGGGATCCTGCACGGCCCTGATGGTGCGCGGGCCCCCTTGGTGATGCACCTGCCGGGTCGATGGTTGACGTCGAACGCCGCCTTCGCCGTGGCGACCGCAGTGACGATGGGCGTCCCGGTCGCGTCGGCCGCCCGGGCGGTCGCCACGGTCTCCGACGTCGACGGACGCTACCGCGCGGTCGACGTCGAGGGGCGCGGGGTGCGCCTGTTCCTCGTCAAGAACCCGGCCAGCTGGCTCGAGGCGGTGTCGCTCGGAGGGGACGCGAAGGTCCCCATCGTGCTGGCCATGGAGAGCTTCTCGTTCCGCGACATGACACCGGGCTGGGACGTCGACCTGTCGGTGCTGTCCGGGACCCGGGTCGTGGCCACCGGGCAGCGCCGCCTCGACGTCGCCGTGCTGCTCGAGACGGCCGGCATCCCGCACACCGTCATCGACGACCCCGTCGAGGCGATCCTGTCGATGCCGTCGGGGCCCGTCCACGTCATCGCGAACTACACCGCCTTCAAGGACCTGCGGCGGAGGCTGACCACGTGAGCCCGCTGCGCATCGCCGTCCTCCACCCCCTGGCCACCGCTGCCCAGGGCGACGAGGGCAACGCACGCGTGCTCGCGCGGCGAGCCGACCTGCGCGGCATCCGGAGCACGGTGACCTGGGTGCACCAGGGCGCTGTCCCGGAGGCCGACATCTACCTCGTCGGCGGCCTCGACGACGACCGGATGCCGGTTCTCGCGCAACGACTGCGCGCTGGCGGACTCGCCGAGCGCGTCAGCGGCGGCGCGGTGGTGCTCGCCGTCAACGCCGGCTACCAGGTGCTCGGGCACTCGTACGTGGCACCCGACGGCGCCCGCCACGCCGGGCTCGGGCTGATCGACGTGCGGTCGTCGCGCTCGACCTCCCCGTTCCTCGGCCCCGTCATCACGCGGCCGGACCCGGCGCTGGGCCTGGCCGCACTGTCCGGCTACGAGAGCCACCACGGCACGACCGACGTGGGTCCGGGCGCGGTGGCCTTCGTCGCCCTCGAGCTGGGCCACGGCAACGACGGGGAGCACGACGGGGCCCGGCAGGGACACATCATCGGCACCTACGTGCACGGCCCGCTGCTCGCGCGCAATGCCGACCTCGCCGACCTGCTCCTCATCTGGGGGACCGGTGCGCCGCTCGTCGACGCACCCTCGCCGACGGCCGATGCCCTGCGCAGCCAGCGGATCACCGAGGACCGCGCTGACCCGACCGGCTGGGGCGGGCGTGTCTACGGCCGGGCCAGGCGGCGGTCGCGGCCTCGGCTGGGCACCCGAGGCTCCTGACGCCGGTCCGGGCCAGACATCACGTCCGGCCGGGTTCACGGACTTCGGTGTCTTGCAGGCAGGTCCCTTCAGGGGGACGGTACCCGGACGGCCGAGCGGATCGCGTCGATCTGCTCGTCGGGGAGCGAGGGGGGGCCGAGGATCTCCGACCACGCGGTCACGACGGTCTCGTCGTAGACATGGCCGTGGCCCGGGGGGACCGCCGTGGCCCCCAGCTGGTCCAGGGTCGTCTGAACCGCACCGACCACCGGCCAGGCGATGGTGGCCGGGTGGGTGTCGGGACCTGGATTCTCCAGCCACTCCCCGAGGTCGGCCGTCCATGCGACGACGGGGTCAGAGGCATGGGAGAGGTAGATGATGGGGTTGTCCGTGCGCCAGGTCAGCGTCTGGTCGGTGATGTCCTCGTCGGTGTCAGCCGCCCTGACCAGCTCGCCGGACCCGTAGGCGGGCTGCCACAGCGCCGAGCCGGGCTCGCGACCCTCCTGCACCTTCTGCCAGTTCCGGTCGAAGCTCGGCGGCCCGATGAGCAGGGCGCCGTCAGTCGTCGTGGAGATGTCCTCCACGCTCGTGAACGCGTTGTCGGTCGAGAAGGCGCCCAGGCTCTCCCCGTAGACGTACAGCGACGGCCGGTCGGATGCCGGCATCCCGTCCAGCTCGACCCGCAGCGCCGTGATGAGCAGCTCGGAGTTGCGCTCGGCCGCTCCCCGGTCGGACATGAACGACATCCAGCTGGGGAAGAAGGAGTACTGCGTCGCGACGGTCGCGACGTCGCCGCGCGCGACGTACTCGAGCGCGGCTGCCGCCTCGGGGTCGATCCAGCCCGTGCCCGTCGTCCCCGCGACGGCGATGGCGCTTCGCTGGAAGGCCCCGAGCGCATGCAGCTCCCTGATGGCCGTCTCGGCGCGGTCCTGCGCGGTTCCGGGGGAGCCGAGCCCGACGTACGCACGAACCGGTTCCGCTGCGCCAGGGTCGGACATGACGGTCGCGATGTCGCTCGCGGACGGTCCCCCGGTGACGAACGCACGTCCCTCACGGCCGATGTCCCCCCACTCGACCACCGAGGCCGGTCCGCCCGAACGGTGCGCGGAGGCCGGCTGGGTGACTCCGGCGTAGTCCTGCAGGTCGCTGGCCACGAAGGACCGGCTCGCCACGTAGAGGAGTACCGTCACCGTGACGGCGAGCCCCACCCACACCAGAGCCGCGGTGCTCAGGGCGGCGACAAGCCACGAGGCGCGCTCGGGAAGCACCCGCCGCACCACCCGGAAGGCGAAGCGGCCCACGAGCTTCACGCCGCGGCCGACCCCCAGCAGCACGGCGGCGATGACCAGGCCGAGGACGGGGGTGGCCAGCCACCACCACGTCACCCCTGGGTCCATCCCGAAGAGCTCGCGCTGCTCGCGCTGCCACTCCCGGCTCAGCCACCCCAGGATCAGGGTGCCGACCAGGGCGACGAGCCCGACGGCCCACCAGCCGCGGCGACGGGACACCGTGCCGAGCGTGGGGAGCGACAGCACCCGCCACCCCCACCCCACGGCAGCCCCGACCGCGTAGCCGGTCGCGGCGCACACCCCCACGAGGACGGCGTTGACCAGCCACCCGCGCGGGACCAACGACGGGGTCGACGACATGCCGGCCAGGACCAGACCGACCGCCGCGCCCGTGAGGCTCAGCCGCCCGAGCCTGCGGTGGCCGGGGGGTGGCCCGCCCGCGGCCCCGGAGTGGGGCGCGGCCATCTCGGCGGAACCGTCGGCTTCCATGGAACGACCTCCGAGACTCGCGGTGAGGCACGGGTGTCCACGCCCGGCAGGGGACGATAGCAGCCGACCTCCACCACCGATGGCGGGGCGCGGGAGGCTGGAAACTGTCGACCGAGGCAGCCGGTACCTGTCGGGCGTCGGCCCGGCGGCCACCCGGGTCGCGCTCTGCCCACCGAGCGACGTGGGCAGACCACCCCGGCTCGCCGGTCCCCTCGTGGTCGGTGAGCTCGACCTGGCCAGCCCGGCGATCTTCGGGGACTGCGGTCGGGTCACCCCGACCCGGGTGACCGTCGTCGACCTGGACAGCAGCGCCGGCGCCGGTGCGAGGTTTCCCCTACACCCGGTGGGCCGAGTTCTGTTCGGCCTCGGACCCGGACTGCCCGGCGCGATGAGCCTGCCGACGTCGGCGACGGCGGCTCAGCGTCCTCCGCCGACGCCCTGGCGGTCGCGCCGCAGCCACACGTCGGGATCATGCCCGGCGTCGTGGACCGCGGCCTCGAGCCGCGTCAGGTACCGGCGCAGGGGTGCCCGTCGGTGCTCCGGAACGTCGTCGAGGAGGTCCCGGAGCAGCGCGGTGAGGCGGCGGACCACCTGAGGCTGCCCCGTGGACACCTCGACCACCTCGAGCAGGCAGAGGTCGACGACGTCGTCCCAGGTGGCCCCCGGCAGCGTGACCGAACCCGCACCCGCCGCGATGCGGACGGTGCCGAGCTCCCTCGCTGCTGCCGTGCGCAGGACGTCTTCGATCTCGTGGAGCGAACGGACGGCCGTGGTGGGGTCGTTCACCGCGGGGGACAGTGCGCGCAGCGACACGTCGGTGAGCAGGCGGACGGCGTAGAGCGGGTCGTGCACGAGCGAGCGCTCGGGCGCGACGAGCACGCATCGCGCGACGTGGCGCGGCGGAACGGGTGGCCCGTGGACCCGAGCCACGGCCGTGCCCGGGCCGACGCCGTCGCCGAGCCTGACGAGGAGGACCACCTCGGACCCGGCGCGTCGCGCGAGCCGCCCCAGGTGCGCCCCGTCGATGGCGACCACCTGGCCGGTCCGACCCGGGTGCCGGATCACGAGGGCGCCCCGCCCGGCATCCAGGTCCGGTGGTTCACCGTGGGCGGCGCGGCCATCGGCCGGTCCGTCGGCGTCCGGTTCGGGGGGCGCCGCGTCGCCATGGTTGGCCATGGCCTGGCGGGAGAGCTGCCGCTGCGCCATCCGGCCCCAGGCGGACAACAGCCCGTCGACCTTCAGCGTCGAGCCAACGCCCTGGATGAGAGCGAGGAAGCCGATCAGGCTGACGAGCAGCAGCGAGACGCAGACGGCCACGCTGGCGACCGGGGCGAAGGCGTCCCGACCGCCGGACCCGACCTCGACGAGGGCGAGGAACGAGAACGTGATCGTGCCCAGGAAGGCCGCGAGGACCAGCTGGGTCCGCCGGAGCCGGAGGAAGTACGACACGCTGCGCGGCGAGTACGTCGCCGACCCGTACTGGAGCATCAGGAGGATGACCGAGAAGACGAAGCCGGTGAAGGTCACCATCCCGCCCCCCACCGCCGCGAGGAGGGTGAGGGCGGCGGCCGGGGAGATGATCGACCCCTCGAGGTCGGCCAGCGACTCGTCGATGGTCACCGTCAGGTCCTGCAGCAGGAAGGCGACCACCATGCCGGCCAGCGGGAGCGGCCAGAACGTGCGCTCCCACCACATTCGCACCGACTGACGACGAACCCGCACCGCCCGAGTGTGCGCCCGCGGGGCCTTGGGGTCGACACGACACACGGCAGGTGAGTGCGAATCGTCCGCTCCGGCGCAGGCGTGGGGGCCCCGCCGCCCCGTCCACATGCTGGCGCCCTCGGGATGCCGGGGGGCCACGTGGATATTCTGTTCGCCAGTGAAATGATCGTCCGGATCGTACTGGTATCACAGTCAGGAGTCGTCATGCCGGAGTTGCCCGTGAACCCTGCATCGGGTGGGCCCCAGGTCCGTCGTCGAACCCTCGCGTTGGGCGCTGCCTGGTCCGTCCCGGTGGTCGCCGCCGTGGTGGCCGCACCGGCGTATGCGGCATCCGGGGCCGTTCTGGCGCCGTCGTTCACCCGGCTGGGCGCGGCCTGCCTGTCGCGGCGTGCCGGCGGCCAGTGGCAGTACGAGTACTGGGTCGAGCTGGACATCCCCGCCCCGGACTCCCGCCGCGTGAAGATCGTCAGCGCCAACCTGAGCGCGGTGCCGCTGACCTTGACGGCGGCGTACGACAGCGTCGGCACGTCACTCGGCCTCGGCGGGTTCTGGATGTTCGGCGGGCCCAAGGCCTTCTGGTTGCGCCTGGTGTTCGACATCCCCGTCGGCGCCACCGGCGGGGCGCTCGAGATCAACTACCTCTGGGGTGGCACGACGGGCCCCGTCACGCGGGCGTCCTCCGTCCTGGCCAACCCCGCCGTCCCGGTGTGTCCGCTCCCGGCCCAGCCGCCGTCGACCTGACATCGGTCCCCGGGCCACTGATCACGTCACGAGCGCTGCGCGCGCCGATCGCGACCGGCGCTGAGATCCCGCGCTGGGCTCGTGTCCGCCTGCGCAGCGGAGCGCGAGTCCTGAATGCTTCCGACAGGCCGAGCGGGAGCTGCTGGAGGCGTGGGCCGAGGTCCGCGCGCCGTCACCCCCAACGATCGGCCACGACCGAACTGTTCGCTCGCGTCCGGCGGGCGCCGGTCGACCCGCGGCCGACACGCCCGTGTCGAAGGTTGACGTCACCGTGCGGCCGGTTCTTGACCCGAGGTGGTTCGTGGGTGAAACTATCGCGACAACGTTGTCACTGCCTGGAGGAGACACCAATGGAACTCGTCACGCCGAAGAGTCGGCTGATTCCCGTGGACGTCGGTGACCACCGACCATCCCGGTGGGCCGAGCGGGACTGGCGCAGGGGCTTCGTGCAGGGCAGCACGGGCCTGGACTGCCTGAGCTGCGGTGCGCGCATCGGCTCCCGGCCCGAGCTGGCCGATCGCCACCGACGATGGCACGTCGAGCTGGAGTCGCAGTTCGGGGGGTCGTGAGTCCTGAGTGTCGTCGCGGCTGGCGAGCACGACGTCATGACCCCGGCCTCTCCCACCTCTGGCTCACCTGGTCCTGAAGCGCTGGCGGAGCGTTTCCACCAACAGGCAGTTGGCGAGCCGAGGTCGGCTCTCGAGCGTGGCGCCAGGAACCTCGGCGAGGGACTGCCTGTTCGTCGGGGCGCTCGCCACCGGCGCTCGAGCTCGTCACCGGACCGGACCCGGGCATCGCAGGGGTCGCCCGGCATCCCGGCGAGGCCCCCCTCGGACGCGGCGGCGGGCCCCGTCACAGCCACCCGCGGTCCCGTGCCTGTCGGGCCGCCGCGACCCGGTTGGACGCGCCGAGCTTGCCCATGGCCTCGGACAGGTAGTTGCGCACCGTGCCTTCGGACAGGTGCAGCTGCCCGGCGATCTCGGCGTTGCCCAACCCGTCGCCGGCCAGGCGCAGCACCTGGCGCTCGCGGTCGGTCAGCGGGTCGGGCTCCCCCCACGCGTCGGCGGCCAGCTGGGGGTCGATGGCGCGGCGTCCGGCGTGCACGTCACGGACGGCCTGGGCCAGGGCGCTGGCGGGGGCGTCCTTGAGGAGGTAGCCGACGGCACCGGCGTCGAGCGCGCGCCGGAGGTATCCGCCCCGGGCGAAGGTGGTCAGGATGACCACCCGGGTCGGCAGACCGCGTCGTCGGACCTCGGTGGCCACCTCGAGCCCGGTCATCCCGGGCATCTCGATGTCCGTCAGCAGGACGTCGGGGCGCAGGGCGTCGACGAGGCGCACGGCCTCCTCGCCGTCGGCGGCCGTGCCGGCCACGGTGATGTCGGCCTCCAGGCCCAGGAGCGTGCTCAGGGCACCGAGGACCATGAGCTGGTCCTCGGCCAGGACGACGGTGATCGTCATCGCCCACCCACCCACTCGGACCCGTGGTCGTCGGTGGACTCCGCCAGGGGCACGGTCACCTCGACGACGGTCCCCCGGCCGTCGCCGAGGGCCGTCGGCGCGCCCACGACGACATGGCCACCGAGGGCGGCGATCCGCTCGCGCATGCCCGTGAGCCCGGACCCGGCCCGCCCCGCGGAGCCGCGGCCGTCGTCGCTCACCTCGAGCCGGACGTCGCCCCCGAGCGTCGTGATGCTGACGGTGGCGTGCGTGGCACCGGCGTGGCGCACCACGTTGGTCACGGCCTCGCGCAGCGCCATGGCCAGTGCGGCCTCCTGCTCGGGGCGCAGGGCGGTCGGGTCGGCATGCACCTCGACGTCGACCCCTGCTGCCTCCAGCGCCACCCGTGCTCCGTCGAGCTCGGCGCCCAGACCCCGGGCGCGGTACCCGGCGACCGCGGCGCGCACCTCGCCGAGGGCCTCGCGTCCGATCTGCTCGATGTCGGTGACCTCCGCGACGGCCCGGTCCGGGTCGGCCCGGACCAGCCGCGCGGCCAGCTCGGACTTCAGCACGATGACCGACAGGGTGTGCCCGAGCAGGTCATGGAGGTCCCGGGCGATCCGCTCCCGTTCGGCGATCGTCGCCAGGCGCTCGATCTCCTCGTCGGCGCGCACGAGACGCTCGTTCGCCCGGCGGCGCTCCGCGTCGACGATGCTCGTCGCACCGACGACCGGGGTGAAGAACAACGCCGGTCCGATCGCGGCCAGCCGCCACGGCATCGGGACCGGTGAGACCACGAAGATCACGACGACCACCCCGACGAGGGCGGCGACGACGAGCACGGCCCGACGGGCGGGGTGCAGGCGACTCGCCGCGGCCGCCGCGTAGACGGCGAACACGCTGGCGCCGCTGTTGACGAGGGACCCCGCGAGGGCCAGGGCGCCGAGGGCGGCGATGACGAGCAGGACCTGCCGGTCGTCGCGTGCCCGGAACGTCGCTGCGTAGAGCGGCAGGAACACCGCGATGAGCACCGCGACGGCGAGCCAGTCCCTGCCGTCGGTGGAGGGGTTGAAGACCGGCTGGTAGAACAGCGCCCCGAGGTAGACCAGCCAGACGTAACGCATGTCAGTGGGTGGGGTGCGGCGCGCGGTGGCTCATCGGCTGCGTCATCCGTAGGTCCGGCCCTCGTCGCGGCGGAAGCCCCACACGGCCACCGCGAGGAAGAAGGCGGCGAACGCCAGCAGCGCGACGGCGTGCACCGCCGGCGATCCGGCCTCGGCGGCACCGATGGTGCCGAGCGACAGCTGGGCGAAGTGGTAGGGCGGCAGCGCGGGAGCGATCGCCTGCACGAAGGCGGGCAGCTGGTGGATCGGGATCCACAACCCGGAGGCGAACGCCATCGGCAGGTAGACGAGGTTCAGCAGGGCGGGCGCGGAGTTCGGGCCCACGAGGTAGCCGAAGGCCAGGCCCATGGCCGAGAACGGCAGCGCCCCGATGAGGAGCACGAGGCCGAGGCCGATCCACTGGCTGGCGGGCATGCGCACACCACCCAGTGTGGCCCCCAGGCTGAACAGCGCCCCGATGATCAGCGCGGAGACGGTCGTGCTCATCGCGACCTTGGCCACGAAGTAGGCCTGGGGCGGCATGGGCGAGACGCGCTTGAGCCGCATCCAACCCTGTCCGCGCTCGAGGGCGACCGACACCCCGAAGCCGAACAGGGCCGCGCCGATGACCCCGAAGGTGCCGTAGGTCGCCATGAGGTAGGTCGGCCGGTCGACCGCTCCGGCGTCGTCGCCACCGAACGCCAGCCCGAAGAGCACGTAGAACAGCACCGGCAGGGCGATGGTGCTCACGGCGAAGATGGGGACGCGGACCAGCTTGAGGAACTCGTGCCGGGACTCGGTGACGTAGATCCTCGCCGGGTTCGACCGAGGCGGCGCAGGTGCGGTCGTCGTGGACATCGTCGTGGGGGTGGTCATCGTGTTGCCTCCGTGGTACTGGTCAGGGCGAGGAAGGCCTCCTCGAGGCTTGGTTCGGTGACGGTCACACCGGTGGTCGAGGGGTCCCGGTCGAGCAGCGCACGCAGCACCGGCTCGGCGGACGCGGCGAGCAGCTCGAGCCACGGACCCTCGCGTGAGGCGCGGGCCACGCCGGGCCACCGGCTCGCCACCGCGAGGTCCACCGAGGTCCGGGCCCGGACCCGTCGCCCGGGAACCCGGGCCTTGATCTCGTCCGGCCCCCCCTCGGCGATCACCACACCGCGGTCGATGACGACGACCCGGTCCGCCAGCGCGTCGGCCTCCTCGAGGTAGTGCGTGGTGAGCACGACCCCACGCCCCGACCGGGCCAGCCCGCGCAGGGTCGACCACAGGCCGCGCCGGGCCTCGACGTCCAACCCGGTGGTGGGCTCGTCGAAGACCAGGAGGTCGGGATCGCCCGCCAGCGCGATCCCGAACAGCACACGACGCTGCTGGCCGCCGGAGAGCTCGCCGAACATCCGGCCCTCGAGCCCGTCGAGGCCTGCCGCGGTGACGACCTGCGCCATGGGCAGCGGGGCCGGGTAGTAGCCCCGGAACTGGGTGAGCAGCTCGCGCACCCGCAGCGTGTCCGGCACGCCGGAGGCCTGCAGCATCACGCCGAGGCGCCGGCGAGCCCGCACGTCGCGGGGGTCGCGACCGAACAGGCGCGCGCTTCCCGACGTCGGCGCGGTCAGGCCGGTCACCATCCCGATCGCCGTGGACTTGCCGGCCCCGTTGGGCCCCAGGAGCGCCAGGAGCTCACCCGGGCGGACCTGCAGGTCCAGTCCACGGACGGCGTGGACCGTGGCCGGGCCCTTCCCGAACTGCTTGGAGACCCCGAGCAGCTCGGCCAGCACGGGGATGCCGTGGGCGGCGGTCGGGTGAACGGGTGTCTGCTGCGTCGTGGTCATGCCCCAAGGCTCGCGCCCCCGGGGGCGGACCCAGTAGTGCCCGCAGTCACCACCTCGGCATGACAGATGTCATGCGCGGGACTGGTCGGCCACCCTCACCGCGCTGCGGCGCGGGTGGACGTCGACGTCCCCGCGAGCGGGGTCAGCGTCGCGGGACCCACAGGGGTGCGCTGACCCCGTTGCCGGTGAGGTCGTCGCAGCGGACGAACTGGGTGCCGACCCGGGTCAGTGGGCAGGAGGTGGGCGCGCGGTCCTGCTGGGGCGCGGGACCGGCATCCTGGCGTGCGGCCGAGGGGGTGACGAGGGCGGCGCCCAGGAGCAGCGCGGTCGCGGTGGTGCCGAGGAGGCGGAGCTGGAGAGCTGACATGGTCGTGGCCTCACGAACGGTGGGACGCCACCCGGGCGGGCGGCTCCCACCGTTGTGCCATCCGGTGGTGTCGCCGCCGTGCTGCGCGGGTATCACGGCGGTATCGCGGCCCTTGACGGGTCGGTGCGAGGGGTCGACATTCGAGGCGTGGGTATCGCCGTGCTCGGTCCGCTCGAGCTCGACGGGACGACCTCGACCCTGGGCCTGCGCGACCGCGTGGTGCTCGAGGCGTTGGCGGTCCGGCCGGGCGCGGTGGTCCGCGCCGAGTCGCTCGCCGAGGCGATCTGGGGCGAGACCCCGCCGCCGTCGTGGCCGAAGGTCGTGCAGGGGTGCGTCTCGCGGCTGCGAAAGACCCTGGGCGGCGAGGTCATCGAGACCGCCGAGCACGGCTACCGGCTACGGGTGCACGTCGACCACGTCGACCACCTGCGGTTCGAGCGGCTCGTCGGCCGAGGCCGTGAGCTGCTGGCGCTCGGCGAGCCCGAGCGGTCCTCCTACCTCCTGCAGGAGGCCCTGGACCTGTGGCGGGGCGAGCCCTTCAGCGAGCTCGACGGGTGGGCGCCCGGGCTCATCGAGCTCGAACGCCTCGTCGAGCTGCACCACGACGCCGAGGAGCTGCACGTCGAGGCACTGCTGCGGTCCGGGCACCACCAGGTCGTGCTCGGCCCCGCTGCACGCCTGGTCAGGGAGGCACCGTTCCGGGAGCGCCGGTGGGGGTTGCTCGCGCTGGCCCAGTACCAGGACGGGCGCCAGCGCGACGCGCTCGACACACTCCAGCGCGCCCGGACCGTCATGGTCACCGAGCTCGGGCTGGACCCCGGCCCTGCCCTGTCGTCGCTGGAGCAGGCGATCCTGCGCCAGGACCCCTCGCTCGCCGTGCAGGCCGCGCTCCCCGAGCCCAGCGCCGAGTGTCCCTACCCGGGGCTGATGGCCTACGACATCCGCGATGCCGGGTCGTTCTTCGGGCGCGAGGCGGAGGTCGCGGCGTGCCTGGCCCACCTCGACGCCGGCGGCGCGCTGGCGATCGTCGGCGCGTCCGGCAGTGGCAAGTCGTCGCTCGCGCGGGCGGGCGTCGCGGCAGCGCTCGAGCGCGACGGGCGCCGGGTCGAGGTCCTGACGCCGGGACGGCATCCGATGGACGCCCTCCACGGCGCGGCGCGGCGCAGGGATGCCGTGCTCGTCGTCGACCAGTGCGAGGAGGTCCTCGCGCCCGAGGTCGACGCCGCGGAGCGCGCGCACTTCCTGGCCGCGCTGGCCGACATCGCCGGCCGTGGTCTCGTCATCCTGACCCTGCGGGCCGACCGCCTCGGTGAGGTCACCCGGTACCCCGTCTTCGCGCACCTCGTCGAGCGCGGCCTCCACCTCCTCGGGCCGATGGACACCGACGCGCTCCGCCGGGCCATCGAGGGACCGGCCGAGCAGGCGGGGCTGCGGCTCGAGCCCGGTCTGGTCGACCTGCTCGTCCGCGAGGTCGAGGGGGCCCCGGGTGCCCTGCCGCTGCTGTCCCACGTGCTGCGCCAGACGTGGTCCAGGCGTGAGGGCAACACCATGACGGTGGCCGGCTACACGGCCACCGGTGGGATCCAGGAGGCGGTCTCGCAGTCGGCCGAGGCCGTCTTCAGGGGGATGACGGGCCGCCAGCAGGCCATGCTGCGCGACCTCATGCTTCGTCTCGTCGTTCCGACCGACTCCGGCGACCCGGTGCGCACGCGCGCCCCGCGCCGGTCGGTGGCCGCCGACGCCGAGCACGAGGCCGTCATCGAGAGCCTGGTCGTGGCGCGGTTGGTCAGCAGCGACGGCGACAGCGTGGAGATCGCGCACGAGGCCCTGGTCATGGCCTGGCCACGCCTGCGGTCGTGGCTCGACGACGACGTCGAGGGCCTGCGCATCATGCGCCACCTCGCCGTGGCGGCCGACAGCTGGCAGGAGCTCGGCAGGCCGCCCGGCGAGCTCTACCGCGGCCCGCGCCAGGCCAAGGCCGAACAGTGGCGCACCGCGACCACTCCCACCCTCACCCCGACCGAACGCGACTTCCTCGACGAGTCGGCGGCGCTCGCCGAGGCCGAGGCGCGCGCCACCGAGGACCAGGTCCGCCGGGAACGCCGCTCCAACCGGCGGCTGCGTGCCGGGCTCGCCGCAGCCGGTGTCCTGCTGGCGGTGTCGGTGGTCGCGGGAGCCCTGGCGAAGACGGCGGCGGATCTCGCCGACGAGGAGGCCGTGCGAGCCGAGGAGCAGTCGGTCGCGGCCGACGCCCGCCGCCTCGGGGCCGAGGCGCTGCGCACGCGCGACCCGGACCTCGCCCTGTTGCTCGCCGTCGCGGGAACCCGTCTCGATGACTCCCCAGACACAAGGAACAACCTCAGCGCGGCGCTCGACCGTGCGCCGGAGCTCATCGGCGTCGCCAGGACCACCGAACCGATCGACGGGGCCGTGCGACCCGACGGTCGGGTGGTGGCCACGACAGGATGGGACGCCGGAGTGAGCCTGTTCGACGTGGAGACTCGCGAGGAAGTGGCCCGCAACCACGACATCCCCCTCTACGGCGTGCGCTTCAACCCGAACGGCACCCAGCTCGCCGCCGCGGTCAACCCGAGTACCCCGAGCGGTGAACGGCGGGTCGACCCGCTCTCCGTTCGGATGCTCGACCCCGAGACTGCGGCGCTTGCCGATACCCAGCTGGGCGGTCTGCCGGAGAAGCGCGTGGTCCACACGGCTCTCGGCTTCAGCTCCAACGGCCGTTGGCTGGCAGCGGGCTTCGCGCACCCCACCCAGCTGGACACGGAGACCTGGGTCAGGGTCTGGGACACAGGCGACCTCGCGCGTCCGGTGGCGGCGTTCACCGTCCCGTTCCTGGCCAAGGAGCAGCTCGCCGTTGCCGACGACGGCACGCGGGTCTATCTGGGGGACAGCGAGTCCGTGTCCCTGCTCGACGCCGCGTCCGGCCGGGTGCTCCGGTCTGCGCCCGCCGGGGCGATCGCCCTCAGCGCTGACGGGTCGACTCTGGTTGCTGTCCGGGGCCGGGAGATCGCACTGCTCGACCCCGAACGGCTGACCGTGAAGTCGACGATCCAAGAGGACGGGGGCATCGACGGGCTCGTGCTGTCCCCGAGAGCCGACAAGGTGGGCTACACGGTCGACGACACCCTGGTCGTGCGCTCGCTCGCGGACCCCGACGCGGCGCCGTCCCGGCTCAGCGGGGCGGAGGCCGGTTTCAACGGGATCGGCTTCAGCCCCGACGGGCGGACGTTCTACAGCCGGGGAGGCGGCCGGCTGTGGGTGTGGGACCTCGTGGGTGACCGTCGATTCGTGAGGTCCCCGCCCGTGGAATCGCCCCCGGACTCGGTGGAGATCTTCGAGGCGGAGGTCTCCCCGGACGGGCGGACCGTGGCGAACCTCGTCATCGGGGAGGGGGAGTCCTTCGGCGTCCACCTGCTCGACGTGGAGTCAGGCACGAGGACCCCGCAGTCGGCCTTGAGGTCCAGCAACGCCTACTACGTCGACCTCGCCTGGCGACCGGACGGCGCGGTCGTGGCGAGCGCCCAGAACGACCACTGGGTCGACCTGTGGGACGGAGTCACCGGGAAGGCCGCGGGCCGCCACCGGGTGCCCGACCGCTTCGGCGTCGTCGACAGCGTCAAGTTCAGCGGCGACAGCACCCGCCTCGTGGTGGGCACCCACCTGGGCTGGGTCTACTCCGTCGACGCCTCCACCCTGGGGGTCGTCGGTACCCCCGTCCAGGTCAAGGCCCGCGTACCGACCTACGGACTCGCCGCGAACGCGGACGGTTCACGGGCGATCGTGTGGATCGACCGCCGGCTCCAGCTGCTGGACCTGTCCTCAGGACGGGTGCTCGTCCGTGCCGACCCGGGGTTCGATGTGACGGACTGGGCCTGGTCCGCCGACGGGACCGCCGTGGTCGTGCTCGGCAGGGACCCGTCCCAGGACGGCCAGGGCACGATCGCCCAACTCGACCCCGAGAGCCTGACCACCAGGTCCGGGTGGTCAGGGCCGCAGGTGGTCGCCGGGTCGATCCAGTTCTCTCCTGATGGACAGCGGTTCACCACCTCTGGGTCGGAGCGCGTGGGGCTCTGGGACACGCGGACGACGGCATTCCTGGGGTCGGTGCGTTCCGACGAGGCCAGCCTCGCCGGGTTCGCCCCGAAGTTTCCCGAGGTGCTCATCGCCTCGCCCAGCGGTGAGGTGTCGGTCTGGAACCCGGGGCCCGAGGCCGCGGTCAGGGCGGCATGCCGCATCGCCAGCCGCGAGATGACCGAGGCGGAATGGCGCTCCTACCTGCCCGAGCGGGCGCGCCAGCAGGTCTGCCGTCCCTGAGGGTGGCTGGTACGAGCGGCGGTACCAGGTGCGTCCGGCGGTTGACCCGGTACGCACCGGCAGGTACCCGGTACGTGCCGGCGGGTCACCCGGTGCGAGCGGCGGGTCCCCGGTGCGTGCCGGGCGCCGTCGTGACCTACGAGTCAGGTGGTCGACGCCTGCCCCGAAGGGCGGGATGATGGGAGGTCAGGCCGGGCCACCGGTCCCGGCCCCGGGAGGTTGGTCATGGGCACGGTTCCGTCGTCCGTTCACGGCTCCAGCAGCCCGGTGGTGCGCACGACCGGCGGTCCGGTGCGCGGCCGCGTGACCGAGGGCGTCCACGTGTTCCTGGGTATCCCGTACGCAGCGCCGCCGTTCGGTGCCGGCCGGCTGCGGCCGCCCCGCCGTGTCGAGGGCTGGGACGGGGTGCGCGACGCGAATCGGCTGGGGCCCGAGCCGCCTCAGGTGGCGCCGCCGTCGAGCGGCGGCCCGGATGCCGGGGCCGGGGAGGACTGGGGTGCCGTGGCCGAGGCGTTCGCGGCGGTGGAGCGCGCCGCGGCCGCGCAGGAGTGCCTCAACCTCAACGTGTGGACCCCGGATCCCGGAGCAGCCGGTCTGCCGGTCATGGTGTGGATCCAGGGCGGTATGTTCGAGCTGAGCTCGACGGCCGCGTACGACGGCAGCCGCTTCGCCCGCGACGGCGTCGTGTGCGTCGTCATCACCTGGCGACCCGGGGCCGAGGGTTTCCTCTACCTCGCGGACGGGATCGCGAACCTCGGGCTGCTGGACCAGGCCGCCGCGCTGGAATGGGTGCGCGAGAACATCGCGGGGTTCGGCGGGGACCCGGACAACGTGACCGTCTTCGGGGAGTCCGCCGGCGCGATGAGCATCGGTGCGCTGCTGGCGATGCCGGCCGCCCGGGGGCTGTTCCGCCGAGCCATCCTGCAGAGCGGCGGGGCCCAGCACGTGATGTCACCCGAGGACGCGGCCCGGATCGCCGGAACCCTGACGGACCTCCTCGGGGTGGACCGTGACCGGGACTCGGTCGCCTCCGCCGGCGTGGGCCGGCTGCTGGCAGCCCAGGCGCAGCTCAAGGCGGACCTGCTCGCCCACCCGGACCCGGCCCGGTGGGGTGCCTCGGTCGTCACCACCACGATGCCGTGGCAGCCCGTCGTGGACGGTGATGTCCTGCCCGGCGCACCGCTGGATGCCGTCGCCGCCGGGTCGGCCGCCGGCGTCGACGTGCTCGTCGGGACCAACGTCGACGACTGGCGGCTCTGGCTCGTGGTCAGCGGTGCGATCGGGCAGATCACAGACGAGATGCTCACCGGACCGGTGCGCACGTACGGCCACCAGTGCCTGGCCGCGTACGGCCTCGACCCCGATGCGGCGCTGGCCGCCTACCGGCACCGGTACCCCACCGCCGGGCCCGGCGACCTGCTCGCCACGGCCCAGACCGACTGGTGGATGCGGATCCCCGCCATCCGGCTGGCCGACGCCCACGCTGCGCGCGGTGCCACCCAGCGCACCTACATGTACGAGTTCGCGTGGGCTTCGCCCGGCCTCGGCGCGGTGCACGCGCTCGAGGTGCCGTTCGTCTTCGACACCGCGAGCCCGAACGCACCGCTGTTCGGTCCGCTGCTCGGTGCGGACCCACCCCAGGAGCTGGCCGGAGCCATGCACGCGGCGTGGGTCACCTTCGCCACGACCGGCGACCCCGGGTGGCCGCGGTACGACCCCGCCACGAGGACCACGATGCGCTTCGACACCACCTCGGTGCTCGTGCACGACCCCCGGTCCTGGGAGCGCGCGCTGTGGGACGGCATCCGCTGATGGCCGTCCGCCCGTCCGCCGGTGCCGGCTTCACCCTCGCGCCGATCCCCAGGGAACGCCGGCCCGTGCTCGACCGGCTGGCCGGAGCCAGCCGCCGCTTCCAGGTCCACGCCCTCGTCGAGCTCGACGTCACGCAGGCCTCGTCGCGGATCGCGAGGACCACCCCGCGCGTGTCGTGGACCGGCTTCCTCGTCGCCACCGTCGCCCGGGCGGTCGCCCTGCACCCCGAGGTCAACACCCGACGGGCCGGCAGCCACATCCTGTCCTTCGACCGCGTCGACGTCGGGGCCACGGTCGAGCGGCACTGGCAGGGTCGCACCGTGCTCGACGTCGTCGTGGTCACCGACGCCGACCACCAGTCCTGTGCCGAGGTCACCGACGTGTTGCACCGGGCCAAGTACGGGCCGGGTCAGCCCCATCGGGTCGGCGGCGTCACCGACCAGATCGTCCGCCTCCCCGGACCGCTGCGGCGCGCCGCCATCCGGGCCGCCGGGTCCAGGCCGGGTGTCGCCGCGAGGTTCGGGCCGGCCGTCGGCGTGACCTCGATCGGGATGTTCTCCGACGGGTGGGGCTGGGCCATCCCCCTCGCCCCGCTGACCCTGGTCCTCACCGTCGGGGCCGTGGTGGACCGGGCCGTGGTGCGCGACGGGCAGGTCGTGGCCCGGCCGATGCTGCCGCTGACCCTCAGCTTCGACCACGCCGTGATCGACGGAGCACCCGCCGCCCGGTTCACGGAGACCCTGCGCGCTCTCGTCGAGTCGGCCGCGGCCTTCGACGACGCACCCGCGCCGTCCCAGCCCTGACCCCAGGGGAGTCCGATCCGACCGGGTGCACCCGTCGGGCCGGCGGGCGGCGCGGCCTGGGCAGTGAGTTTCCTGAGAAGTTCCTGAGCGCGGGAGCCGGGGGCCGGAGGTCGTGCGCACCGACCGGTCGACCCGGGCGCGGTCGGCGTGCCAAGGTGGGCGCAGGTCAAGACGCGGCCCCCGCCCTGATGGAGGTCGCCGTGCGTTACCTGTTCGTCGTTTCCGGGTCGCCCTCGGCGGCCGTCGAGGACGAGCTGCCGGAGATGGCCGCCACGACCTATCCCACCGGGGGTACGGCGCTGTTCGGCCCCATCCGGGACCAGGCCGACGTCATGAGCGTGCTCGCTCGCCTGACCCGTCTCGGCCTCTCGGTCGTCGAGATGCGACCACTTCCCGACTGACAGCGCCCCCCTCGTTCCGACTGCCTGACGGCGCAGCGCTCGCGGGGTCCCGCGGAGGCCCGACGCGACCCGCGACGCCCCTGGTACGCCTCGAGCCGCCCGACCTCCGCCGCCGAGACGGCTCAGGCGAGACCGTGCCGGACCCGGCTGCGCATCTCCTGGGTGCGGAACTGGCCGAAGCGGGGGAGGAACTTGTCCCAGTCGATGATGTGCGCGTCGATCTCCGGGCCGTCGATGCAGGCATGCTTGCGGATCGGCTTGCCGTCGATGGTCACCGGGACCATGCAGGCCCCGCACATGCCGGTCGCGTCGACCATGATCGAGTTCAGGCTCGCCACCGTCCGCACGCCGAACCGGCGCGTCAGGTCCGACACGGCGCGCATCATGACCGGCGGTCCGATCGCGACGACCTCGGCGACGGCCGGCCCGGTGCCCGCCGCGGCCGCCTCGAGCATCGCCTCGAGCGGCGTCGTGACGAACCCCTCGACCCCGAACGTGCCGTCGTTCGTCGTGTAGACGACCTCGAGGAGGTCGCCGAACTCGCGCTGGAGGCCGGCCACCCGCTCGTCGTCCGCGGTCCAGAACAGCAGCTCGGCGCTGCGGAACCCCGCGATGAGCGTCACGTGGTTCCCGGCCCGCAGGTGCTCGCGCAGGATCGGGTAGACCGGCGGCAGGCCGAGGCCACCCGCGGTGAAGACGACACGCCGGTCGGCGGGGTACGCCGTGACCTCGCTCGGGCGCCCGAGCGGCCCGGCGATGCCGGCGAAGGCGTCGCCGACCTGCATCCGGTTGATCTCGATGCTGCTCGTGCCGACCCCCTGGACGACGAGGCAGATCGTGCCCGCGTCGGCGTCCCAGTCGGCGAGGGTGAGGGGGATCAGCTCCCCGTCGGGCCACGGGAGCACCCGGACGAACTGGCCGGCCCTCGCCGCGCGCGCGATGACGGGCGAGTGGACGGTGATCTCCTCGATGCCGTCGGCCAGGTGGGCCTTGGCGAGGACCGTCTGCTCGCTGGACGCCCGCTCGGTGAACTCCCGCGCCGACCGCACCATCCCGGCGACCTGGTCGCGCGGCACGTCGACGTGTCCGATGATCTCGCGGGCGGCGGCCTGCCCGTCACCGGCGGCATTGATGGCGGTCGAGCCGCCGCGGGCGGCGTCGCCACCCGAGTAGACGCCCGCCAGCGAGGTCTCCTGGGACCCGGTGTGCTCGAGGTCGATGGTGCCCCACTTCGTCGTGTGCAGCCCCGGCTCGGAGTCCTTGATGATCGGGTTGGAGGCGTTGCCGAGCGCCATGATGACGAGGTCGGCCGTGATGGTCTCGGTGCGGCCGGTGGTCACCGGGCGACGTCGGCCGGAGGCGTCCGGCTCGCCGAGCTCCATGACGTCGAGGGTCGTCGCGCGCACGAAGCCGGTGGCGTCGTCGCCGTGGAACTCGTTCGGTGAGCGCAGCACCATGAGGTTGATGCCCTCCTCGAGGGCGTGCTCGAGCTCCTCGACCCGGGCCGGCATCTCGCTCTGGGTGCGCCGGTAGACGATGGTCACGCGACCGCCGAGCCGGTGGGCCGTGCGGGCGGCATCCATGGCGGTGTTGCCGCCACCGATGACGAGCACCTCCTTGTCGACGGTCTCGGGCAGCGGCGTCTCGTAGTCGTCGCGCAGGCCCTGCATGAGGTTGACCCGGGTGAGGAACTCGTTCGCGGACATGACGTTGAGGTAGTGCTCGCCCGGCACGTCCATGAACCGCGGGAGGCCGGCACCCGTTCCGACGAAGACTCGCCAGAAACCGGCCTCCCGCAGCTCCTCGATCGTCGCGGTCTTTCCCACGACGAAGTTCGGGACGAATCGGCCACCGAGGAGCTTGATCTTCCCCACGACGTCGTCGATGAGGTCGTTGGGCAGTCGGAACTCCGGGATGCCGTAGCGCAGCACGCCGCCGAGCGCATGGAATGCCTCGAAGACGGTGACCGGAAAGCCTTCTGCCGCAAGCAGGTACGCGTTGATGAGCCCCGAGGGGCCCGAGCCGATGATCGCGACCGGCGGCTTCGCGGCCGCCTCCCAGGGGTCGACGTGCTTCGCGAAGCGCCGGGCCTCGCCACCGGGGTCGACGAGCTTCTCGCGCTCGGGGAGGAACCACTCGAGCTGTCCGATGGCGATCGGCTGGTTCTTGAAGATGCAGACCCCCTGGCACTGCAGCTCCTGCGGGCACACCCGGCCGGTGACGTCGGGCAGCGGGTTGCACGACTCGATGAGCTCCATCGCCTCGTGGAACTTCCCGGTGCCGACGAGCTCGAGCACCTGGGGGATGTGGATCTTGACCGGACAGCCGCCCTGGGGCTCGCTGCGCCCGGCGATCATGATGCCCACCTCGCAGTGCTTCTCCTCGCACTGCTTGTCGCGCAGCGCCTCGAGCCAGACGAGCAGGTCGACCTCGGCCCGCGTGAGCCCGACGTTCATGTAGCCGAGGTAGCCCTCGTTGACGAGCCCGAAGTCCTTCTCGCGCTCCTCCGGCTCGCGGATGTGGGGCGGGATCGCGTTGCTCGCGGGCCAGCCCTCGGAGAGACCGGCGAACATGGGGTAGCGGTCGGAGAGGAAGGCGTCGATGGCGCGGATGAACTTGCGCTTGCGGCTGAGCGGCAGCGCCCAGACGAAGCGCATGAGCACCTTGCTCGAGTCGTCCTCGCGCAGCAGCACCTCCCACATCGCCTTCGTGAAGGCCTCGCTGAGGTCCTGCTGGGCGAACTCCCACGTGACGGCGTTCATGCCGTCCTCGATGAACATCTCGCGGAAGGCCTGGGGCTCGGCCTCGAGGCGGCGACGCAGCAGCTCGAGCTGCTGGTCCGGCGACACGTCGACGCTCACTGGATGATCTCCGCGTCGCAGGTCTTCTTGACCCGGTCGATCCGCTTGAGGACCTCCGGGGTCATCTCGACCGTCTCGAGCGCCCCCGGGATCATCCGGGCGACCTTCTGCACCGCGCCGTCGATGACCATCGAGTGCGGCTCGAACAGCTGCGGGAGCTCCTGGTAGCACGTGCCGCAGTCGTTGCACTTGGGGATGTCGACCTCGGCGAGGTGGACCGGTGCGTCCGGTGGGGCGGTGCCGACGGCGCCGACGGTGCCCAGGCCACCCGGTGCGGGCGCGGCGCCGGCCGGTGCGACCGGCATCCCGGATGCTGCGGCACCCAGCGGCACGGTGACCCCCGCTCCACGGACCGGGCCGGCCGGTGCGCGGCTCGTCGTCGCGAGCGAGGCCATCGCCGACGCGATGTCGTCGATGGAGGACTCGCGCTCGCGCATCGCCTGGTCGTAGCGGGACTGCAGGTCGGCGAGGTCGCTCCTGTGCAGCGCCGTGAGCTTCGCCTCGTGGATGCCGGAGAGGTACTGGAGGATCTGCCAGTAGCGGCGGCGGTCCTTGACGAGGGCCACGATCGAGGCCGAGCACTGCACCTTGATGAGCTTCTGCTCGTCGTCGGTCGCGTAGACGAACGGCACGCGCACCGCCTGTTCCTCGCGGCTGAGCTCGATGTACTCGTCCATCGGGACCGCGACGTCCTCGAGCTCGGCGGGCAGGCGCTTGAACTGCTTGCGGAAGCGCGTCTCGCCGAGCGCGAACTCGGCCGGCGTGAGCGGAAGCTTCTTCAGCTGCAGCGCGCCGGCGTCGTCGCGGTAGGCGAGGTCGGTCGTGGTCCAGGTCTTGTCGACGTCGGGGTTGCCGTCGAGGCTGAACCAGTCGTGCAGCGTCGAGCCGCGGCGTGGGTCGTGGACGAACACCGGGTTCATCCGGCTCTCGACCGCCAGGCGAGCCCGGCGGGCGGAGGCCTCCTCGGGGATGCCGTGCTCGGAACCGCACGGGGTGTAGACGTCGAGGACCGCGGGGGCGTCCTGGTACCTGAGGAACTCCATCGTGCTCGTGAGGAAGTGCCCCTGGATCGCGGTGCTCGTGGCGCACACGTAGACGTTGTTGTGGAACGACGCGAGCAGGCCGAGCTCCTTGCGGGCCTCGTGCTTGCCGTCGTGGGCGGTGCCGAAGCGGGCGAGGTCGGAGTCCTGGCCGGTGAGGCTGGCCGTCGACGCCTGCCCGCCGGTGTTGGAGTAGACGCCCGAGTTCAGCACCAGGACCTTCATCGGGGTGTCGCTCGCGAGGATGCGGGACATCGCCCCGAAACCGATGTCGTAGGTCGCGCCGTCGCCACCGATGGTGAGGATCGTCGGCAGGAGCTCGAGCTCCTTGGGGGTGTAGTCGGACCAGGAGAGCGTGGCGAGGGCCTTGTCGTGCACCTGCGGGTCGAAGGAGTCGGCCAGCTCGAGCTCGGCGGTCCGCAGCGCCCGCACGTCGGCGACGCTCTGCGCGGCGACGCCCTCGAAGATGCCCTTGGCCAGTGGCTGGGCGTCCTGGAAGAGGCTGTTGACCCACGGGTCGAGGTAGTTGTTGAACGGCATCGTCGAGGCGTAGACGCTGCTGCACCCGGTGGAGTTCGCGATGATCGTGGATGCCGGGCCGTTGCCGGTCGGGCCGCCCTCCTGCTCGTAGAGGCGCCGCTCGAGCGTCGTGATCGTCCGGCTCAGCCGCTCCTGCCGCGCCTCGTCGGCGACGGTGGCGCGCTTGGCGTAGAGCCGGTCGACGATGCCGGTCAGCTCCTTGAGGTGGTCCCGGCGCCGCCGCTCGGTGATGGCGTGCGACGTCGACATGACGAGCCGGATGGCGGTCACCTCGCCGCAGCCCCGGCATCCGCCGTGGCCGCCGGTCGTCGCGTAGAAGTTGTCGTGGTCGAGCATGAGGCGCTTGATGTCGCCGTCGGGCGTGTCGGAGCCCTCGGTGAACCGGGTCGGCGTGTTCGGGGTGGCGTTCATGAAGCCGAACCGCGACTGCAGGGTGGCGAGGACGTCCTCGTCCTGCTCCTGCACGGTGAGGGCGCCCGGGCCGCAGACGTCGATGCACTCGAGGCACCCGGTGCACTTCCAGGGGTCGACGGTCGCGGCGAAGAGGCCGCCGGTGCCCGGCTGCTCCTTCTCCGGGGAGTCGAAGAACGGGCGGGTGCGCGCCACCGGGTAGGTCGCGAGCTTCGCGACGAGGCGGTCGACGACGTGGGACATCACCGGGTCGTCGCGCAGGGTGGTGGCTGCCGACTCCACGACCTCGGAGAACGGCCGCTCGTCCTTGTGCCGCAGGGCCTCACGGGTGCGCTCGGCGATGCCGTAGACCGCCTGCCGCAGCTGGTCCTTCTGGCCGGGGGTCGCCTCGATCTGGTCCACGGCGGTGAGGAGCAGGTCGTGCACCTCGTGCACGGTGTTGGGGATGGCGGCATCCGGGCACACCAGGGCGCAGTCCATGCAGCCGGTGCACAGGTCCGGGTTGAACTCGGGCACCTCGCGGCGGAACAGGCCCTTGTCCTTGCCGGCGCCGGTCCCGGGTGGCATGAAGAGCCCGACACCGGGGAGCACGGGGGCCTCGGCGATCGTGCCCTCGCGGAAGGGCCGCAGCATGAGGTCCTCGTAGTAGGCCGGGTCGAACAGGCCACTCGTGCGCTCGGCCGTCGTGCTCGGGCACATCGACGCCGACAGCGCCACGGTGAGCAGTGGTGCGGGCGCCCGCTCCTCGCCGATCTCGCGGAACTGCGGGGTGTCGTAGTCGATGCGCGTCGTCGCCTCGATGCCGTCGATGATGACCGACATGTTGCTCTCGACGACGCCCGCGCCCTTGCGGCCGAACTTCTTCTCGAGCTGGTGACGGACCCGGGCCAGGATCTCCTCGCGGGGGGCGCCGGCCGCGACCCGGTCGACGTGGGCGGCGACGGCGCCGATGAAGGCGATGCCCATCATCCGGGTCTCGAGGTCGGGGGTGGGGGCGTGGCGGCGCGCGACCTTGAAGGCGTCGATGGTGAAGAAGCGGATCTCCCTCTCCTCGATGGCCTTTCGGGCGTGCCGGGGCAGCTCGCGCCACACCTCCTCGGGCGAGAGGCTGGTCTGCAGGATGAACGTGCCCCCGTGCGCCAGGCCCTTGAGCGGGTTGGTGTGGATGAACGCCTTGTGGTCGGGCGCGATGACGATCTCGACGTCCTCGAGCTCGGCATTGGTCACCCAGATGGGCTCGGGGCTGAGCGTGATGTAGTAGTTCGTCGGCGCGCCGGACTTCTCCGACCCGTACTTGGGCGCGGACTTGCTGTGCATCCCGAGCAGGCCGGCGAGGATGTCGGTGAGCAGCTTTCCGGTCGCGATCGTGCCGTAGCCACCGACGGAGTGGAACCGGATCCGCATGGCGTCCGGCGGGAGCAGCACCGGGTTGGGGCCCGTGCGCAGCGCCATGAGCTCGGTCTCGGGGTAGGCCGTGCGCAGCCGCTCCTGCACCAGCGCCATCCGCTCCGTGGGGTGGTCCTCGAAGAACTGGGACCCGAGGTAGACGAGCGGAGGCAGCGTGCCGGCATCCATCTCGGTGAAGGCGGCGACGAGGTGGCGCGGCTGGAGGTCGTGGCCGCCGAGACCGAAGATCGCGGTCGTGAGGCGCGGGGTGTCGGCGAGCGCCGGGATGCCGTCGTGGCGCGGCTCGACGGCGTTCTCGCGGGCCCGGAAGAGGGCGGAGGTGACGAGGGCGGTGAGGGCGGTCTGGTCACTGCGCTCGAGGACCATGACGGCCTTCTTGCCGGCGAGGGCGGCGACGACCTCGGCCTCGGGGAAGGGCTGGAGCAGCTTGACGGAGATGAGGCCGGCCTTGACGCCCTGGGCGCGCAGGTGGGGGAGCACGGCGCGGACGTCGTCGCCGACCGAGCCCAGGCCGATCATGACGACGTCGGCGTCGTCGCAGTCGTAGGTGTGGATCGGCGCGTAGTCGCGGCCGGTGAGCTCGGAGTACTCGCTCATCGCCCGGCGCACCAGGCTCGGGACGGCGGAGGCGAAGTGGGTGCGGTGGTCGACGGCGCCGGCCTGGAAGTCGGGCTGGTTCTGCACCGGGCCGGTGAGCCCCGGGTTGTGGATGTCGACGAGCGCGGGGACGAGCTGGCGGGTGCCCTTCTCCCACGCGTTGACCCACTGGCGGCGCCACGCCCCGTGCAGCTCCACGGGCACCCAGGCGAGGGTGGCGCCGACGAGCTCGCCGTCGTGGTCCTTCTCGACCTCGTCGGCCTTGGCGGCGAGGAAGGCCCGCAGGTCGGCGACGTCGCTCTCGGGGATGTCCCGGCTGTGCCGGCTGAGGAAGCCGCCGAGCTGGAAGACCCGGCCCTTGGCGCCGAAGAGCATCTCCTGGGCGACGGTGGGGCACGGGACGCGGCCGGCCGGGTCGCCGAGGTACTCACGGAGCAGCTCGGGCTCGGGCAGGAGCGCCTCGCTCAGCATGTGGCTCGTCGAGAAGCCGTCCATCGCGTTGGCGACCGGGATGAGTGACAGCGCGGACGCGCGGTAGGAGATGGCGGCCAGGTCGGCCGCCTCCTGGGGGTTCGAGCCGAAGAGGACCGTGTAGCCGGAGGCGAGCAGGGCGTAGACGTCGTCGTGGCCCGCCATGACGTTGAGGGCGTGCTTGGACACCACGCGCGCTGCGACCTGGAGCACGAAGCCCCCGATCTTCTTGCCCACCGTGACGTAGTGGGACTCCATCGCGTAGAGGATCCCCTGGCTCGAGGACGCGTTCGAGATGTACTGGCCGCCGGTGAGCGCCGCCCCGAGCGCACCGCTCTGGGCCGAGTGCTCTCCCTCGGGCTCGAAGAAGAAGGCGTGCCTGCCCCAGACGTTGAGGCCGCCCTCGGCACGGGTCGCCTCGTAGAGCTCGGCGATCTCGGTCGACGGCGTGATCGGGTAGCCGATGACCCCTCCGCAGACGTGGCTCATGACGTGGGCCACGGCCCCGTTGCCGTGGATGACGGTCGGGATGCCGGGGTACCTCGGTGTGACGCTCGGGGCCCGGCCACCTGTCGGTGGGGGCGTCGACGTGTCGACGGGGACGTCTGGACCGGTGGACGTGCTGCTCATGGGCGCTCTCCGCTGTCTCGACCACGGTGAGCAGGGTCAATTCCCCGACCTGTCGGGCGACAGCGTTCCAGCCGTCCGGAGGCCAGGGTGCATGGCCTCGCTGTGGACCCTTCCAGTGTGCACCGTTGACGCGCGCTCCACCCGCCGAGGCGGTGTGAAGCGCGTCTCGCCGGGCCTGGGCTCCCTACGATGGTGGGGTGGACGCGACCGGCGGGACGGCGGGTGGGGGAGCCCCTGCCGGCCGCACCGGCGAGCCGGGGGCCGAGCGGCACTGGTGGGCCGGGCACGAGGGGGACCTCCCCGGCGGGCGCGACTGGCTGTCGTCCCGTGAGGCGGCCCGGCTCGACTCGTTGCGCTTCACGAAGCGGCGCACCGAGTACCTCCTGCGCCGCTGGGTGGGCAAGCGGGCCGTGGCCGCCCGGGCCGGGCTCGCCGCCGACCCGGGCTCGCTCGCCCGGATCGAGCTGCTCAACCGGATGACCGGCGCCCCCTACGTCGCGCTCGAGGGGAAGGAGGCGCCGTGGGAGGTCTCGCTGTCCGACCGGGCGGGGTGCGCCGTCGCCGTCGTCGGCGTCCTCGGCCCCGGTGGGGCGGGGACCCTCGGCATCGACCTCGAGGTCGTCGAACCGCGCAGCGAGGGGTTCGTCAGCGACTTCCTCACCGCGGCGGAGCAGGCCTGGGTCCGGGGCCCGGCGTCGTCGGACCCATTCCTTGGTCGGGATGCCGCGGCGAACCTCGTGTGGTCGGCCAAGGAGGCGGCCCTCAAGGTGCTCCACCTGGGCCTGCGGGCGGACACCCGGTGGGTGGAGGTCGCCGTGCGGTCCGACGCCCGTGACGACGGCTGGGCCCGGTTCGCGGCGACCTGGCGCGGCGGCCAGGTGCTGCCCGGCTGGTGGCGCCGGGAGGGCGACTTCCTGCTCACGGTCGCCGCGCGGCGCGACCTGGAGCCCCCGGCGGTGCTCCCCGGGGCCGTGGACATGGCCTCGGCGACGCCGGTGCACAGCTGGGTCGCGGCGCCGGTCGTCAGCCCGGGTGAGTAGCCGGGTGAGTAGCCGGGCGGGTCACCCGGGCTGGCGACCGGCGGTTCGCGCCATCCCCCGCTCGAGCGCGTCGACGACGTAGGGGCGCAGTGTCGACGCCGGGATGATCCGGTCGACCGAGCCGACGCGCAACGCCCGCTCGATCGTGTGGATGGCGTCGAACTCGTCGGCGACGTCGTGCAGCTTCTGCGACCGGACCTCCTCGACGACCCGGGCCGCGCGAGCCCTCAGGGCGGCCGCCCCGGGACCGCTCGCCGAGGCGGCATCCGCCCGGGCGCCCGCAACCCGTGGGTCCTGCTCGACCCGACGCTTCACCTCGCGCGCGAACACCGTGGCCGCGGCCGGCGCCCCCCCGATGACGGAGGCGAACGACCCCTCGACAGCGGCGATCTCCATGCTGTCGGTGAGGGCCTTGGAGAACACGACGAACGCCCCGCCGTGGTAGCGGGAGACGACGACGAAGACGATGGGTCCGTCGAAGTTCGTCACCGCACGGCCGATCTCGGCGCCGTACTCGAGCTGCCAGTTGCGCATCGACTCCGGTGACCCGTCGAACCCGGACAGGTTGGCGAGCACGACGAGGGGACGGTTGCCGCTCGCGGCGTTGACGGCCCGCGCCAGCTTGCGCGAGGACTGCGGGAACAGGGTGCCGGACGTCCACGTCGGTGGCCCGTACGACGGGACGAAACCCTTGCGCTGCACCGTGTGCGACTCGATGCCGATGAGGCACACGGGGATGCCGCCCACCGTGCCGTCCCAGACGACCGCCGTGTCGGCGTCCTGCCAGGCCCGCCAGCGCTCGAGGGGCTCGACGTCGGCATCGGCGACGGCGCGCATCACCGAGCGCATGTCGAACGGGAGCTTGCGCTCGGGGTTGGTGGCGGCGTCGAAGACGTCACCGACCGTCGTGAACCGTGACTCGGGCAGGGCGGCGTGCGGGGAGGTGCGGACGTCGCGGTCGACCGGGTCGGCGGTCGGCCGACGCCGGGGGAACCGCTCACCGGGCACGACGTACGTGAAGTCGTAGTGGCGCAGCAGCAGGGCGCAGGCCTCCGGGAAGCTCGGCGCCCAGTACTGGGCCTGCCCGTTCGGGCCCATGACCCGGTCGAAGCCGCCGATGCCCTGGTTGTCGTCCGCCGACACCGCGCCGGAGAAGTCGAGCGCCTGCTTGCCGGTGAGGACCATCGTGCTGGCCGGCGTCATGACGAGGATGCCCTTGGTGTGCATGAGCATCGTCGCCTCGGCGTTCCAGTACGGCTGGCCGCCGACGGTGATCCCCGTGATGACGATGTTGACCTCGCCGCCGGCCTGCGTGTACTCGATGAGCCGGCGGAGGGTGAGCGCGATCCAGTCCATGTTCTCGGTGCCCGAGTCCATGGCGATGAGCGCACCCGACGACACGGCGTACCACTCGACGGGGATGCCCCGTTCCAGGGCCAGGGCGAGGGCGGCGTTGACCCGCCGGCACTCCGGCTCGGCGAGGTTGCCCAGGCCCTGCGTCGGGTCCGCGAGGATCGCCACCCTCGTCATCCCGTCGGGGTGCACGGCCGTGCGGTTGGTGAGCAGACCGACGACGACGTGGGCCGTGTTGCCCCCGGGCTCGCGGTCGACGGGGACGAGCTCGTCGCCCACGCCGAGGTCGAGCTCCTCGAAGCTGCCCGGCGGGAAGGGCGAGGCGTCGCCCTCGGCGGGGGTCAGCATCCGCACGATCTCGTAGGGGTACGGGGTGCCGAAGCGGCTCGCGGTGAGCACCTTCTGGGCGTACGGCGTGAGGGTGCGCACCGGGTTGGGCCCGGGGTGGCGCATCCGGATCGTCGGACCCCCGGCGCCGAGCCCCTCGAGCACGACGATCCGGTCCTCGAAGACGCGGCGGCCGTGGCGGTCGGTCTCGGGGATCGTGACGTGCAGGACGACCTTCTCCAGGCTCGCCCCGCGGGCCAGCCCCTCGTACGTCATCGCGAGGTCGCGCCACTCCTCCCGCGGGATGTGCCACGTGGGTCGGACCCACACGACGAGGCGGTTCGCCGCGGGTCGCTCCCGCGAGGGGTAGCGGGCCATCGCGCTGCGCATCGCGGCGAGGGCCGCGAGCCCGCTCCGCCCGAGACGGGGGTAGGACACCCGCCCCGTCGCGGGGTCGCGCACCGGGGTGAGGTCGCGGACCTCGGCCAGCGCGAAGAGCCGGTGGTCGCGCGGGTTGTCCTTGGCGACGCCGTCGAAGACGTAGACGTCCTCCGGGGACGGCAGCCGCGTGAGCTCGAAGTTCGACAGCCGCCACAGGTCGAGGCGCTTCCCGAGCATCGGATGGAGGTTGCGGTAGATCGTGTCCTCGACAAAGCCGGCGCCGTCGGGACGGCTGCGGAACGTCACGTGCTGGGTGCGGTCGCGCTCCGGCCCGCCGCCCTCGAGGGAGGTGATCGTGAGGTCGAGCCGGTGCAGTGCCCGTCCGAACTCGCACTCCTCGAGGAGGCCGGCGGCCTCGGCAGCGGTCACGTCGATGTCCTGGCGGGCGCCCTGGCGCCAGACGACGAGGTCGACGACGACGTCGCGCTCGCCCGCGTGCTCGGCGAGGTGGCGGGCGACGGCGCGGGACGCCTTCGTGAGGTCGTCGATCGGGAGGTACCCGGCGACGACGTGCACGAGGAGGCCGTCGAGCTCGTAGCGCGCGTACGCGAGGTCGAGGCCGTCCCGGGTGTCGAAGTCGAGCCCGTGCAGGTCGCGCATCCGGTAGAAGCGGCGCAGGTAGGTCTCGAGCAGGGCCCGGCGGAACGCGGTCCCCCGGTCCGTCACGCCGGCGGTGCCGTCGGGCGACGCCCCGGCGCCCCCGTCGTCCCGGGCGCCGAGCCAGGCCCCGAGCAGCATCGAGCGCATCGGCTGCGGGCACCACACGAGCCTGCCGATGCGGTCGGCGCGCTCGATCCCCGTGGGGTCGGCGGCGAGCTCGGCGAGGTGGTCGCGCATCTCGGCCTCGGTCTCGGCGACCACCCGGCTGAGCACGGGCTCGTCGAACCAGTGGTAGACGACGTCCCGCGCGGCGTCCGCCACGGCGGGCTGCCGCCCCTGGGTCGCCCGGACGAGCCGCTCGAGCCGCACCCGGTCCGCGGCGGTGGCCCGTCCCAGGAGGTCGTTGGCGTTCTGGAGCCGGCGTCCCAGGAGCTCGGTGACGAGGTCGGCGAGCTCGGGGACCCTCGAGAACGCACGGAACAGCCAGAAGGTCGCCCGCTCGAGGCGGGCACGGTCGGCGAGGTCGTCGACCCCGTACCGGGACAGCACCCGCTCGAGGCGCTGCCGGAAGCGCGACGGCAGCCCGACGCGGTCTGCGTCGAGCCACCTCAGGAACTCCAGGACGTACTCCTGCGTGCTGCCCTGATCCACCTCGTCGGCGTCGCCGAGCGACTCCGCCTCGGTCCGCGGGCGGTAGAGGGAGCCGATGTCGGCGAAGAGGTCGAGGAAGGCGTCCTCGCGCGCGAGGAGCTGCGGGTCGCCCGGGTCGCTGGCCGCCACTCGGCTCCGGTAGGCGGTGCGCAGCGCCTTGACCGCCGCCGGGTCGAGGTCGAAGCCGAGCAGGTAGGCCGTGAGGTCGTCGAAGACGTCGGCCGACGGTGGCGCGTCACCCTCCTCGAGGAGCGTGGCGAGGTCGACGTCGGGCCCACCATCGGTCGTGGGCAGGACCGGCAGCAGGCGCGAGGTCTCGGCCGACTTGACCCGCATCAACGGGTCGCCCTGCTCGACCTGCTGGTTCGGCAGCACCGGGAGGGACGTCACGGTGCCGGTGAGGGGAGCGCTGAGCGTGCTCGTCATCTTCATCGACTCGAGGGTCGCCACGGGCTGGCCGGCGGTGACCCGGTCCCCGACCGCCACGAGCAGCGAGCAGACGAGCGCGGGGGCCGGGGCGCGCACGACCACCCCGTCCTCACGGGTGACGGTGTGCGCGACGCCGTCGATCTCGAGGCGGATCGCGTCGTCCGAGGTGACCGCGACGACCCGGCGCGTCCGGCCCGCGACGAGGAGGCGTCGCTCGAACCGGCTCAGGACGTCGACGAGGACGTCGAGCCGGACGCCGTCGTGGACGCGGTAGCGGTCGGGCGCGGTGCGGTCCACCCGCAGGCGGTGGCGGCCCCCGCGGTACGCGAGGTCGATCGCCACCCCGACGCGCTCCGGGTGCTCGGGACGGCCGCGCTCGGCACTGGCCCGGAAGGAGCGCTGGGCGAGCGCGAGGTCGGCGTCGTACACCTCGATGGCTGCCGCCACCACGGCGACCGGGTCGGCCTCGGGCACGAGCCCGCCCGAGGCGAGCTGCTCGGCGTACCAGTCGGGGTGGGGTGGGCCGTCGAGGACGGCGGGCGCACCGAGCATCGCGATGAGCCCGGTGCGGTTCGTGGCCCCGCCGGAGAGCACGACACTCGTGCGCTCGAGCGCACGGCGCAGTCGCGCGATCGCCTGGGCCCGGTCCCGGCCCCACGACGTCACCGTCGCGACGACCGGGTCGAGCCGGGCGTCGACGACGTCCCCCACCCGCAGGCCCGAGTCGACCCGGACCCCCGTGCCCACCGGGAGCGAGAGGACCTCGACCCGACCCCCCGTCGGGGCGTAGCCGCGGTCGGGGTCGTGCGCGAGCAGGCGGGCCTCGACGGTGCACCCCTCCCCGTGCGGCGGGGTGGGGGGCAGGGCCTCGCCGAGCGCGACCCGCAGGCGGATGCCGAGGATGCCGGCGCCCGTGCGCTCCTCCACGCCGGTGTGGGTGGCCCGCCCGTCGGTGTCGACGCTCGTCACCGCGAAGGAGCCGTCGGGCCCCAGCGCGAAGTGCACGAGGGCACTGCCCCGGTACCCGGCGTGCTCGACGAGCGCCCGGGCCGCCGCCTCCATCGCGTCCACCGTCGCGTCGGGGATCCCCGTCGCGGGCAGCTCGCTCAGGATGGCCCAGGTGTCCCGCAGGACGGTCACCTCGCGCAGGCCGAGGGCCCAGACCGTCCCGGCGGCGTCGCGCAGGACGTCGACCTCGAGGCGTCGGGCCTGCTCGGGGAACGTGCCGCCCCCGTGGACGGGGACGCCGGCGGCCGAGCCGAGCGCGGCCAGGCGGGCGGGGTCGCAGAAGGAGCGGATCGTCGTCGCGTCCGGGCCGATGACGAGGATGCCGGCCCGCTCGCACTCCTCGGCGAGCTGGGCCCGGTCGGCGCACGGCACGAGCCCGAGCCACACCGCGTCGGCACCCGCCGCGACGAGGGTGGCGCCGAGCTCGCCCGCGGGAACGACGTCGCCCTCGTGCGTGTCGACGACGAGCGTCTCGCCGGCCTCGCGCGCCCACCAGGCGGCGGAGCGGGGCACCGTGCTCACCGCGACGGTGCGCAGCGGCTCGCCGGTGGCCGGGTCGGTCGTCGCCGCCGCGGTGGTGAGCACCCGGACGGCGGGCTCGCCCCGGTCGACGACGGCCAGCCGGCGCCCGCTCCTCACTGCGACGACTCCGAGCCGAACGCGGTGCGCAGCGCGCCGCGGACGTCGTCCGGGACCGCGGTCAGGGGCACGGTCGTGTACCCGTCGAGCCGGACCACGACCCGCCCGTCGTCGTCGACGACGACGGCGTCGACCCGGCCGTCGCACGCCTCGGCGTGGGCCACGAGGCGCCCCGAGGCCTCGGCCGGGTCGAGCACGACCCGCGCGCTCGCGACACCGAGCGGCAGGGCGAGACGGTCGTCGCGGGCCGCCTCCCAGAGTCCCGCGGTCTGGAAGCACAGCTCGACGAGCCGTGGCGCGAGGGTGAGCGGGGCGCTATCGGGTGAGCGGTCGTCGGGCAGCGACTCGGGGAGCCGTGCCGTCGCCCCGTCACCGTCGCGCCAGGCCGCCTCGACGACCTGGTACGCCGGCCCGTGGAAGTAGAACCGGTAGACCTGCTCCGCCTCGAGGGCGGGGTCGTGCTGAGAGCGGTCGAGCCCGCTGCGCTCCTGCTCGGCGGGGGCGGTGGTGAGGCGCACCCGGCCGGTGAAGTGCGTCGAGCGCACCGGGGCGTCGTGGCCGGGGAGCGAGCGCTCGGCGGTCAGGGTGCACCGGGAGACGAGGTCGTCACCCCCGTCGGGGTCGGGCCCGGTCACGACCGAGACGGTGAGGGTCCGTGGCTCGTCGCGGTAGAACTTGACGGGCGCGAGGAACGAGACGTCCTCGACCGCCGCGACCCGGCATCCGGGTGGGGCGACGACCGCCGCGACCTCGGCGAAGGCCTCCATCCCCATGACGCCCGGGAGGACGGGGGTGCCGTCGATCCGGTGGTCGTCGAGGAAGGCCTGCTCGCTCGGGTCGAGGGTCACCCGTGCGACGACGCCGTCGGTCGTGCTCAGCGTGACGTCACCGACCATCGGTCCCCACGAGCCGCCGTCGGTCAGCGCGCCCGGGGCGACACCGCCGTGCTCGTGCTGCTCGCCCGCCATGAGGCCGAGCGCGCCGGCGACGACGACCTCCCCGGAGAAGTCCGAGGACGTCAGCTCGCGCCGGATCCACGCGACCCCGGCCTCCGGCGGGAGCATCTGCACGCCCGCCATCTCCATGATCTTCGGGATGGAGCCGCGGGTCGCCATCCCGATGCCGCCCCAGGCCGTCCAGTCCAGGGCGATGGCCCGGGTCGTCGGCCGGCTGGTCCGCAGGTGGGAGACCGTCTTGCAGAGCAGGTCGTTGGCCGCGGCGTAGTCGGTCTGGCCGGCGTTGCCGAAGCGGCCGGCGACCGACGAGAAGACGACGACCGCCCCGATGTCGGTGTCGCGCAGGGCCTGCCAGACGTTGAACCACCCGGTCGCCTTGACGTCGAGGACGAGCTCGAACTCGCGGGGCTCCTTGTCGGGCAGGCTCCGGCTGATCTCGACACCGGCGGCGTGCAGGAGCACGTCGACGTGCCCGCTGCGTTCGCGCACGCGGCTCATCACGGAGCCGACGGCCTCCGCGTCGGTGAGGTCGACGGAGTAGTAGTAGGCCGTCCCGCCGGCCGCCTCGACGGCCTCCACGCCCGTGAGCGCGGCCTCGAGGCGCTCGATGTGGGCCAGCTCGCGGTCGATGGCGACGGGGGTCGGCTTCTCGCCGCGCTCCTTCATCCGGGACGCGATCGTGGCCTTGAGCGCGTTCTTGTCCGTGCGGAAGGCGGCGATGTCGGGGTCGGCCGGGTCCGGCTCCGGGGCGAGGTCGAGCAGGTGGAAGCACCCGCCCGAGGCCTGGGCGAGGTCGGCGGTGATGGCCGCGACGATGCTGCCGGCGGCACCGGTGACGACGACGACCGAGTCGGACGTCAGCGGCATCCCGCCGTCCGCGGTCGGGGCGTCACCGGCCGCGCGGGCCGGGAACGGCTGCTCGACGAGGGCGATGCCGAAGCGGCGGCCGTCGACCCGGCCGACCTCGACGCAGCCGGGGTCGAGCAGGGTCTCCTCGATGAGCACGTCGGCGACCGCCGCGGTCCGGCGGTCCACCGGCAGGTCGACCGCCTTGACGAGGGCGTCCGGCCGCTCCTTCTTGTACGACTTCGTGAAGCCCGTCACCGCACCGCCCAGCGTGGATGCCGCGCCCGCGGGCGTGTAGCCGTGGTAGCCGCCCAGGCGGGTGGCCGACACGAGGAAGGCGTCGGACGCCCAGAGGTGCCGCATCGTCGCGTGGAGCGCCGTGACCCGGCGGCGCAGCGCCTCGCGCCAGGTGGCGAGGTCGTAGGTCGTGACGTCACCCTCGTCGTCGAGGGCGGCGAGCCAGTAGACGCCGTCGACCGGGCCCTCGGCCGTCCAGGCCGTGAGCTGCGAGACGACCTCGTCGGTGGACGTGCCGGGGTCGAGCACGAGAGTCGTCGCGCCGGCCTTGCCGAGCCGCTTGGCGAGGGCGTTGCCGACCCCGCCCTCGTCGCGCATGACGACGACGCGGGCGCCCTCGAGGGACACGCCGGTCGGCAGGCACCGGTCGGCCGGCGGGCGGAGCGAGGGCGTGGGGACGCGTCGGGGCAGGGCGTCGACGGCGTCGAGGTCGCCGGTGACGGTGGCGGGGGCGACGGGGTGGTGCTCGCCCGCCCCGGGCGCCCCCTGGCCGTCCGTCGTGCCGGACGCGGCGTCGGGGGTGTCGGTGCTGCCGAGCTTGCCGCGGACCCAGGCGGCGACGTGGTTGAGGGTGGGGAACTCGCGCAGCTGGAGGCTGTCGTCGCGCTCGAGGTCCCAGCGGGCGCGGACGGCGGCGAAGACCTCGGCCTGCTTGACGGTGTCGACGCCGAGGTCG
Source organism: Fodinibacter luteus (assembly GCF_039541575.1). NCBI lineage: Bacteria > Bacillati > Actinomycetota > Actinomycetes > Micrococcales > Intrasporangiaceae > Fodinibacter (ex Wang et al. 2009) > Fodinibacter luteus. Next base: position 352,348 of record NZ_BAABGM010000001.1, on the reverse strand, counting down.
GCCTCGAGGTCGAGGTCGGGGTCGAGCAGGTCGGCGGGGTAGCCGGTCATCTCGGCCACGATCGACGTCACCGCGGTCAGCACCTCGTCGCCCGCCGGCTGGCCGGCCGACGTGGCCGGTGCGGCGGGTGCGGCCGGTGCCGCCGGTGCCGCCGGGGCGGCGGGTGCGGCGGTGCCGAGCTTGCCGCGGACCCAGGCGGCGACGTGGTTGAGGGTGGGGAACTCGCGCAGCTGGAGGCTGTCGTCGCGCTCGAGGTCCCAGCGGGCGCGGACGGCGGCGAAGACCTCGGCCTGCTTGACGGTGTCGACGCCGAGGTCGGCCTCGAGGTCGAGGTCGGGGTCGAGCAGGTCGGCGGGGTAGCCGGTCATCTCGGCCACGATCGACGTCACCGCGGTCAGCACCTCGTCGCCCGCCGGCTGGCCGGCCGACGTGGCCGGTGCCGCCGGTGCGGCCGGTGCCGCCGGTGCGGCCGGTGCGGCCGGTGCGGCGGTGCCGAGCTTGCCGCGGACCCAGGCGGCGACGTGGTTGAGGGTGGGGAACTCGCGCAGCTGGAGGCTGTCGTCGCGCTCGAGGTCCCAGCGGGCGCGGACGGCGGCGAAGACCTCGGCCTGCTTGACGGTGTCGACGCCGAGGTCGGCCTCGAGGTCGAGGTCGGGGTCGAGCAGGTCGGCGGGGTAGCCGGTCATCTCGGCGACGATCGACGTCACCGTGTCGAGGACCTCGTCGCCCGCCGGCTGGCCGGCCGGCATGGCCGGAGCGGCCGCGGGCGCAGCCGCCGGGGTGGCGGCCGGAGCGACCGTGGCTGCGGTGGCTGCGGTGGCTGCGGTGGGTGCGGCCACCCCGAGCCGGCCGCGGACCCAGGCCGCGACGTGGTTGAGGGTGGGGAACTCGCGCAGCTGGAGGGTGTCGTCCCTCACGAGGTCCCACTGGGCGCGCACGGCGGCGAAGACCTCGGCCTGCTTGACGGTGTCGACGCCGAGGTCGGCCTCGAGGTCGAGGTCGGGGTCGAGCAGGTCGGCGGGGTAGCCGGTCATCTCGGCGACGATCTGGGTGATCGTGGCCAGGATCGGGTCGGCGACGACCTCGGCGCCCTCGTCGAAGGGCCGCGGCGACGGCGCGAGCACCGCCGCGGCGGATGCCGTGGAGCCGCCGGCGTCGACGCCGAGCCTGCCCCGGACCCACCCGGCGACGTGGTTGAGCGTCGGGAAGTCCCGCAGCCGCAGGTTGTCGTCGCGCTCGAGGTCCCACCGCGCGCGCACGGCGGCGAAGACCTCGGCCTGCTTGACGGTGTCGACGCCGAGGTCGGCCTCGAGGTCGAGGTCCGGGTCGAGCAGGTCGGCCGGGTAGCCGGTCATCTCGGCGACGATGCCGGTGACGGTCTCGAGCACCGAGTCCGCCGTCGGGGCCGATGCTGCGGCCGAGGGCTGCGTCGCGGGTGCCGCCGGCGCGGGCGGTGCCGCCGGCGCGGCAGGCGCCATCGGTGGTGCCGACGGCGCCGCGGAGGCCGCGGGAACCGTCGCGGGCGCCTGCGGGACCGGAGCGGCGCCGGTGACCTGCGGCGCGGGGGCGGAGGCCGTCCGGGCGCCCGGGGTCGTGGTGAACCCACGGGTCGGGGCCAGCCGGTCGGCGTACGGCACCGGGACGTGTCCCGACCTGGCGACCGGGATGGTCGCGGGGCCGGTGTCGGTGACGCGCAGCCGCCGGTGGTCGACCTCGAGCCGGCTTTCGGGGTGCCCGGAGAGCCGGTCGAGCCAGCCCTGCCACGCGTCGTGGTCGACGACGCGGTAGGCGTAGCCGAGCTCGTCGGGCGCCCGGCGGCGCCCGTCGGGCACGGGGGTCCACCGCACGAGCGACATCGCGACCTGGGACCCGAACCCCGCGGCGAGGCGCAGGGCGTACTCGACGGGGTACTGCCCGCCGGTGGACAGGTTGAGCGTGCCGAGGTCGGGGTCGGCCTCACGGTAGTTGGGGACGGGCGGGACGATGCCGGTCTCGAGCGCCTTGAGCGCGACGACGTCCTCGACGCCCGCGCCCATCGCGTGTCCCGTGAAGCCCTTGGTGTTCGTGATGACGATCTCGCCGGCCGCCGGGCCGAAGACCCGGCGGAGGGCGTTGATCTCGGCGGCGGCGCTGCCGCCGCGAGCCGGGGTGTAGGTCTCGTGCGAGACGAACATCGTGCGTGGCGCGATCTCGTGGCGGTCGACACCGCGGCCCTCGGCCTCGCGGACGAGCGCCTCCATGACGTCGCAGATGTGCTGCACGTCGAGGCGCGAGCCGTGGAAGGCGCTGTTCGCGGTGATCGTGGCGAGCGCCTCGGCGATCGGCTGGATCCCCCGCTCCCGCGCGGCCTCAGCGGACTCGACGACGACGGCTGCCGCGCCCGCGCCGACGACCATCCCGTGCCGACGCCGGTCGAACGGCGTCGCGGCATCCTCGACGCGCTCGTCGGTGGCGGCCGCGCCGGAGGCGAGGAAGCCGGCGGTGACCCACGGCAGCAGGTGCTCCCCGGTGGCGTCGTCGGCCGAGACCACGACGACGCGGCGGCAGCGGCCGGCGCGGATCCAGTCCTCGGCGAGCGAGATGGCCTGGGTCGTGCTCGCGCACGCGGCGTTGACCTGCGTGTTCGGGCCGCGCGCCCCGATGATCTCGGCGAACTGCGAGTGGCCCATCGACAGTGCCCGGAAGAGGAAGCGACGGTCGAACCGGTAGCCGCCGTCGCGCTCGAGGTTCTCGCGGAGCTCGGTGGCGAGCGCGTCGACCTCGGCGCGGGCCGGGTCGTCCTCGGCCATCCGGGCGCGCAGGCCCTCGACGGCCAGGAGGCCCTCCCGGCGCCCGCGGTCGAGTGCGTAGCCCTCGACGGCCTCGGCGAACCGGTCGTAGCCGGGGAAGGCCGAGGCGAAGATGACCCCGGTCTCGTCGCGCAGGGCCTCGGGGAGCCCCCAGCGGTCGGGCAGCTGGGTGCCGAGGGTCGTCGTCTTGTAGCTCATGACGAGCGGGATGCCGGCGTCGCGCAGCGCGTCGAAGCCCGCCCCGATCGCCAACCGGGTCGTCGTGTCGAGGGCCTCGTCGCGAGCCTTGTCGACGCCGAACTGCTCGACGACGTCGAGGGGGGCGTGCACCCCGGCGAGCTTGATGACGTCCTGGGGGTCGTCGATCGTCGCGAAGCTGCCGCCGCCGGTCTTCGCGTCCTTGACGAGCCGGGTGATCCGCATGTCGACCATCCGGTGGCGGGCGTCCTCGTCGAGCACGCTGATGAAGTTCTGGCCCGCGAGGATCCGGGCGACGTTGTCGTCGGCGAAGGTCTGCTCCGTCCCGGGCAGCCCGAGGGCGGCGCCGGTGATGACGACCGGCTCGACGGCAGGGGACGGGGTGGTGGGGTGAGCCGGGGCCGTCTTCGTCGTCGTGGCGGCGGACCCGGGCGACTGCTCCGTCGCGCCCGTCCCGGCGTACAGGTGCATGCCCTTCTCGAGGACGTCGGCGAAGAGCAGCCCCAGCTCGCGGATCGTGTCGTCCGCCGGCGCGGCCGTCGCCGCACCGTGCGTGGCGGTCGACGCCACGGCGCCGGGTGCCGTGGACGCCGCCGGCCCGCCGGTCGTCGCGGGGGCCTCGGGGGCCGCAGGTACCGCTGGTGCTGGTGTCGCGGGGGCGGTCGACCCGACGGGGACCTCGGGGGTGGCGTGCCGGTCGAGGCCGATGCCGGCCGCGTAGAGACCGCACAGGGCCTGGTTGAACGCCACGTCGTCTCCGACCTTCGGGTGGTTGGTGAAGAGCGCGACGACGTCGTCGTGCTCGGAGCCGAGGACGTCCTCGACGAAGCCGTGCAGGGCCTTCTTCGGCCCCACCTCGACGAAGACCCGCGCGCCGGCGGAGTACAGCGTCTGGAGCCCCTTGACGAACTGCACGGGGGAGGCGATCTGGCGCCCGGCGTAGTCCAGCACCGTCTCGGTCGTCGCGTCCGCCGGGTAGAACTCGCCGGTGACGTTGGCGACGACGGGGGTGGTCGGCGGTCGGAGGTCGAGCCGGCGCAGCGCGTCGACGAACGGGCCGGACGCGGGCGCGACGATCGAGGTGTGGAACGCGTGGCTGACCGGGATGCGTGTGGCGGTGAACCCCTCGGCGGTGAAGCGCTCGATGATCCGCTCGACGGCATCCGTGGCGCCGCCGACGACGGCCTGGCTCGTGCTGTTGAGGTTCGCGACGACGACGTAGCCGTCGGCCGCGTCGACGATGCGCTGGATGTCGGCCATCGGGGCGAACACCGCGGCCATCGCGCCGTTGTCGGCGACGGAGACCTTGGTCATCTCGCGGCCACGGGCACTGACCGCCTCGAGGGCGCTGTCGAGGGTGAGCGCTCCGGCGGCGACGAGGGCGCCGTACTCCCCGAGGCTGTGGCCCATGACCATGTCGGGCTGGACGCCGTAGGCGGCGAGGAGCCGGGTGAGCGCGATGTCGGTGGCGAGCACCGCCGGCTGGGTGATCTCGGTCTGCATGAGCTGCTGGTTGAGGGTCTTCACGGCGGCGGGGTCGTCGCCGTCGATGAAGACGAAGGAGGTCAACGGCCTCCCGAGGAGGGGGGTCATCACCCGGTCCGCCTCGTCGAAGGTCGACCTGACGACGGGCTCCTGCGCGGCGAGGGACTTGAGCATGTTGACGTACTGGGACCCCTGCCCGGTGTAGAGGAACGCGACGCGCGGCGCCGGACCGCGCCCGACGAAGACGCCCTGCTGGCGCAGCAACCGGAACGCACCGGCGTTGCCGGACGCGAGGGCCGTCGCCAGTCGCTCCAGCTTGGGCGCGAGGTCGGCCGCGTCGGTGTGGTCGACCGCCGCGCGGACGGCCGCCGTCGCCAGCGCCGGGTCGGGCGCGACGCGCGGCGGTGTGACACCGGCGCGGGCCTGGGCCAGGGCCGCCTGGACCTGGGCGGCGAGGTCGGCGTCGTCGCGGCCGCCGAGCACGAGGGCGCCGCGCAGCGGAGCCTTGGCCGGAGCCGCCGTCGCGGCGGAGGCGGGAGCGGCGACAGGGGGAGCGGCCGTGCTGCTGCCGATCCCTGCGGACGCGAAGCTGCGCGCCGGTGGGCGGTGCCGGCCGGGGACGTGCTCCTCGACGACGACGTGGAAGTTCGTGCCGCCGAACCCGAACGCGCTGACCCCGCCCCGCCGGACGTCGTTCGTGGGTGCCTGCCAGGGACGCAGGTGGGTGTTGACGGCGAACGGGACGGTGTCCCAGTCGACGTTGGGGTTGGGGTTCTCGAAGTGCAGGCTCGGCGCGAGCTGCTTCTCGTGGAGCGAGCGCACCATCTTGAACAGCCCCGCGGAGCCCGCCGCGGCCTTGAGGTGCCCGATGTTCGACTTCACCGAGCCGAGGGCGATGGAGCGCGCAGCCGCCCCGGCGGCGCCGAAGACGTCGGTGAGGCTGGTGAGCTCGGACGCGTCGCCCACCCGGGTGGACGTGCCATGGGCCTCGACCGCCCCCGCGGTGGCCGGGTCGGCCCCGGCGCGCTCCCACGCGCGCTCGACGGCGAGCCGCTGGCCCACGGGGTTCGGGGCGGTGATGCCCTTGCCCTTGCCGTCGGACGAGCCGCCGATGCCGAGGATGACGGCGTACACCCGGTCCCCGTCGCGCTCGGCGTCCTCGAGCCGCTTGAGCACGAAGAGCGCGGCGCCCTCACCCATGACGAAGCCGTCGGCGCCGGCGTCGAAGGGGCGCGTCCCGGTGGCCGACAGCGCACCGATCTTGCAGAACTTCACGAAGGCGTCCACGCCCATGTTCCGGTCGATGCCGCCGGTGACGACGGCGTCGAACTGGTGGTCGAGGAGGCCCGTGACGGCGGAGTTGAGCGCGGCCAGCCCGGACGCGCACGCGGCATCCGTCGTGTAGTTCATCCCTCGCAGGTTGAACAGGTTCGCGACCCGACCGGCGATGACGTTGGCCAGCTCACCGGGCATCGTGTCCTCGGTGATCTCGAAGGTGCCGTCGAGGTAGCCGCGTCGGGTCTCCTCGACGATCCGCTCACGCGTCTCCGGTGCCAGGGTCGCGAGGGTGGCCGACTCCTCGAGCCGGCGGAGCATCTCCGGCAGCCGGATCCGCATGCTCGAGGTGTAGTGCTTCTCGCCGCCGATGGCGTTGCCCAGGATGACCGCCACCCGGTCGCTGTCGACCGGCCACGCCGGCCACCCGGCGTCGGTGAGCGCCGCCCGCGCGGCCGAGATCGCCCAGCGCTGCCCCTCGTCCATCTGGGCGGCGACCTTCGGGGGCACCGGCAGGCGCCACGCGATGGGGTCCCAGTCGAACTCGCGGACCCACCCGCCGATGACGCTGTACGTCTTGTCCGGGGCGCTGCGGTCCTCGCTGTGGTACAGGGCCTGGTCCCAGCGGTCGGCCGGCGTCGGTGAGATCGAGTACTTCCCTCCGGAGACGTTGTGCCAGAACGCTTCTGCGCTGGGCGCGTCAGGCATGATCGCCGACATGCCGACGATGGCGACGGGGTGGGTGTCATGGTGCGTCATGGTCGTGTCCCGAATCGGTGGTGTGCTGGGTGTGGTGGTGGTGAGGGTGTGGTCGAGGGGGCGGTCAGGCCGGGGAGCGCCCGTAGAGCACGTCGGAGACGCGGTCCATGTCGGCGACGAGGCCGGCCTGCGCCGCCCGGATGGCATCGGTCGGGATGCCGGTCAGCCGGGCGAGCACGGGGCTGTCCGGTTCCAGCGCGCCGGCGACCCAGCGGGTGCCGTCGACGGCCACGTGCTGCGCCGCCTCGCGGGCGAAGACCCGGGACATCGCGGCGACGGCCTCGCCGTCGAAGCGGGTGGGCGACTTCTCGAACCGAGCGCCCGCCATCGCCTTGTCGGCCTCGCGGGCGAACACGAGGGCGGTCTCCGTCGTCGCGACGAGCTCGCCGATGCGGAACAGCAGGTGCTGGTTGCGGGTGAGCCGCCCCGCCTGGCAGCAGTCGAGGACGACGGCGAGGGACTGGGCCGCGAGGGCCGCCGCACCCGCACCGACCTGCGGGTTGCGGGCGTGCAGTGCGTTCAGCTCGCTCGCCAGGTCGAGGTAGTGCCGACCGCGTGACTTCAGGTGGGCCTGCCACCGGTCGCGCGCGATGGTCATCTCCATGATCTCGGAGGTGCCCTCGTAGATCGTCGTGATCCGCACGTCGCGACGGATCTTCTCGACGACGTAGGGGCGGGTGAAGCCGTAGCCGCCGTGCGCCTGGATCGCGGCGTCGGCGGCGGCGTTGCCGGCCTCGGTCGCCATGTACTTCGCGATGGCGCCCTCGGTGTTCATCGCCCCGTTGTCCCCGAGGCCGCGGTCGAGTCGGTCGGCGGTGTCCTCCATGAAGGCGCGGGCCGCCTCGAGGCGCACGGCGTGCGGGACGATGAGCTTGTGCGTGAAGCCCTGCTTCTCGCTGAGCGGGCCACCGCCCTGCTCGCGCTGCTGCGAGTACGCGATGGCGCGGTCGAGGGCCTCCCAGCCGCCACCGAGGCCGAAGGCCGCGACCATGAGGCGGGTGTAGCCGAAGACCTGCTGGGCCTGGACGAGCCCGAGCCCGCCCCGCGTGCCGACGAGGTTCCCGGCGGGCACCTCGACGTCGTCGAGGAACAGCGAGGCCGTGTTCGACAGCCGGATGCCGTGCTTGTCCTCGGGCGGGCCGCCGGTGAAGCCCGGGGTGTCCTTCGCGACGACGAACCAGGTCGGCCCCTCGGGGGTCGCCGCGAGGATCGTGCAGTAGTCGGCGATGGAGCCGTTCGAGATCCACTGCTTGCGTCCGTTGATCCGGTAGGCCGTCACCGTGCCGTCGGCATCGGTGACCGGCGTCGCGGTCGTCGTCATCGCGCCGAGGTCGGACCCGGCATCCGGTTCGGTCGCGCCGTACGCGAAGACGACGCCCTGCTCGGCGATGGCGCCGAGCCACTCCTTCTTCTGCTCCTCCGTGGCCCCGACGACGATCGGGTCGGAGCCCAGGAAGGTCGCGAAGACCGCCGTCGCGAGCCCGATGTCCTTGCGGGCCATCGCCTCGCACACCCGGTAGGAGTCGAACGCCCCGCCGTCCATGCCGCCGTACTGCTCGGGGATGAAGACGAGCTGGACGCCGAGCGTCATGGGGTCCGACATCGCCCGCACGATGTCCTCGGGGCAGCGGTCCTCGTGGTCGAGCTCGAGCTGGAGGTCGGGGGAGAGGGAGGCGTCGACGAAGTCGCCGAGCGCCTCGAGCATGAGGGTGAGCGTCGGCAGGTCGAGCCCGGCGCCGCCGAAGTGGCCGGACTCGGGGGCGGTCGTGGCGGTGTCGGTCATCTGGTCCTCACTGGGGTGGCGTGGGTGCGGGGGTGGAGTCGGCGGGCGCCGACGGGGACTCGTCGAGGTCGGGGCGGACCGAGCGCAGGAGCACCTCGGCGATGTCGACGGCCTCGACGCCGTCGCCGGCCGTGCCCTCGATCCGCCGCTGGGCGATGCCGTCGCCGAGCATGGTGACGCAGAAGGGGCACGCGGCGGCGACGAGGTCGGGCGACAGGGCCAGCGCCTCGTCCGTGCGGTCGAGGTTGATCCGGGTGCCGAGGTCCTCGTCCATCCACATGCGGGCGCCGCCCGCACCGCAGCAGAACGAGCGCTCCCGGGTGCGCGGCATCTCGGTGAGGGTGAGGCCGGGGACGGACCCGAGCACCTCCCGTGGGGCGCTGAACACGCGGTTGTGCCGCCCGAGGTAGCACGGGTCGTGGTAGGTCACCGACCTGGCCACGGGGGCGACGGGGACGAGCCGCCGCTCCGCGACGAGCCGGGAGAGCAGGGTCGTGTGGTGGACGACCTCGTAGTGCCCGCCCACCTGGGGGTACTCGTTGCGCAGCGTGTTGAAGCAGTGGGCGCAGGTGACGACGATCCGCTTCGCGCCGGCCTCGTTGAGCACCTCGACGTTCTGGGTCGCGAGCATCTGGAACAGGTACTCGTGGCCCATCCGGCGGGCCGGGTCACCGGTGCAGGACTCGGCGTCGCCGAGCACCATGAACTCGACCCCGGCCTCGTGGAGCAGCGTGGCGACGGCCCGGGCGGTGCGCTGCGCGCCCTCGTCGAGGGCTCCGGCGCACCCGACCCAGTAGAGGTACTCGACGTCGTCGGGGATCGTCGTCCCGCCGTCGTCGCCGAGCACCCGGACGTCGAAGTCGAGCGGCTCGGTCCACTGGAGGCGCTGGGCCACGCCCCGGCCCCAGGGGTCGGCGGCGTGCTCGAGGTTCGTGAGCATGATGCCGGCCTCCTCGGGGAAGGCCGACTCCATGAGCACCTGGTAGCGCCGCATGTCGACGATGTGGTCGACGTGCTCGATGTCGACGGGGCACTGCTCGACGCAGGCACCGCACGTCGTGCACGACCACAGCACGTCCTGGTCGATGACGGCATCCGGGCCGTGCGGCGTGTAGGCGGCGAGCGGTGACTCCGTGGCGTAGCCCGTCTCCCCGACGAGCGGGACCGAGGCGAGGGCCTGTAGCTCGTCGTCGAGCCCCGCCCGCGCCTCCTCGGCCGCCGTGAGCCACGGGCCCTTGGCGAGCGCGTGGTCGCGCAGGGTCATGATGAGCAGCTTGGGCGAGAGCGGCTTCCCGGTGTTCCACGCCGGGCACTGGCTCTGGCAGCGGCCGCACTCGGTGCAGGTCCCGAAGTCGAGCAGGCCCTTCCAGGTGAAGTCCTCGACCTTCCCGACCCCCATGAGGTCGTCCTCGCCCGGGTCCTCGAAGTCGACGGCCGTCCCGCCCGAGTACACCGGCAGGAGCGCCCCGAGCGCCCGTGGGCGGCGAGCGAGGGCGACGTTCGGCAGCGAGAGCAGGATGTGGAGGTGCTTGCTGTACGTGACGAAGACCGTGAACCCGAGGAGGACGCCGAGGGCGAGGAGGAGGGCGACCGTCTCGATGACCTCGTTGGCGGTCTCGCCGAGCGGCTCGAGGAGGGAGGCGATCCACTGCGAGACGAAGGCTCCCTCGAGGAACGGCAGGTTGTCGGTGCCGTCGACGTCCTGGACGTTGATCTGCGCGCCACGGGCGAGCAGCAGCGTCCAGACGACGTTGACGATCATGAAGAGGGTGAACCACGCGACCCCGAGGTGCGACCCGAAGAACCGTGAGGAGCGACCGTGCTCCCTGGGCGACTCGCGCAGCCGGATGACCGTGAACGCGACGACGGCGAGCAGGCACAGGACCGCGAAGAGGTCCTCGATGAAGCCGAGGGCGGGCCAGGTGCCGATGACGGGGATGTGGAACGTCGGTGAGAAGAGGGCGCCGAACCCCTCGACGATGGTGAGGACGAGGACGATGAAACCCCAGAAGACGGCGAGGTGCGCCAGCCCGGGCGCGGTCCACCGCAGCAGCTTGCGCTGGGCGGCGACCTCGACGACCTCGGCGCGGGCGATGTCGCCGGTGCGGCCGACCCGCCCCGGCTCGATCGGCTGCGCGGACCGTCCGACGCGGTAGAGGTAGAGCAGGCGGGCGCCTGCGATGCCGAGGAGCACGATCGTCATGCCCAAGCCGAGGACCAGCTTGACGGTCGCCATCGATCACGCTCCTTTGCGTTTCCCCCCGGGCGGGGGGTTGCTTCAGCCCCGGCGCTTGCCGACCTCGTCGACGAGTGCGGGCAGGACGGTGTGCAGGTCGCCGACGACGCCGAAGTCGGCGATCGCGAAGATGGGGGCCTTGGGGTCCTTGTTCACGGCGACGATGGTCTTGCTCGACTGCATCCCGGCCCGGTGCTGGATCGCCCCGGACACGCCCGCGGCGACGTACAGCGCGGGGGCGACGGTCTTGCCGGTCTGGCCGATCTGGAGGTCGTGGGGAGCCCAGTGCAGGTCGCTCACCGCGCGGGTGACGCCGACGGCTCCACCGAGGGCGTCGGCCAGGGCCTCGATGACACCGAGCCCGGCCTCGGAGCCGATGCCGCGACCGCCGGCGACGATGACGGAGGCGTCGGCCAGGTCGGGGCGGGCGCTCGAGGCCTTCGGCGTGCGGCTCGTGACCGCGGCGCCCTTGGCCCGCTCGCTGAACTCGACCTCGACGGCCTCGACCCTCGGCTGCACCGGTGCGGCCTCGGCGGTGACGGCGTTCGGCATGACCGTGATGACCGGGGTGCCGCGCACCACCTGGCTGCGCACGTGGAAGGCGCCCGCGACGACCGACTGCGTCGTCGTGACGACGCCCCCGTCGACGACGACGTCGACGGCATCCGTGACGAGTCCGCTGTCGAGCCGCACGGCGACGCGGGCGGCGACGTCCTTGCCCTCGGGGCCGGAGGTCACGAGCACGGCGGCCGGCTCCGACCTGGCGGTGACCGCGAGCACGGCCTCGGCCTTGGGCAGGGAGAGGAACTGCGCGACCTCCGGCGCGGGGACGGCGTAGACCTTCGTCGCGCCGAACTCCCCGAGCGCGGCGACGACCTCGTCGGTCGCCTCGCCGCAGACGAGGGCGGCCGGCTCGCCGAGCCGGCGCGCGAGGGTGAGCAGCTCGAGGGTCGCCTTGCGGACCCCGGTGGGGGTGAGCTCGGCGAGGACGAGGATCTCGGACACGGTGGACTCCTACGGGTGGGTGGGCACGGGAACGGCGGCGGTCGTCGCTGCCGGCCACGGGGATGGTGCCGGGGTCGGCCCGGTCGCGGTGCGGCGCATGGTCAGAGAGCGCCGCGGGACACGAGGAAGTCGGCGAGCTGGGCCGCTCCGGTGCCGTCGTCGACGACGACCGAGCCTGCCGCTCGTGGGGGTGCCGGCGCCACGTCGACGACGCGGGTGGCGGCCGCCGCGAGGCCGACCGAGGCGGCATCCACGCCGAGGTCCGCGAGCGTGAGGGTCTCGACCGGCTTCTTCTTCGCCATCATGATGGCCCGGAAGGCGGGGTAGCGGGCCTCGTCGGTCTGGTCGGTGATCGACACGACGGCGGGCAGGTCGGTGCTCACCTGCTCGGTCGCGGTGTCGCCCTCGCGGGTGATGGTGACGGTGCCACCCTCGACCGACAGGGCTCCGGCGAAGGTGGCCTGGTTGACGTCGAGGCGCGCGGCCACCATCGAGGGGACGACCGACATCTCGGCGTCCGTCGAGGCCATCCCCGCGAGCACGAGGTCGAACCCGAGGTGCTCGAGCGCCTTGGCGAGCACGAGGGAGGTGGCCAGGGCGTCGGAGCCGTGGATGGCGGGGTCGAGCACGTGCACGCCCCTGTCGCCGCCGATCGCGAGCGCCTTGAGCAGCCCGTCCCGCGCGGGCTCGGGGCCGACGGTGAGGTAGGTGATCTCGGCGTCGAGGCCGCCCTCGACGAGGCGCACCGCCTGCTCGACGGCGTACTCGTCGAGCTCGGACAGCCGGCCGGGCACCCCGCTCCGGTCGAGGGTGTGGTCCGCGGCGAACGCCCACACGGCGCTCGGTTCGGGAACGTGCTTGACGAGGACGACGATCTTCATCCGTGACTGCCTTCGCTGCCGGGAAGCGGGGCGGCTGAGCCGCCCTGCGGGTGTGCTCTTGGACCCCGACGTTACGCTCGTCGACCGCCTGCTCGCCTCCCCAGAGTGGCCGGGGCGGCGTCACCTTCGCCACAGATTCTCCAACCCGCGGGTAACTTGCGCCGCCTCCGTGGCCCACGCGATCCCGCCGCGAGTGCGGAAGTGGTTGCTGCAGCGGCCACTTCCGCACTTGAGGTAGGGAGATCCGAGCCGTGGGTGGGGTCGCCCATCGTCCGCGGCGGGCAGCCACGTCGCGGGTCGAGCGGCACGAGGTGGATCGGCACGGGGTGTATCAGGAGGCCGGGAGGAGCACTCTTGTCCGAGGAGACCCGCGCCGGCGGGGTCGACGAGCGAGGAGCACGCCATGAACACCACGCCCTGGAGGACGGTCGGAGCGGGCGCCGAGTCGTCGGCGGTGGCCGGCATCCAGTACCTCCTGCGCTCACGCGGCCACGCCGTGGCGGCGGACGGGTCCTACGGTCCGGCCACCCGGGCGGCGGTGACCGCCTTCCAGTCCGCCGAGGGGCTGCCGGGGGACGGTGTCGTCGGACCGCGGACCTGGCCCCGGCTCGTCGTCCCGACCCGGGCCGGTTCGACCGGGGATGCCGTCCGCGCCGTCCAGCAGTTCGGTCTCGTCCCGTCCCCCGACGTCGACCCCCTGGTCGTCGACGGGTCGTACGGGCCGGCCACGACGGCCCGGGTCGAGGAGTTCCAGCGGTCGTGGGGGCTGGGGGTCGACGGCATCGCCGGTCCGCAGACGTGGTCCTTCCTCAGCACGCTGAGCCCGGGGCCACGACCGTGGCCGCTCGTCAGGCGCGGCGCCACCCAGGACACGAACTGGCGGGTGCTCGCGGCCCAGTACCTCCTGCGGGCCCAGGGTGCCGCGATCGCCGCCGACGGCAGCTTCGGTCCGGCGAGCGGCGCAGCCGTGCAGGCGTTTCAGCAGACTCTGCGGGCGAGCGACATCAGCACGACCCTCGGCCAGCTCGACTGGCCCTCGCTCGTCGTCCCGGTGCGGCCGGGCGACCACGGCGACGCGGTCAAGGCGGTGCAGACCCTCGTGCCCGGTGACCTCACGGTCGACGGCTCCTTCGGCCCGCTCACCGAGGCGGCGGTGCGCGAGTTCCAGCAGATGTTCTCGCCACCCGTCGACGGCAGGGTCGGGCCCATCACGTGGCACGCCCTCACCCTGCCGATCTTCGACTGACGAGGCGCCTCCGGGCGGTGGGTGCGGCCACGAGCGGTCGTGGGGCTCGGGCGACGGCGTTTCCACCGACAGGCAGTCGCCGGTGCGAGCGGTCGGGCTGAGCACGGGGCCCTCGGCCGTCGGGGCGCACTGCCTGTCGGTGGGCGCACCTGAGCCCGGTCCAGTGCCGGGTCCGAGCGAGCTCGGCCGGGGCGGAGGTCCTCCGGTCAGCCGCCCGGGCGCGCCAGGGCGAGCTCGGCCGGGACGCGGGCCGAGACCTCCCGGGCGAGGAAGCCGACCGGGCCCATCGTGCTCGCCAGGTACTCACCTGCACGGCCGTGCGCCCAGGCACCCCACGCCGCGGCCCGAGCGGGCTCGGCGCCACGCGCCATCAGGGCCGCCACGATGCCCGCCTTGACGTCACCGGACCCGGCCACCGCCAGGCCCGGCGTGCCGGCCGTGACGCGCCGGGCGACGCCGTCGGGCTCGACGACGTACGACTCGTCGGTGCCGGCGAGCACCGTGGCCGCCGTGCGCTCGGCGGCCCGGCGGGCGGCGCGCACGGGGTCGCGAGCCACCGCAGGCTCGTCCTCACCGAGCACCTGGGCCAGCTCGACGACGTTCGGAGTCACGAGGACGCGGCCCTCGAGGTGGGCCAGGCCGTCGGGGTGGGCGGTCACGTACGCGGTCCCGAGCGCGTCGAGCACGAGCGCCGTGCGGAGGTGCGGCACGACCGCCTCGAGGAGGGCGACGGCCGCGGACGGTGCGCCGACCCCCGGTCCGGCGAGCACGGCATCCGCCGCGTCCGCGAGCTCGAGGACGCGGCCGGCGCCGGCCGGTGACAGCTCACCGGCGGCGGTCTCGACCCCCACGACGAGGCACTCGGGCACGACCGTCGCGACGTGCACCGCCGTCTCCGCGGCGGTGACGACCTGCACCTTGCCCGCCCCCGCGCGCAGCGCCGCCTCGGCGGCGAGGACGACGGCGCCGGGGTTGCGCACGCTCCCGCCGACGACGAGCAGCCGCCCCTTGGCCTCCTTGTCGCCACCGGGGTCGGGCAGCGGCCACCCGCGCAGGAGGTCCGCGGTGACCTCGGTACACGCCCCGGCCGACCGGTCAGCCACGGCCCGGACCCGGGTCGCTGGGCGCGTGCGGCTCCTCGTGGGTCTCCTCGGCGCCGGACGGCTCGAGGTGTGCCATCTCGCCGTAGGCGACGAGCCGCAGCGCCTCGGCATCCGGCCGGTACACCGTGACGGAGCAGTTGCCGAGCGGGGTGTCGCCGTCGATGCGGAGCAGCTCCTCCTCGCCGAGCGACTCGAGCAGGTAGCGGAACGCCATGATGACGGCCTGGTGGGTGAACACCCACACCCTCCGGTCGGCGTGCTCGGTGCGCACGTCCGTGAGCAGGCTGCGCACCCGCAGCACGACGTCGGTCCAGCTCTCGCCGCCGGGTGGGCGGTAGTAGAACTTGCCCATCGCGGCGCGGCGCTCGGCCTCCTCCGGAAAGGTGTCCTTGATGCCCTGCCCCGTGAAGCCGTCGAAGAGGCCGAGGTCGCGCTCGCGCAGCCGCTCGTCGTGCACCGGCACGGGCGCCTCCGGCCACGACCGGAGGGCGAGCGACATCGTCGTCGCCGCGCGCACGTACGGCGACCCCAGGACGACCTCGGGGCGAGCGTCGGCCGGCCTGCCCGCGAGGTGCCGGCCGAGCGCCTCGGCCTGGGCGACGCCGTTGTCGGACAGCGGTGTGTCGGGGTCGCGGTAGGGCAGCTCGAGGCGGGCCAGGCCCTTCTCGCTCGCGGCCGTCGCGGCGAGGTTGCCGACGCTCTCGGCGTGCCGGACGAGCACGAGCTCGGCTGGGGATGCCGTTGCGGCTCGTGGCATGGTCGCGTCCCTTCCAGAGGCTGACGGCGCCACGGCAGCGAGGCGTGCGGCGCCACCGCCCGACGCTAGCAACGCGATGCCGCCGGAAGGGCTTTGCTCGTCACGGTGATCGGCGCCGACCGCCGCCCGGCGCGTCGCGTGCTCGACGGCCGCGAGCGCCCCAGGCCTGCCGGACGGTCAGTGGTCGCCGACGGGCCGGCCGACGACCATCGCCGCGAGGACGTCGGGTTCGAAGGTCGCCGCCGTCGCCGCGTCGAGCCGGGCCCCGAGCCCGTCGAGGACCGTCGTGAAGAACGCCCGCGCCGCGACGGCGAGCACGACGTCGGCGACGTCCGCGTCGCTCAGGCCAGCGGCCCGCAGCGCGTCGACGTCGTGCTGCTCGACGGAGGCCGCGTCGACGGCGAGCTTCGTCGCGAAGGCGACGACCGCGGCATCCTGCGCGCCGAGCGTGCTGCCGTCGGGTGCCTCGGCGAGCGCGCGCACGCCCTCCTCGTCGCCGCACACGTCGCGCAGGAACGACGCGTGCGCGACGGTGCAGTACGTCGAGCGCCGGGCCCGGGCGGCCGCGATCGTCGCGATCTCGAACCGCCGCCGGTCCATGCCCTCGCGGATCGCCAGGTTGAGCGTCGTCCAGGCCTGCGCGACCTCGGGGCGCGTCGCGAAGCACCGCGCGTAGTCGGGGAGGAAGCCCCAGCTCGCGCGCTGGGAGCCGTACCACTGCGCGAGGGGGCCCTCGGCGGCATCCTCGTGCGTCGTCTCGATGAACATGCACCGAACCTAACCGGGCGCGCACGCCCGGGGGCTCGTTCGACCGGGGAGAACCCCACCACATCCGTGTCGCGGCGCCCCGCGGCGGTCCTACAGTGATCGGTGAGGACTCGCGATCACTGAGCGCCGGGAGGCGTCATGGTGCTGACGCGGCTGATCGACGTCGACGGCCTGCAGGCGCTGGTCGACGGCCTCACGGCCCGGGGGTTCACCGTCATCGGCCCGACGGTGCGCGGCGGCGCGATCGCCAACGCCCCCATCAGTGGCGTCGACGACCTGCCCCGCGGGTGGGGCGACGAGCAGCAGCCCGCCTCGTACCGACTGCGGCGCCGCGACGACGAGGCGTTCTTCGGCTTCGCCGCGGGCGCGCAGTCCGCCAAGCCCGTCTTCTTCCCCGCCGACGAGCTGCTGTGGCGGGGTAGGCGCACGGCGGACGGGCACGCCTTCGAGGTCGGCGCCGAGCGGGATGCCGTCGCGGCACCTCCCGAGCCCGACGGCCCCTACGCGCTCCTCGGCGTGCGCTCGTGCGACCTCGCCGCGCTCGGCATCCACGACACGGTGCTCAGCGGGCGGCGCACGGTCGACACCCACTACGGGCGCCGCCGCGCCGATGCCTTCGTCGTCGCGGTCGCGTGCTCCGACCCGGGGGGCACGTGCTTCTGCGTGTCGATGGGCACCGGCCCGCGGCCCGAGGCCGGCCGAGGTGCGCCCTTCGACCTGTCCCTCACCGAGCTGCTCGACGGCGGCCACCGATTCGTCGTCGAGGTCGGCAGCACCCGCGGCGCGGAGCTCCTCGACGAGGTCGGCGCCCGGGAGGCGACGGCCGACGAGGTGGATGCCGCGGCGCAGGTCACCGCCCTGGCGAGCCGGAGGATGGGGCGGCGCCTCGACACCGACGGGCTCAAGGAGCTGCTCTACGCGAACGTCGACAGCCCCCGGTGGGACGACGTGGCCAGCCGCTGCCTGTCGTGCACCAACTGCACGATGGTGTGCCCGACGTGCTTCTGCACCACCGTCGAGGACGCCTCCGACCTCACCGGGCACGAGGCGGAGCGGCACCGGGTGTGGGACTCGTGCTTCGACGCGGACTTCTCGTACATCCATGGTGGTGTCGTGCGCGAGTCGCCGAGGTCGCGCTACCGCCAGTGGATGACGCACAAGCTGGCCGCCTGGCACGACCAGTTCGGCTCGTCGGGCTGCGTCGGGTGCGGCCGCTGCGTCACGTGGTGCCCGGCCGCCATCGACATCACCGCCGAGGCCGCGGCCCTGCGCGGGGCGCCCGGCTCGCACCTGCCCGGGCCCGCGACGTCGGCGGCCCCCGCGACGTCGGCGGCCCCCGCGCCGGCGGCGCCGCCCGCGCCGGCGGCGGCCCCCGTGGCCACGCACGGGCTCGAGTAGGAGAACGGACATGCAGACCATCGCCGAGTACCTGCCCCACCACCCGTTCTTCACCGGTCTCGACGAGTCGGTCGCCACGCTCGTCGCCGGCTGCGCGGTCAACGTCCACTTCCGCCCGGGCGAGCACCTCTTCCACGAGGGCGAGCCGGCCGACGCCTTCTACGTCATCCGGCACGGCCGGGTCACCCTCGAGGTGCACGCGCCGGGCGGCCCCTCGGTCGTCGTCGACACCGCCCACGACGACGACGTCGTCGGCTGGTCCTGGCTCGTGCCGCCGCACCGGTGGCGCTACGACGCCCGCGCCACCGAGCAGACGAGCGCCATCGCGTTCGACGGGGCCTGCCTGCGGGCCAAGGGCGAGACCGACCCCGCGGTCGGGTACGCCCTGCTCCAGCGCGTCGTCACGGTCATGGCGACCCGGCTGCACTCGGCGCGCACGCGGCTGCTCGACCTCTACGGGACCCCGGCATGACGACGACCACCGGCCCGTCCGCCGTCCCTGCCCCACCCGCTGCGCAGGACCCCTTCCTCCCACGCCCCTTCGTCGTCCGCCGGCACCGCCAGGACACCCGCGACACCTACACCCTCGTCCTCGAGCCCGTCGACGGCGAGCCGATGCCGTTCGCCGCCGGCCAGTTCACGATGATGCACGCGTTCGGCGCGGGGGAGGCCCCCATCTCGATCAGCGGCGACCCGGCCCGGCCCGACCTGCTCGAGCACACGATCCGCGACGTCGGCGCCGTCACCCATGCCCTCGTCCACGCCTCGCCCGGTGACGTGCTCGGCATCCGCGGGCCGTTCGGCACCGGCTGGGAGGTCGGGACCGGTGCGGGAGGGGACGTCGTGTTCGTCGCCGGAGGCATCGGCCTGGCCCCCCTTCGGCCGGCGATCCTCGAGCTGTGCGCGACCCGGGCCGCCTTCGGCCGGGTGCTCCTGCTCTACGGCGCACGCACCCCCGAGGACATCCTCTTCGGCGACGACCTGCGGCGCTGGGCCGCCGACCACGGGATCGACGTGCAGGTCACCGTCGACAACGGGCAGCACGCCTGGCGCGGCCGGGTCGGCCTCGTGACCCAGCTCGTCGCCAGGGGCGGGTTCGACGCGGCGAACACGCTCGCCCTCGTCTGCGGGCCCGAGGTGATGATGCGGTACGCCGCCTCGGCGCTCGCCGAGCGAGGCGTGCCGGCGTCACGGCTGCGGCTGTCGATGGAGCGCAACATGAAGTGCGGCGTCGGGCTGTGCGGGCACTGCCAGCTGCGCGAGGTCTTCCTCTGCGTCGACGGGCCGGTGCTCACCTACGACGTCCTCGAACCCCTCATGGCCAGGGCGGAGCTGTAGCGATGACCATCGACGCGAGCCACGGCAGCGAGCACACCGCGGCCCACCGGGGCCGGCCGAAGCTGGCGGTGTGGAAGTTCGCCTCGTGCGACGGGTGCCAGCTCACCCTGCTCAACTGCGAGGACGAGCTCATCCCCCTCGCCGGCGAGGTGCAGATCGCGTACTTCCCGGAGGCGACCCGCGCGGTCGTCGAGGGCCCGTACGACGTCTCGCTCGTCGAGGGCTCGATCACGACCCCCGAGGAGCTCGAGCGCATCCAGCACGTGCGGGCGGTCTCGCGGCGGCTCATCACGATCGGCGCGTGCGCGACCGCCGGCGGCATCCAGGCCCTGCGCAACTTCGCCGACGTCGCCGAGTTCCGCTCGATCGTCTACGCGCACCCCGAGTACCTCGCGACGCTCTCCCGGTCGACCCCCATCTCGGCGCACGTCGCCGTCGACTTCGAGCTGCGCGGCTGCCCGGTCGACAAGCGCCAGCTGCTCGAGGTGCTCGCCGCGTCGATCCAGGGCCGCCGGCCGCGGATCCCGAGGCACAGCGTCTGCGTCGAGTGCAAGCGGCGCGGCACCGCGTGCGTCGCCGTGGCCCACGGCACCCCGTGCCTCGGCCCGGTCACCCAGGCCGGGTGCGGCGCCCTGTGCCCCACCTTCGAGCGCGGCTGCTACGGGTGCTTCGGGCCGCAGGACACCCCCAACACGGCGTCGATCGCGAGCCGGCTCGGGGCCCTCGGGATGAGCGAGCCCGAGGTGATGCGCGTGTTCCGCACGTTCAACGCCGCCTCCGAGCCGTTCCGGCGAGAGAGCGAGCGGCACGAGCCCGTCACGACGGAGGTGACGCCATGAGCCACCGGCTCACCGACGGCGGCCGCGTCATGCACGTCGGCACCCTGGCCCGGGTCGAGGGTGAGGGTGCGATGCACATCGAGTACCGCGACGGCGCGGTGACCGACGTGCAGCTGCGGATCTACGAGCCGCCACGGTTCTACGAGGCGTTCCTGCGCGGCCGCGCGCACACCGAGCCCCCGGACATCACCGCCCGGATCTGCGGCATCTGCCCGGTCGCCTACCAGACGAGCTCGTGCTGGGCGGTCGAGGACGCCTGCGGCGCCGAGGTCACCGAGGAGATCCGGCTCATGCGCCGGCTCCTGTACTGCGGGGAGTGGATCGAGAGCCACGCACTGCACGTCTACCTCCTCCACGCGCCCGACTTCCTCGGCTACGACGGGGCGATCGAGATGGCGGCCGACCACCCCGACGTCGTCGAGCGGGGGCTGCGGATCAAGAAGGCCGGCAACGACCTCATGGACACCGTGGGTGGTCGTTCGATCCACCCCGTGAACGTCCGTATCGGCGGGTTCTACCGGATGCCGTCGCGTGCCGAGCTGCGCGCGGTGCGGGGCCGGCTCGAGCGGGCCAGGGACGAGTCGCTCGAGACGGTGGCGCTCGTCGCCGGGTTCGACGTCCCCGACCACGAGCAGCCGTACGAGTACCTCTCGCTCCGGGCCGAGCGCGGCTACCCCATCGAGGCGGGCGAGGTCGTCACCTCCTCGGGCGGGGCGTTCGCCGTGCGGGACTTCGCGAGGCACATCGAGGAGGTGCACGTCCCCCACTCGAACGCGCTGCACGCACGCCTCGACGGGTCGCCGCAGCCGTACGTCGTCGGCCCGCTCGCGAGGTACTCCCTCAACTCCGACCGGCTCGGCGACGCCGCACGCGATGCCGCGACCTCGGCCGGTCTGGGGCCGGTGTGCCGCAACCCGTTCCGATCGATCGTCGTGCGTGCCGTCGAGCTCGTCGAGGCGTGCACCGAGGCGCTGCGGATCATCGACGGCTGGACGGACGGCGCCGCCCCGAGCGTTCCCGTGCCACCCCGGGCGGGCGAGGGCTTCGGGGCGAGCGAGGCACCCCGCGGCACCCTCTTCCACCGGTACGTCCTCGACGAGGCGGGCATCATCCGTGACGCGCAGATCGTGCCGCCGACGTCGCAGAACCAGCCGAGCATCGAGGCGGACCTCCGGACGATGGTCCAGGCCTGGTCCGACCTCGACGACCACGCCCTGCAGCACCGCTGCGAACAGGCGATCCGCAACTACGACCCGTGCATCTCGTGCGCGACCCACTTCCTCGACCTCACCGTGGACCGCGGATGAGTGTGGCCAGACCTCGCGCGCCGGCCGCCGCGCTCGTCGTCGGGCTGGGCAGCCCGGACCGGGGCGACGACGCGGTCGGCGGTCACGTCGCGCGGGCGGTCGCCGCTGCCACGAACCGGCGCGTCGCCGTCCTCGAGCACGAGGACCCGACCGACCTCATCGAGCTGTGGTCCGGCCACGACCGCGTCGTCGTGGTCGACGCGACGTGCTCCGGCGCGGCGCCGGGCACCGTCGTCGTCCTCGAGGCCGGCGCCGAGCAGGGCCTGCTGCCGACGGACGCGTGGGCCCGCACCGGCCGCGGCGGCACCCATGCCTTCGGGCTGGCCGCGGCGGTCGAGCTGGCTCGCGTCCTCGGCCGGCTGCCGGCCCGGCTCACCGTCGTCGGTGTCGAGGCGGTGTCGTTCGAGCCGGGGGCGCCGCTCTCACGCGCCGTCGCGGACACGGTGCCGGATGCCGTCGACGCGGTGCTGGGGGCGCTCCAGGCCACCGCCGGCGCGGTGGCCCATGGCGGACGGGGCGCCGATGTGCCTCGGTGAGGTGGCGCAGGTCGTCGAGCTGAGGCCCGGCCCCTCGGCGCTCGTGCGCGCCCGGCAACGCACGGCGTCGGTGTCCCTGCTCACCCTCGCGGATGCCGTCGCCCCCGGTGACTGGGTCGTCTGCCACTCCGGCTTCGCCCTCGCACGCGTCACGGCCGCCGAGGCCGCCGAGGCCGCCGCGATCCGGTCCGCGGCCGACCGCTCCACCACCGAGCTGGCCACCGAGCCCGCCCCCACGCCGGCACCGACCGTGCCACCGAGGAAGGACACGCGATGAACCCCACCCGACGGACCGGCATCCTGCTGGCCCTGGCGACGGCCGCGATCAGCGGCTTCTCCGTCTACGTCAACGCCCGCGGCGTGCGCACGTTCGACAGCGCCACGGTCTACACGACGGCCAAGAACGTCGTCGCCGCGGCCGTGCTGCTCGCGGTCATCGGGCTCGGGGCCCGCAGCGGGGCCCGGCTCACCCGGCCGACCGGAGCACGGCAGTGGCTGGCGCTCACGGGGATCGGGCTCGTCGGTGGGGCCCTGGCCTTCGTGCTCTTCTTCGAGGGGCTGGCGCGGGCGACCTCCCCGCAGGCCGCGTTCATCCACAAGACGCTCGTGCTGTGGGTGGCGCTCCTCGCCGTCCCCCTGCTGCGCGAGCGCCTGCAGTGGGGTCACTGGGTGGCGATCGGCCTCCTCGTCGTCGGGCAGGTCGGACTCGTCGGCGGCCTGCCATCGTCGTTCGGGACGTCGGGGCTGCTCATCCTCGCGGCGACGCTGCTGTGGTCGGTCGAGGTGGTCGTCGCCAAGTGGGTGCTGGGCGGGCTCTCGTCGTGGACCGTGGCCGTGGCCCGGATGGGGGTCGGGTCGGTGGCGCTCCTCGCCTGGCTCGCCGTGCGGGGCCAGCTCGGCGCGCTGTTCTCGATGACGGGTGCGCAGCTGGGCTGGGTGCTCGTCACCGGGATCCTGCTCGCCGGCTACGTCGGCACGTGGTTCGCCGCCCTCGCCCGCGCCCAGGCCGTCGACGTCACCGCCGTGCTCGTGCTCGCCGCCCCGGTGACCGCCGCGCTCGGCATCGCCCTCGACGGCTCGGCCCTGGCCCCCCAGGCGCCGTGGCTCGCGCTCGTCGTCGCCGGCGGGGCCGTCGCAGTGTGGCTCGGCGGGCGCGACACCCCGCTCGACCGGCATCCGCTCGCCGTCGAGGCCCGCAGGTAGCGCCCGTGCCGTCCGCGCTCAGCGGCGCCCTGCGCTTCGCGGCCTACGCCTACCCGCCGAACGCGCTCGGCTACTGCGGCCCCGACGCGGCGCACCAGCTGCTCGAGCAGGTGGCGGCCGGCGTCGACGACCCCGACCTGCGGCGGCTGGCCCGCGGGTTCGAGGGCGCGTGGCCGTACCTCGAGCTCATCGCCGCGGCGAACGGCATCCGCGACCCGCTCGACCCGCGGGTCGTCGAGGCCTACTGGGTCGGCAACGCACTGCTCGACCGGGTCGGCCCGCGCCTGCTCGGGGACTCCCTCGAGAGCCGCTTCCGGGGGCGGGCCGGGCGGTCGTGGGCGCGGCTGGCCGAGGCCGTGCCGGCCGGCGCCGTCCCCCACCACTCCTTCCACGTGCTCGGCATCTACCCGTGGGTCGGCCTGCTGCGCGAGGGGCGCGTCGACGAGCCGCTGCACGTGCTCGACCGCTGCCGGGTGCGCTGGGGGCGGGTCGTCGAGCTGCACGGCCCGCGGGCCGTCGTCGCGTCGCGGCCGCTGGTCTGGGACGGGCGGCTGCTCTCGCTCGGTGCCGAGCGGCCGGAGGAGGTCCTGCTCCGCGTCGACGGGCTGGGCCTCGCCGGCGCGGTGCAGGTGGGGGACTGGTGCTCGCTGCACTGGGACTGGGTGTGCGAGCGGCTGACCCCCCGGCAGCTCGCGGCCCTGCACCGCCGCACGGGTGACCAGCTGGCGGTGGCCAACGGCACCCCGTACCCGGCGCCGGCGGCGGTCCTCGGCTGATCGAGGGTCCGCGCCCGAACGTGGGTGTCTCCGTCGGCATCCCGCCGGGAACCCACGTGTCGGTGTGTGAGTCAGGCCTCGAGGGTCGCCGCGTGGTCGGGCACGGCGTGCTGGAGCGAGCGGTCTGGGCGCACGTAGCCCTTCGACGGGGGTCGCTCGGGCAGCTCGAGGGCGGTCATCTCGACCTCCTCGTAGGGGATCTGGCTCAGCAGGTGCGCGATCATGTTGATCCGTCCCCGGCGCTTGTCGTCGCTCTCGACGACGTTCCACGGCGCCTGGGCGATGTCGGTGTGCACCATCATGTCGTCCTTGGCCCGCGAGTAGTCCTCCCAGCGGGTGATCGACTCGATGTCGGTCGTCGACAGCTTCCACCGGCGCATCGGGTCGGTGAGCCGCGACTCGAACCGGCGCTGCTGCTCGGCGTCGCTCACCGAGAACCAGTACTTGTGGAGCCGGATGCCGTCCTCGACGATCATCCGCTCGAAGATGGGGCACTGGCGCAGGAAGCGCTGGTGCTCCTGGGGCGTGCAGTAGCCGAGCACCCGCTCGACCCCGGCCCGGTTGTACCAGCTGCGGTCGAAGAGCACGATCTCGCCCGCTGCGGGCAGGTGCTCGACGTAGCGCTGGAAGTACCACTGGGTGCGCTGGCGCTCGGTGGGCGTCGGGAGGGCCGCGATCCGGGCCTGGCGGGGGTTGAGGTACTCGGTGACCCGCTTGATCGTCGAGCCCTTGCCGGCGGCGTCGCGACCCTCGAAGACGAGCACGACGCGCTCCCCCTCCTGGCGGACCCACTCCTGCATCTTCACCAGCTCGGCCTGCAGCCGGACCAGCTCGGCCTCGTACAGGGACTTCTTGAGCCGTGCGTGCTTCTCCATGAGCCTCATCGTGTCACGGAGGCCTGCTGGCGTCCCTGCGGATCGCGTCACGTCCGGCCGCGAAGGCGGACCTGGTCGCCCGGGCGACCACGTCCGCACTCGCGGCGGGAGGGGAGGGCACGGCCGCCAGCCGCTCCCGCCGCCGGCCTCCTGTCGGGCCGAGAACCGCTGCACCGATACCCCAGGTGGTATGCCACGACATGGCACGGTGGACGTCGGGACCCCGCACGCACACCGGTCGCGCGCCGGGGCCCACTGACGACGACCCGCTCGACGCGAGAGGACCCGCATGGCCACCATCATCCCGATCGAGACGCCCAGCCTGGGCGACCGCAGCTACCTCGTCCACGACGGCGCGACCGCGTTCGTCGTCGACCCGCAGCGGGACATCGACCGGGTGCTCGACCTCGCCGAGCGCGAGGGCGTGCGGGTCGCGCACGTCTTCGAGACCCACATCCACAACGACTACGTCACCGGCGGGCTCGCCCTGGCCCGGGCCGTCGGGGCGGTCTACCACGTCAACGGTGACGACGACGTCGCCTTCGAGCGCTCGCCGATCGCCGACGGCGACACCGTCGAGGTGTCCGAGGCGCTGCGGGTGCGGGCCATCGCCACCCCGGGGCACACCTTCACCCACCTCTCGTACGCCGTCGAGGACGCCGGGCGGCCGGTCGGCGTCTTCACCGGCGGCTCGCTGCTCTTCGGCGCGACCGGGCGCCCCGACCTGCTCGGCCCCGACCACACCCACGACCTCGTGCGCCACCAGTACGCCTCGGCGCGCCGGCTCGCCGACGAGCTGCCCGACGACGCCCAGGTGCTGCCCACCCACGGGTTCGGCAGCTTCTGCTCGGCGGGCACGACGAGCGGGGCGGACGCCTCGACGATCGGCACCGAGAAGGGCGCCAACCCGGCCCTGACCCAGCCCGAGGACGCGTGGGTCGCCGACGTCCTCGCCGGGCTCGACGCCTACCCCACCTACTACGCGCACATGGATCCCGCGAACAGCGGCGGCCCGTCGGCCCCCGACCTGCGCGCTCCCGAGAAGGCCGACCGGGCGGCCGTCGCCAGGGCCCTCGCGGACGGTGAGTGGGTCGTCGACCTGCGCACCCGCACCGCGTTCTCGGCCGGCCACGTCCCCGGCACCGTCAACATCGGCGTCGACGGCCAGCTCTCGACGTACGTGGGCTGGCTCATGCCCTGGGGTGCGCCGCTCACCCTCCTCGGTGAGAGCCCGGAGCAGGTCGCCGAGGCCCAGCGCGAGCTCGTGCGGATCGGGATCGACCGGCTCGAGGGAGCGGCGAGTGGCGAGCCCGGGGAGTGGACGGATGCCGCGCTCGCGAGCGTGCCGCGCGCGACGTTCGCCGACCTCGAGCAGGTCCGTCACCACCGCCCGGTCGGGGTGCTCGACGTGCGGCAGGCCTCCGAGCACGCCGAGGCGCACCTGCCGGGTGCGACGAACATCCCGATCGGCGACCTCCTCGAGCGCCTCGACGACGTGCCCGCCGGCGAGATCTGGGTGCACTGCGCGAGCGGCTACCGCGCCGCGATCGCGGCGTCGCTCCTGGCGGCCAACGGCGGGCAGGTCGTGCTCGTCGACGACGACTTCGACGACCACGCCGGAGTTGCGTGACCATATACCCCCCGGGGTATGCTTGGTTCCATGACTCGAACCGTCGACATCCAGTTCCTCAAGGCGCGTCACGCCGACGGCGCCGTCGTCCTCGACGTCCGGGAGCCCGCCGAGTACCTCGGTGGCCACGTCCCGGGCGCCGTCCTCGCCCCCATGAGCCGGATCACGGCATCCCTCGGCGGGGTGCCCAAGGACCAGACCGTCTTCGTCATCTGCCAGAGCGGCAACCGGAGCCGCTCGATGGCCGACCTGCTCACCGCGCTCGGCTACGACGCGGTCTCGGTCGACGGGGGCACCGCGGGGTGGATGGCGGCCGGGCTCCCGGTCGTGCGCGGCCCGCAGGCCGCCTGAGGGCCCGGCGCCCCGATGACCGCGCCCGGGCACCCGTCGCCGGACACGCCCTGGCGGCGGGTGCTCGTCGTCGTCGCCCACCCCGACGACGAGTCATTCGCGCTGGGCGCCCTCATCGACCGCGAGGTCGCCCGCGGTGCCGAGGTCGCCGTGCTGTGCCTGACCCGGGGTGAGGCCTCGACCCTCGGTGCCACCTCCCGCGACCTCGCCGCGCTGCGGGAGTCCGAGCTCGCGGAGGCCGCGCGCGAGCTCGGGTGCGCGCGCACGACGCTGCTCGACCACCCCGACGGCGCCCTCGCCGCGGTCGACGGCGCCGTGCTCGAGCGCGACGTCGAGGCCGAGGTGGCCAGGACGCGGCCGGACGGCATCCTCGTCTTCGACCCCGAGGGCGGGGTGACGGGGCACCCCGACCACCGGGCCGCGTCGTTGGCGACGCTCGCCGTCGCTGCGCGGCACGACCTGCCCGTGCTCGGGTGGGCACTGCCGGTCTCGGTGAGCGATGCCCTCAACGTGGCCTTCGGTGCGGCGTTCGTCGGGTACGCCGACGATGAGCTCGAGGCCGTCGTCGTCGACCGCACCCGCCAGCTGCGGGCCGTGCGCCGGCACGCGAGCCAGGCCGTGCCCGGCAGCGTGCTCTGGCGCCGCCTCGAGCTGCTCGGCGACGTCGAGCACGTGCGGCCGCTCCGTCGGGCGGGTCGGGTCCCCGGGCCCTGACGTCGCCGGGCGGGCGGGTCAGTCCGGCAGCCGGCGCATCTCGACGACGGACAGGCCGAGGTCGCCGAAGCGGGCGAGGAGGGAGGAGACGTCGGCCTCGTCGCGGACCGGGCCGTAGAGGGCGGTGCCCCCCGTGGGGTACGGCGTCGAGCTCAGCTCGGGGAAGGCCGCGAGGATGTCATCGGACACCGAGCCCATGATGATGAACTCGTAACGCATCGTCGTCCTCTCCGTGCGTCCCTGCTGTGGCGCGGTGGTCCGATCGTGCCCGCGCGACCAGTCGCCGCGCATCACGCGTGGCGGGTGAGCGCGCACGTCCCAGGGCCGTCGGCGCGCGTGCGGGCCGGACGGATGCCGTCGTGCGTCAGAGCAGCCCGAGCGCGCGGGCCGCGGCGATCGCCTCCCGGCGGGTGCCGACGCCGAGCTTGGCGTAGATCGAGCGCACATGGGTCTTGACCGTGTTGAGGCTGATGCCCTGGGCGTCCGCGACCTCGCCGAGGGTCATCATCGACGGCAGGTCGCGCAGGACGACGAGCTCGCGCTCGGTGAGCCAGCCCCCGGCCGGCGCGGACGTCGGGGGCTCGTGCTCGGCGCCGTGCCCGCGGCCCGCCCCGCCCGGCGAGGCCTGCCAGGCGAGGACGTCGTCGATGCCGGTGAGCACCTGCTCGAGGAACGGCTCGACGTGCCCCGCCCGGCCGCGCAGCCCGGCGAGCAGCGCGTGTACCTCGGTGCCGGCGTCGAGGAAGGGCCGGCCCACGCCTGTCGGGGCGGCGACGCGCAGGGCCGTGAGCAGCGACTCGGTCGCCGCCGGCGTGCGGTCGGACCGGGCCGCGAGGAGCGCGTCGAGCAGCCACGCCGTCGTCAGCGCCGTCGCACGCCGCGGCTCGAGGCCCCCCCGCAGCACGGGCTCGAGCAGGCGCCGTGCGTCGGAGGGCCGCCCGCGGGCACTCGCCAGCTGGGCCTGGAGGACCGCGGCGTCGCCGCCCGGGCCGAGCCGGTTCTCGGCGCGCACGACGGCCTGCTCGGCGAGCCGCCACTCGCCGAGCCCGAGGCACATCCGCAGCTCGTGGGGTGCCGCGGCAGCGGTGATGGCGGGCGAGCCGCCGCGCTCGGTGCGCCACGCGGTCACCCGCTCGAGCCGACCCAGGGCCGCGCGCCGCTCGGACGGCTCGTCGAAGGCGATGATCGCCTCGAGCGAGCGCGCGGAGCCCTCGACCTCGACGTCGACCGTCGTGTCGAGGACGTCGATCGCCGTCGCCGCCCAGGTGGCCGCCTCCTGGGGGTGCAGGGCCTGGAAGGACGTCCAGCCGGCGAGGACGTACGCGTAGGCCATCGTCGGTGACCGCCCCCAGCCCCGCTCGGTCGCGAAGGCGATCGCCCGCTCGGCGGCGCGGCGCCCTTCGACGAGGTCGTTCTGGGCGACGTAGGCACCGGCGATGAGGTTCTTGCAGTACAGCTGTATCGAGGCGAGGCCGGCGGTCCGGGCGAGCTTGGCGGCTCGGTGCAGGTCGCGCCGCGCACCCTCGTCGTCGCCTTCGAAGAGCCGGAGGGCTCCCCGGTCGGCGAGGACGAGCAGCCGGACGTCGGGGTCGAGGTCGGGAGGCAGGTTCGAGGACCCGGCGGCCGCGACGAGCCCGCTCGCCCGGGCCCCGGCGAGGTCTGCGGCCAGGCGGGCCCGGTGGAGCGAGGCCGCCCGGCGCAGCGACGTCAGCCGGGCGTCGGATGCGTCGTCCGGGACTGCGGCCAGCTCGGCCAGTGCCTCGTCGGCCTCGACGAGGTCGCCGTCGTCGACCGCCAGCAGCGCCCGGTGGACGAGCACCGCTGCCGTGCCCCGGGCCGGTGCGGGCAGGCGGGCGATCGACCGCCGCACGGCCGCCCCCGCCCCGGCGAGCAGCAGGCCGAGGCCCGTGTCGCGCAGCACCCGGTCGACGAGCGCTGAGTCGCCGGAGTCCGACGCGTGCTCGAGCGCCGCCAGGGGCTGGTCCTGTCCGAGGAACCACTGCGCGGCCAGGGCGTGCAGCCGGGCCCGCTCGGCCGGGTCACGCCGGGTCAGCGCCGCGAGGAGGTAGGAGCGCAGCAGCGCGTGGTACCGGAACCAGGCGCCCTGGCGGTCGAGCGGCATGACGAGGGCGTTGCGCTGGGCGAGGTCGTCGAGGACAGCCGCGGCGTCGGGCCGGCCGGTGAGCACGGCGGCGAGGTCGACGGACAGCTGCTCGACGATGCTGCTGCGCAGCAGGAAGCTGACCTCGTCGTCGGGCAGGCGGATGAGCACCTCGCCCGCGAGGTAGTCGGCCACCGGCCGGTCGGCGCCGCTGAACTGCGTGACGAAGGACTCGGCGTCGCCGCCCCCCTCGAGGGACAGCGCGGCCAGGCGCAGGCCGGCCGGCCATCCCTCGGTGAGGACGTGCAGCGTCGCGCGCGAGGCAGCGGTGAGGTCGATGTCGTGCCGGCTCCAGAACTCGTCGGCCTCGCCGGGGGTGAACGCGAGGTCGGCGGCGCGCACCTCGTGAAGCCGACCGCTGAGCCGCAGCCGGTGCAGGCCGATGGGCGGCTCGAACCGGCATCCGAGGACGACCCGCAGGCTGCCGTCCGCCCACTCGACGAGGTGGCGCAGGCCCTCGACGGCGTCGGCGTCGCGCACCTCGTGCGCGTCGTCGAGGACGAGGACGAGGCCGGGGGCCTCCTCACGCACGGCGGCGATGAGGTCCGCGACGAAGGCCGGGTCCGACGGCCCGGTCGGGGCGTCGAGCGTGGCGAGGAGACCCGCCGGCGGGCCGGTGACCTCGCGCACCGCCACGAGGACGGCGTTCCACAGCGTCCACCCGTCGTCGTCGCGGGTGCACGTCACCCAGGCGACGGGCACTCCGTGCGCCCGCCGCTCCTCGGTGAGCTCGGCGAGCATCGTCGTCTTCCCGTACCCGGCGGGCGCGCACGCGAGGAGCACGTCGGGGCCGTGGGTGGCCCACGTCGTCTCGGCCGCGAGGTTCTGGAGCAGCCGGGGTCGCTCGAGCGCCCGGTCGATGCGGCGCGGCACCGACACCTTGGGTCGGGGCACGGCGAGCGCGCTGCGCAGGTCTGCCACGCCCGCAGGGTAGCGACGCATCCTGAACCCAGGCGCGGCATCCGGCATCCGGTCCCCGGCGTGTCGAACCCCGCACCCCCTCGC
Source organism: Fodinibacter luteus (assembly GCF_039541575.1). Taxonomy (NCBI): domain Bacteria; kingdom Bacillati; phylum Actinomycetota; class Actinomycetes; order Micrococcales; family Intrasporangiaceae; genus Fodinibacter (ex Wang et al. 2009); species Fodinibacter luteus. Next base: position 321,930 of record NZ_BAABGM010000001.1, on the reverse strand, counting down.
GCCGCGTCGGGGTGGGGGTCAGCCCAGCAGCTTGGCCTTCTGGTCCGCGAACTCCTCGTCGGTGAGGATGCCCTGGTCGCGCAGCTCGGCGAGGGCCTTGAGCTGGGCCACGAGGTCGGTCGTCGCGGTCGGAGCGGGAGCCGGAGGCGGGGCCGGAGCCGCGGCGGGCGGCGGGGCCGCCGCCTGGACCTGCTCCTGATAGGACTGGGTGCGCTGGGCGGCGATGCCGGCGTCGCGGTCGGCATACTTCTCCGCCTGACGGCGCTGGACGCGGCCGCTCACAGCGGTCGCCGTGCCGGCGACGACGGCGGTGCGGGCGACGCCGCGCAGGAGTCCGGGCATGGTCTTTACTCGCTTTCGGTCGACTCGAGGGCGTCGAGGGCGTCCATGACGTCCGACGCAGGGATGCGGGTGCTGGCGACGAGCTCGCCGCCGCCACGGCGGACCGCGGCGACGAAGGGTGCGGCCCAGCTGTTCTCGTACACGATGAGCGCGGCCGTGGTGCCCGGGCCCAGTGCGGCGCCGGCCTCGTCGACGTCGTCCTCGCCGAGCAGGCCCGAGCGGGCGCCGACGAACCGGCTGAAGGACGCCTCGCCGCCCAGGGTGTTGAGGTCCATGATCTCGAGGGTGCCGTCGGCGTACTTGCGGACGACGAGCAGGTCGAGCAGGCGGACGGTCCCGGCCTCGACGAGCTCGAAGAGCGCGTCGGCGGCCTCGGTCTGGCGCTCGTCGCTCGGGAACTCGATGAGGACGAAGTCGATGGGCCCGTGGGCCTCTACGGTGGCGGTCGTGGTCATGTGGTCCCTCTCGGCAGTCGCGGGCCCTTCCTTCCTACGGCGCCCCGGCCGCCGCCCGCCTCACCCCGCCGGGGTGACTGCACCCCGCGACGGGCGCGACGGCATCCGGCCCCAGACGGCTCACCGACACCCCTACCTAGACTCGGCCCATGTCGCCCCGGCTCGGCCTGCGCAGCCGCATCCTCGCGCTGACGATGCCGGTGGTGCTGCTCGTGAGCGCGGCGATCGCGGGGATCGTCTACCTCTCCCTCGGCCAGGTGCTCGAGGCGTCGGCTCGCGAGATCGCCGCGGCCGAGGCCGCCGAGCTGCGGGCGGAGCTCAGCCTGCACACCGTCGACGACCTCATGGTCACCCACGAGCTGACCGTCGGGAACCGGGTCGCCCAGATCGTCGACGAGGCGGGGGTCGTCGTCGTGACGACCGACGCCGCGGTGACCCGGCCGCTCGCAGACCCGGCCGTGGCACCCGGCGAGGTGCGGCTCACGACGACCCGGTCGATCCCCGGCCTCGACGAGCGGGCGTTCGTCGTTGCGGCGGCCGATGCCCCGAGCCTCGACGGGCGCCGCTACACCGCCCTCGTCGCCGTCGCGACCCAGGTCGACACGACGGCCCTGCGCCGCTCCACGGAGTTCGCCCTCATCGGCGCCGTCGGGCTCATCGCGCTCCTCGGTGCCGTCACGACCTTCGCCGTCGGCCAGGCCCTGCGCCCCGTCGAACGGATGCGTGACCAGGTCGAGGACATCGCCTCCTCGCGGCCCGCCCCGGCCCTCGAGGTACCGGCCGGGCGCGACGAGCTCGCGAAGCTCGCCGAGACCCTCAACGGCGTCCTCGACCGGCTCCGCCGCGCCGATGCGTCGCGGCGGGCCTTCGTCGCCGACGCGGGCCACGAGCTGCGTAGCCCGCTCGCGACGATCCGGGTGCTCCTCGACCGCCTCGCCGAGGACCGTCCGCTCGAGGAGCGCCGGCTCGTCGCGGCGCGCGCCTCCGCCGAGGTCGACCGGCTGTCGCTGCTCGTCGACGACCTGCTGACCCTCGCCTCGGCCGACGAGCACGCGATGACCCTGCAGGTCGCCGAGGTCGACCTCGACGACATCGTGCTCGCGGAGTCGGGTGTGCTGCGGGCCCGGGGGATGCCGCTCGACGTGTCGGTCGAGCCGGTGCGGGTGCGGGGTGACGCGATGCGCCTCGGCCGGGTCGTGCGCAACCTGCTCGAGAACGCGGAGCGGCACCGCGAGGATGCCGTGCGGCTCGCCCTCACGCGCGACGGTGACAGCGCGCTCGTCGTCGTCGACAACGACGGGCCACCCGTCGCACCCGAGGACCGGTCCCGGGTCTTCGCACGGTTCGTGCGGCTCGACGACTCGCGCACCCGGGACACCGGCGGCGCGGGGCTCGGCCTCGCGATCGTCGCCGAGATCGTCCGGGCGCACGGGGGCACCGTCGTCGCCGAGGAGAGCCCCGAGGGCTGGTGCCGGTTCGCGGTGAGGCTGCCTACGGACACGCGACCGGGTTGAGCCGGTAGCCCATCCCGCGCACGGTCTCGAGCGACTTTGTCTCGAACGGGGCGTCGATCTTGCGCCGCAGGTAGCCGATGTACACCTCGACGACGTTGTCGGCGCCCGGGTAGTCGGAGTCCCAGACGTTCTCGAGGATCTCCGCCTTGCTCTGCACCTGTCCGGCCTTGCGCATGAGGTGGTGGAGGAGGGAGTACTCGCGCGCCGTGAGCTGGATCTCGCGCCCCTCACGGATGACCCGACGAGTCGTGGGGTCGAGGGTGAGGCAGCCGACCGTGAGGGAGACGGGGCGCTCGGGCGCGCCGCGCCGCGACAGCGCCTGCAGGCGGGCGAGGAGCACCGGCGTGCTGAACGGCTTCGTGACGTAGTCGTCGGCACCGAGCTCGAAGGCGTCGGTCTGGTCGTACTCGCCGTCCTTGGCGGTGAGCATGAGCACCGGCGCCCACACCCGCTGCCCACGCAGGTGCCGCAGCACGTCGTAGCCGTTCATCGACGGCAGCATGATGTCGAGCACGATGACGTCGTACGCGCCGTTGAGGGCGAGCCGCAGCCCCTCGACGCCGTCACCCGCGTGGTCGACGACCCAGCCGTCCTCGCGGAGGGCGTCGCCGAGGGCCGCCGCGAGCGGGCGTTCGTCCTCGACGAGCAGGAGCCTCACGACGATGTCCGTTCTCCGGGTCTGCCATGACGATCGGGGTGGATGTCATGACCTCCCGTCAGCGTACCCACCATTCCCACGGACGCGGCCGGCGTCCTGCGGCGGAGCGACGCCACCGTGGGGGTCATCGGGTCCGACACCGTCCTCGCACCCGGGATTCCGTGGCCTCGGGCCCGGGTCAGTGGTTGCGCAGGGCGTCGACCAGCTCCGACTTCGACATCGTCGACCGACCCTCGATGCCGACCTCGCGGGCCCGGGCGAGCAGCTCCTTCTTCGTCCAGTCGTCGTAGTCGCCGGCGCGCCCGCCCTTGCGCCCGACCGCCGACCGGGACGTGTTCGCGGCGGCGTTCGCGATCCGCGCCGCCTTCTCCTTGCTCGCGCCGTCGTCGCGCAGCGCCTCGTAGAGCTCGGGGTCCTTCACCGACGGGCCGGGGCCCTTGCGCCTGGGCATGGCGTGCCTCCTTCGTGTCGTCGTCCTCCATGCCTACCCCGTCCCCGCCGGCGGCGGGGCGGTCGTGACGCACGGATCCCGGGCCGTGGCCGGCATCCCGCCTCGTCACCCGGCAGGGAGCGCCGATCCGACGGAATCCGTAGTTCCGAGCGCCTACGGGCACGGATAGGATCGGCCCATGATCGAGCAGAAGCGGATTCTGGCAACCCCCATCCCCGGGCCGGCCTCCCAGGCGATGCAGGCGCGCAAGACCGCCGCCGTCGCCGCCGGCGTGAGCACCGGGCTGCCGGTGTACGTCACCGAGGGCGCCGGCGGCATCGTGCGCGACGCCGACGGCAACCAGCTCATCGACTTCGGCTCCGGCATCGCCGTGACGACCGTCGGCAACGGCAACCAGCGGGTCATCGACGCCGTCACCGCGCAGATCGCCGCCTTCACGCACACCTGCTTCATGGTCACGCCGTACGACACGTACGTGCGGGTCTGCGAGAAGCTCAACGAGGTGACCCCGGGCGACCACGAGAAGCGCTCGGCGCTGTTCAACTCCGGTGCCGAGGCCGTCGAGAACGCCGTGAAGATCGCCCGCCACGCCACCGGCCGCCCGGCGATCGTCGCGTTCGACCACGGCTACCACGGCCGCACGAACCTCACGATGGGCCTCACCGCGAAGAACATGCCCTACAAGCACCGCTTCGGCCCGTTCGCCAACGAGCTCTACCGGGTGCCGATGGCCTACCCCTACCGCTGGCCGGGTGGCGCCGAGCACTGTGCCGAGCAGGCTCTGCGCACCGTGACCGACCAGATCCACGCCCAGGTCGGCGAGGAGAACACGGCGGCCGTCATCATCGAGCCGATCCAGGGCGAGGGCGGGTTCATCGTGCCGCCGGAGGGTTTCCTCCCGGGGCTGGCCGACTGGTGCCGCGAGCACGGCATCCTGCTCATCGCCGACGAGGTGCAGTCGGGCTTCTGCCGCACCGGAGACTGGTTCGCCTGCGACCACGAGGGCGTCGTGCCCGACCTCCTCACCGCGGCCAAGGGCATCGCCGGCGGGATGCCGCTCGCCGCGGTCACCGGCCGATCCGACCTCATGGATGCCGTGCACGCCGGCGGCCTCGGCGGCACGTACGGCGGCAACCCCGTCGCGTGCGCCGCGGCCCTCGCCGCCATCGAGACGATGGAGGAGGAGGACCTCGCCGGACGGGCCCGCGAGATCGGCGACGTCCTCACCGACCGGCTCGGCCGCCTCGCGGAGAAGTACGACGAGGTCGGGGAGGTGCGCGGCCGCGGCGCGATGATCGCCATGGAGCTCGTCACGGACCCCGCGACCAAGGAGCCCGCGTCCGCCCTCACCGCCGCGGTCAACAAGGGGTGCCACGAGCGCGGGCTCATCACGCTGACGTGCGGCACGTACGGCAACGTCTTCCGGTTCCTGCCGCCGCTGTCCATCTCGGACGACCTCCTCCACGAGGGCATGGACGTGCTCGAGGAGTCCTTCACCGCCGCCGTCGGCTGAGCGTGTCCCGGCACCTCCCCGCGGCGTTCGACCTCACGGGTCGCACCGCCGTCGTCACCGGCGCCGGGTCGCCGACCGGCATCGGGATGGCGTGCGCCCGGCTGCTGGCCGAGTGCGGTGCCTCGGTCGTCCTCGGCGCCACGACGGACCGGGTGCGCGAGCGGGTCGCCGAGCTGCGGGATGCCGGGCACGCGGCGGCGGGCGTCGCCGCCGACCTCACGACCGAGGAGGGTGCGGCCGCGGTCGTGGCGGCCTCCCTCGACCTGGGCGGCGGGCTCGACGTGCTCGTCAACAACGCGGGCATGGTCTCGGTCGCCGCTGGCGGCGACTACCTCGAGGGCGACCTGCTCGGCACCCCCCCGGAGCGCTGGGAGGCGTCGATGGGGCGCAACCTCGACACGGCCTTCCTCATGACCCGCGCGGCACTGCCGCACCTGCGGGCGAGCGGTCGGGGCCGGGTCGTCATGGTGTCGTCGGTGTCGGGACCCGTCATGGCGATGCGGGCCGACGTCGCGTACGCCGCGGCCAAGGCCGGTCTCGTGGGGTTCGCCCGCGCGCTCGCCGTCGACGAGGCACCGCACGGCGTGACCGTCAACGCCGTGGCGCCGGGATGGATCGCGACGGGGTCGCAGACGCCGTCGGAGGCGCGCGAGGGGCAGGTCACACCGGCGGGGCGCTCCGGCACCGCGGACGAGGTCGCGGCGGCGGTGGCGTTCCTCGCCTCGCCCGGCGCGGGCTACGTCACGGGGCAGGTGCTCGTCGTCGACGGAGGCAACAGCGTGGCCGAGGAGCGCGCGACCCGCTGACCCGGAGCCCTCCGGGCCGTCGTCGGGCCGTCGTCGGGCACCGGGAGCCTGCTCGAGTGCTCCCGCGAACAGGCAGTGGGTGGGTCGCCGAGATGCCACCGTGCTCGTCGCGGCGGCCGGGGTGCCCGACTGCCTGTCGGCAGGCGCGGCTCCGCCGGGGAACTCGCGGGCCGGCCGCCGGGCACGGCGCCGGGCCTGCCCGCCCGCGCTCCTAGACTTCGGTGGTGACCCGTCCCGTGCTGCGCCAGGTGCACAACATCGGGCGGCGGCGCGCGTGGGTCATCTGGCTCGTCGGTCTGGCCGTGTACGTCCTCGCCGTCTTCCACCGCACCTCGCTCGGCGTCGCGGGGCTGCTCGCGGCCGACCGGTTCGACATCACCGCGGCCCAGCTCGCGACCTTCACCGTGGTCCAGCTGAGCGTCTACGCCGCGATGCAGATCCCCGTCGGGGTGCTCCTCGACCGCTTCGGCTCGAGGACGCTCATGCTGACCGGGCTGCTGCTCATGACGGCCGGGCAGATGTGGTTCGCCTTCGCGGGGTCCTTCGAGGTCGGCATCGCGGCCCGGATCCTGCTCGGTGCGGGCGACGCGATGATCTTCACCTCGCTGCTCCGGCTCGTCGCCGTGTGGTTCCGGGTCAAGCAGGCGCCGTTCGTCACCCAGCTCACCGGCATGGTCGGCCAGGTCGGCGCGATCGCCGCGGCGACGCCGCTGGCCGCCGCGCTCGCCACCTGGGGCTGGACCCGCTCGTTCGCGACGGCGGCGGGCGTCGGCATCGTGCTGTCGGTGCTCCTCGTGCTCCTCGTCAAGGACTCTCCGTACCGCGGGGAGGCGGTCGAGCGGATCAAGGTGCGCGCGCTCGCCCGGACCCTCGGCGAGGTGTGGGGCAACCCGGGCACCCAGCTCGGGCTGTGGGTGCACTTCACGGCGCAGTTCGGCGCGACCGTCTTCACGATGTTGTGGGGGTACCCGTTCCTCGTGAGCGGTGAGGGACTGGCCCCGGGCCTCGCGTCGTGGTTGCTCGTCGTCATGACGGTCACGGCGATGGCGGCCGGACCGCTCGTCGCGGCGTTCACGGCGCGGGTGCCCTACCGGCGCTCGCAGCTCGTGCTGGGCATCGTGCTCTCGATCGTCACGGTCTGGGCGGTCGTGCTCCTCTGGCCCGGACCCGCACCGGTGTGGCTGCTCGTCGTGCTCGTCGTCGTGACCGCGATGGGGGGACCGGGGTCGATGGTCGGGTTCGACCTCGCGCGCACCTTCCACCCGTCGTCGAGGCTGGGCCGGGCCACGGGGGTCGTCAACATCGGCGGCTTCACGGCATCCCTCGTGACGATCGCGCTCATCGGCGTCGTGCTCGACCAGCTGGCCCCCGGTGGGCCAGAGACCTACACGCTCGACCACTTCCGGGCGGCGATGTCGGTGCAGTTCGTGTTCTGGGGGATCGGCATCGTCCAGCTCGTGCGGTACCGGCGCAAGAGCCTGCGGCACCTCGAGGAGGTCCACCCGGCGGCCCTCGAGGCCCTGCGGGGCGGACAGACGCTCCTGCCGGGGATCTCGCGTGACGTCGACCCATGACCGCGGGCTCAGGAGCACCTCGCCCGGTCAGGGGCGGGTGTCGCCCTGAGCCGGCGAGCTCCTCCTGAGCCCGCAGGATCCGGGATGCCGCGTGTCGGTCACCGGGCGGGCCGTGCCGAGTGCCTATAAAGGTGGGGACCGGGCCAGGTATGAGTTGGCCCGGTCGCTGTCGTCCGCGGGTCGGGATCCGCGGGTCCGTGGGTCGGCGTCCGAGGTCCGTGGGTCGGGATCGGCGGGTCGGGGTGGACGGTCCGGGTGAGGTCAGCCGCCCCGACTCATCAGGTCAGCCGCCCCCACTCAGCCGCCGACCCGGTAGCCGGCCGACGGCGAGGCGCAGTACATGAACGGGCCGCCGGTGCGGGCGTGGTACTGGAACAGCCCGCCGTCGACGCGCAGGATGAGCAGCTCGCCCTCGATCGTGGCCTGGGTGTAGGACATGCCTTCCTGCGGGCAGCCCATCGACCCGTCGTTCCACGTCACGGGGCTCCAGGCCGCGATGACGACCTCGTCGACGGGGACGTCCTCGCGGGCCGCGGTGTCCTCGATCGCCGCGACCACCCGTGGCTGCTCGCGCAGTCCGGAGGGGACCGGCGCGGCCCCCGTCGGGCCGCCGCCCGGTGACGCCTCGGTCGCCGACCCGGACGCCGACGGCGCCACGCTCCCCGACGCGCTCGGCACCGCCGTGCCGGGACCGGGGCTGCCCGTCGTCTCGTCGGACCCGCCCGGTGAGGTGCCGCAGGCCGTGGCCAGCGTGACGACGGCGAGGACGGCGAGGAGGCGGAGGTGGGTGTGCATGCGTGCTCCAGGCGTCGGTCGCTGGTGGGGGCGGGTCGAGCGGGACGCAGCCGTCGGGCTCACCGCAGGCGTCGGGCTCACCGCAGGACGTGTCGGCTGATGACGAGCCGCTGGATCTGGTTCGTCCCCTCGAAGATCTGGGTGACCTTCGCCTCGCGCATGAACCGCTCGGCCGGGAAGTCCTGCGTGTAGCCGGCACCGCCGAGCACCTGGACGGCATCCGTCGTGACCCGCATCGCGGCATCGGTCGCCGTCAGCTTGGCGACCGCGGCCTCCTTCGAGAACGCCCGCCCGGCGTCCTTGAGCCGGGCGGCGTGCAGGTAGGTCGCCCGGGCGCTCGTCACCGCGGCCTCCATGTCGGCGATGAGGAAGGCCAGCCCCTGGTTGTCGGCGATGGCGCGGCCGAACTGGCGGCGTTCCTTCGCGTACGACGCCGCGAGGTCGAGGGCGGACTGGGCCAGCCCTGTCGCGGCGGCCGCGATGCCGAGGCGGCCGGCATCCAGGGCCGAGAGCGCGATGGCCATGCCCTGGCCCTCGGCGCCGATCCGCCGCGAGGCCTCGACGGGCACGTCGTCGAACATCACCTCGCGCACGGTGTCGCAGTGCAGGCCCATCTTGCGCTCGGGGGCGCCGAACGACAGGCCCGGCGCGTCGCCGGGGACGACGAGGCAGGACAGCCCCCTGCTGCCATCGTCGGAGGTCCGGGCGAAGGTCGTGTAGTAGTCGGCGTGGCCGGCGTGGCTGATCCACGCCTTGCGGCCGCGCACCGTGTAGCCCGTGGGCTCACCCGCGCCGGTGGCGTCTGCGACCGCGCGCGTCGTCATCGACCCGACGTCGGAGCCGGCCTGCTGCTCGGACAGGCAGTACGCGCCGAGCTGCTCGCCCGAGAGCATCCCGGGCAGCAGGGCCTCCTGCTGGGCCGGGGTGCCGAAGGTCGTGACGGGGTAGGCGGTGAGGGAGTGCACCGACACCCCGACGGCGACGCTCATCCACGCCGACGCGATCTCCTCGACGACCTGGAGGTAGACCTCATACGGCTGCCCGTACCCGCCGAACTGCTCCGGGTGGGGCAGCGAGAGCAGGCCCGCCCGCCCCAGGGTGCGGAACACCTCCGTGGGGAACGACTCCCCGCTCGCCGCGGCCCGCTCGGCCTCGTCGACGGCCGGCCGGAGCTCCTTGTCGCAGATCTCGCGGGTCAGGTCGATGAGGTCCTGAGCCTCCTCGGTCGGCATGAGCCTCGTCGCTGCCATGGTCCCGAGCGTACCGAGACGGTCCGACGGGCGCCGAGTCCCGACCGGGGCGGTGCGAGGGTTCAGGCGGGGTACGCGCTGACCTCGGTGGCCTTGACGCCGGCCCACAGGTCGGTGCCCGGGTGCAGCCGGAGCGCGGCGACGGATGCCGGCGTGACCTCCGCGACGACCGTCGCGCCGCCCTCGGCGGCGAGGCGGACCCGGGCGCTCTGCCCGACGAGCTCGACCGCCACGACCCGACCCGGCCAGGTGTTGCGCGGCGAGCCGTCGGGGCGGTGGGGGTAGAGCGCGACCGCGGCCGGCGCGAACGCGACCCACGAGGCGCCGCGGTGCTCGTGCCCCGACGTCACGACCGGGCCGAGCGCCGTCGTCACCGTGTCGGCCCCCACCGCGTCCCCGGGATAGAGGTTGAGGCCGACGACGTGCGCGACGTAGGCGTTGCGGGGGCGGGCCACGACGTCGGCGGGGCTGCCCTCCTGGACGACCCGGCCGGCCTCGACGAAGACGAGGTGGTCGGCGAGGGTGAGGGCGTCGAGCGGGTCGTGGGTCACGAGCACCGTCGACCCGCGGTACGTGCGCAGCCGGGCGGCGAGGGTCGCCCGCACGAGCGGGCGCAGCTCGGGGTCGAGGGCCGACAGGGGCTCGTCGAGCAGGAGCAGCCGCGGGTCGGTGGCCAGGGCGCGCGCGATGGCCACCCGCTGGGCCTGGCCGTGCGAGAGCCGGTCCGGGCGGAGCCCGGCGAGGTCGAGGGCCCCGAGGGCGTCGAGCTCGGCGTCGGCGCGGGCCGCCGCATCCGCCCGCGACGTCCCCCGGCTGCGTGGCCCGAACGCGACGTTCGCCCGGGCCGACAGGTGCGGGAACAGGAGGTGGTCGGCCGCGAGCAGGCCGACCCGCCGCAGCGAGGGGTCGACGTGGATGCCATCGCCAGCCCAGACCTCGTCGTCGACCCGGACGTGCCCGCCACCGAGGCGGACCAGCCCGGCGAGGACGTGCAGCGCGGTCGTCTTGCCGGCGCCGTTGGGCCCGAGCACGGCGACCACCTCCCCGTCGCCGGCGCGCAGCGGGAGGTCGAGGTCGAGCCCGCCACGGGAGAGGCGCACGAGGGCGTCGAGGCTCACCGCACCCACCGACCGCGCAGCAGCCCGAGCACCGCGACGGCGACCGCGAGCATGGCGAGGCTGAGCGCCACGGCGGTCTGATGGTCGTCCTGGAGCGCGACGTAGACGAGGAGCGAGGCGGTCTGCGTCTCGCCCGCGAAGTTGCCGGCGAAGGTGATCGTCGCGCCGAACTCGCCGAGCGCCCGCGCCCACGCGAGCGCGGTGCCGGCGACGATCCCGGGGGCAGCGAGTGGCAGGGCGACTCGCAACAGCACGCGCAGGGGGCGAGCGCCGAGGGTGGCCGAGACGTCGATGAGGCGGCGGTCGATCCCCCGCATCGCCCCCTCGACGGCCAGGACGTAGAAGGGGAGGGAGACGAAGACCTGGGCCAGCACGACCGCGATCGGGGTGAAGGGGATGCGCAGCCCGAGCACCTCGAGCAGCGGCTCCCCGACGAGCCCACGACGGCCGTACGCGAGCAGCAGGGCGACGCCGCCGACGACCGGGGGCAGCACGACCGGCACGGTGACGACGGCGCGCAGCCACGTCGCGCCCCGGCCGTCGGCCCGCGAGAGCAGCCACGCGAGGGGGGTGCCGAGGGCCCAGCACACGACGACCGTCGCGAGCGTCGTGACGAGCGACAGCCGGACGGCGGGCCGCACCGCGGGGTCGGCGAGCCGGGCCGGGAGCCCTCTCCACTCGACCCCCGCGAGCAGCCCGACGAGCGGGAGCACGACGACGAGCGCGGCGAGCACCGCCGGCACGACGATGAGCGCGCGGGACAGGCGCACCCGTGCCGCCGGGGCCGCACCGCCCGCCGTGGTCGGGCTCGCAGTCGTGGTCGTCACGGTGGGAGGAAGCCCGCGGCGGCCAGGGCCGCCCGGCCCGCGGGGCCGGCGAGGTAGGCCGCGAAGTCCCGGGCCCCGGGGTCGTCGCCGAAGCGTGCGAGCGGGTAGTCCAGGGTCGTGTTCTGCTCCGCCGGGATCTCGACCCCGCGCACTGCGCCGCCGGCCGACACGACGTCGGAGTGGTAGACGATCGCCGCGTCCGCCTCGCCGAGGGCCACCTTGGCCAGGGTCGCGCCGACGTCGATCTCCCGCGAGACGACGTGGGCCGCGACCCCCGCCCGGGCGAGCACCTCGTCGGCCGCCGCGCCGCAGGGGACGGTCGCGGCGCAGAGCACGACGGCGGCGTCCTCGCGGGCGAGGTCGACGAGGCCGTCGATCCCGGCGGGGTCGTCCCGGGGGGTCGCGATCTCGAGGGTGTTGCGGGCGATCGTCGTCGTCTCGGTGGGCGCCGCGTCGCCGAGCCGGTCGAGGGCGTCGGTGCCGGCGGTGGCGAGCAGGTCGGCCGGCGCGCCCTGCGCCACCTGCTGGGCGAGCGTCGTGCTCGACCCGAAGCCGAGCCGCACCGACGTGCCCGGGTGCTCCGTCTCGTACGCCCGGACGAGCGAGGTCAGCGGTGCCGCGAGGGACGCGGCGGCGAGCACGGTCACCTCCCCGTCGACGCGGGAGGATGCCGTGCCCGCGCCGGCCGTGCCCGCCGCGGTCGGGGCGGCGGGGCCGTCGACGGAGGCGCCGCACGCGCCGAGGAGGAGGGCCACGAGGGCGAGCGGGACGGCATCCGGGCACCTCATCGCGGCACACCGACGACGACGTTCGTCGACTTGATCGACGCGACGGCCACCGAGCCCACCTCGAGCCCGAGGTCGTCGACGGCCTCGCGGGACATGAGCGACACGATGCGGAACGGGCCGCACTGCAGCTCGACCTGGGCCATGACGGTGTCCGTGAGCACGCGGGTGACGATGCCGCGCATCCGGTTGCGTGCCGACTCGTCCGCGACGACGCCGACCGGGGCGGGACGGGCGAGCTCCTGCGCGACGGCGGCGAGGTCGGCCCCGGCGACGACGAGCCGCCCGGCGTCGTCGTGGTGGCTCGGCAGGCGCCCGGCGTCGACCATCCGGCGGACGGTGTCGTCCGAGACCCCGAGCAGCACGGCCGCCTCGGAGACCCGCAGGTGCGTCATGGCAGACAGGATAGCGCCGCACCTGCGGATCGAGACCCGATGGGCGACGTCGGCTCAGCGGCGACTCCGGACGGGCGTCGGCCGCCGGCGACTCGTCTGCGACGGCTCACCGCTCGACCACGGGTCCCCGCGGACCGCCCGCGTCACGAGGTGCACCGCGCCGGCCGTCGCGAAGGCGCCGGCGAAGACGAGAGCCGCGGTCGCCGGGCGGGTCATCGCCTCGGGGGCGACGAGCACCGTGCCGGCGAGGGCGAGCATGAGCGTCCCGGCGACGAGCTTGAGCAGCCGGCCGTGGCGCTCCTGGACCTTCGTCGCGCGCATCGTCGCGACCGCGAGGCCGAACACGACGAGCTCGTCGAGGAGGAACGGCGCCATGTACAGGCCGAACAGCCCCGCGGCCTGCGCCGTGCTCACCCCGTTGGCCTCGAGCAGGCCGGTCCACAGCACCGGGAAGCCCGCCGTGCACGGCGTCTCCAGCAGCGAGACGGCGACCGCGAGCACGACCGTGGCGCCGAGCGCGGGGAGCAGCTCCCGCCGGCCCGCCGCGGTGCGCACCCGCGCGTAGATCCCGGGCTTCGACGACTCCGGGATGGTGAGTGAGACTCCCTTCCTGAAGGCGACGTAGTCCTTGACGTTGATGGCCCCGAACACCCCTGCGACGACGGCCACGACGACCTGGACCGCCCCCAGGTGCCCGATGACGCCCATCGCCGAGTAGATGCCGGCCATGTACGCCGCGTACATCGCGGCGGTCACCGCGAGGAAGGTCGACCCGACGAGGAGCACCCGGCGACGGCTCGCGGAGCGCACGACGATCGCGAGGAGGACGGAGATGACCCACAGCGAGCACGGGTTCACCCCGTCGACGAACCCGATGACCAGGGTCGACAGGACGAGCGAGCCGCTGCCCACCTCGACGGGCCCGACGAGCGGGACGTCGACGCTCGCGGTGCTCGGCTGGTCCGTGGGCACCGGGTCGGTTCCCGCCGACAGGGTCCGCTCGACCTCGGCCGCGATCTCGTCGCGCACGGTGTCGGACCAGCCGACCCAGTAGCGCTCCCCGATGACGGTCGTGGGCACCCCGCTCGGCTCGAAGCCCAGCTCGTCGGCGGTCCGCAGGAACAGCTGCTGGTTGTCCGCGTCGCCCCAGACCTCGAACTGCTCGACGACGAGGCCGGGGTGGTCCTCCACCGCCTGCTCGAGCCACTCCTTCTCGGCGGCGCAGTGCGGGCAGCCGTCCCCCCAGAACAGCTGGAGGACGACCTCTCCCGAGGGATCGGCCGGGGCGGCGGCGACCGGGGTGGGGCCCGCGGCGGTCCCCAGGAGGAGGATCGCCGCGACCAGCGCCAGCAGCCTGGGCAGCCAACCCACGAGGCCACTGTAGGTACGTTGCCCGGGGTGGGACGCCGGGTGAAAGCGCCGTCACGTGTGACGTACGACGGGCGGGCCGGCCCCGTCACGTGGGCGCCACGGGCGGTTCGGCGCCGTCACATGGCGCCACGGGCGGCTCGGCGCCGTCACATGGCGCCACGCGCGGGCCGGCGCCGCGACGGGTGGGGTGCGCGCGTCGGCCCGGGGCGGCCGTCGGCCGGGGTCGTCAGCCGTCGGGGAGGGCGTGGTGGCGTGGCTCCCCGTGCGGGTCGCGGAAGCGCAGCAGCATCGGTCGCTTCGCGACGAGCCGGTCGCCCGAGGACTCGCCCCGCAGGCGCCGCTGCACCCACGGGGCGGCGTGGGTGCGGGCCCACTCGGCGTGGCCGAGCAGCTCCTCGCGCCGGGTGGCCCGGTCGGGCGGTGGCAGCGGAGTCGTCCAGTCGGCGAGGTCGGTGCGGTGGCCGAGGGCGGTGAGCGCGGCGAGCGCCACCCGACGGTGCCCCTCGCTCGTGAGGTGGATGCGGTCCTCGCTCCACATCCGCCAGTCGCGCAGCGCCGCCATCCCCCACAGGTTGAGCACGAAGCAGTCGTGCCGCTGGGCGATGGTGAAGATGTTCGCGGTGTGCACCGCGTGCCGGGGGCGCAGCGCCTTGAACAGCCCGGCATCCCGGGTGTCGGTGGGGGTCGCGAGGAGCACGTCGGCACCGGTGTGGCGGAGCCGGACGACGGCCTCCTCGAGGCGGGCGGCGAGGTCGTCGAGGTCGACGCTCGGGCGGAGCAGGTCGTTGCCTCCGCCGACCATCGAGACGAGGTCGGGCTGGAGCGAGACGGCGGTGTCGAGCTGGGCGCCGACGACGTCGTCGAGCTTGCGGCCGCGCACGGCGAGGTTGGCGTAGCCGAAGGGCAGGTGCTCCTTCTCCGCGACGAGGTCGAGGTGGCGGGCCAGCCGGTCGGCCCAGCCGACGTACGAGCCCGGACGGTCGGGGTCGGGGTCGGACATCCCCTCGGTGAACGAGTCGCCGATGGCGACATAGCGGGTCCACACGGGCCGGGTGGTCGGGGCGGGGTTCACGGGATCCTCCAGTCCACGGGGTCGGCGCCCTGTCGGGCGAGCAGGTCGTTGGCGCGGCTGAACGGTCGGGACCCGAAGAACCCCGCGTGCGCCGACAGGGGACTCGGATGGGGGGACTCGACGCACGGGATGCCGGGCAGGCGCGGCACGAGGGCGCGGGCGTCGCGGCCCCAGAGCACGGCGACGAGCGGGCCTCCCCGCTCGACGAGTGCCTCGATGGCCCGTGCCGTGACCTCCTCCCAGCCCTTGCCGCGATGGCTCGCCGGCTTCCCCGGTGAGACGGTGAGCACCCGGTTGAGGAGCAGCACGCCCTGGTCGGCCCACGGCGTGAGGTCCCCGCTGCTCGGCGGCGGCAGGCCGAGGTCGCCCTCGAGCTCGGTGAAGATGTTGGCGAGGCTGCGCGGGACGGGTCGCACGTCGGGCGCCACGGAGAACGACAGCCCGACCGCGTGGCCGGGGGTGGGGTAGGGGTCCTGGCCGACGACGAGGACGCGCACGGCATCCAGCGGCCGCTCGAACGCGCGGAGCACGTGCGGGCCGCCCGGCAGGTAGCCGCGCCCGGCGACGACCTCGGCGCGCAGGAACTCACCGAGTCGCGCGACGACCGGCTCCACGGGCGCGAGGGCCCGGGCCCAGGACGGGTGCACGAGGTCGCGCAGGGGCCGTGCGGGGGTCGTCGTGCTCATCCGTCCCACCGTATCGCCGGATGCCGGGCGCGCCACCAGCGGGGACGGCCGGGGCGGCTGCCCCGTCGACCACCTCGGCGCCCCACGGGGGTTGTGGTCGCGGTATTCGCGATATATCGTGAATAGAGAACGCGACATATCGTGAGGAGCCGGTCATGGCGGAGGAGTCCTGGGTCGTCACCGGCCCGCAGGTCATCGACATCGACGAGGTGCGCTCCCTGCGGGTCCAGGTGGTCGGCGGGCGCATCGACGTCGTCACCCATGACGCGCCGGGAGTCCGCCTCGAGGTGCACTCGGTCGACGGTCGGCCGCTCGAGGTGTCCCTCACCGACGGTGAGCTGCGCGTCGGGTACGCCTTCACCCTCGGTGGGTGGGAGGGCTTCCTGGAGAGGTTCCGCAACTTCCGCGACAGGGACCGGGCCGACATCAGCGTCGCCGTGCCACCCGACCTGCCGACCAAGGTCGGCACGGTCAGCGCCGACGGGCTGCTCGCGGGACTGCAGGCCACGGCATCCGTCTCGACGGTCTCGGGGTCGCTCGTCGTCGACGGCACCCGAGGGTCGCTCGGTGCCAACACCGTTTCGGGCGAGGTCGTGGTGCGCGACCACAGCGGTGACCTCCACATCAACTCGGTGTCGGGGGAGGCGGCTGCATCCGGCGCCCTGGCACGCGTGCATGCCAACACCGTCTCGGGAGAGCTCGCCCTCGACGTCACGGCCGGGTCGACGTCGATCGACGCCACGTCGGTCTCCGGCGACGTCACGGTGCGGCTCCCCGAGGGGGAAGGCGTGCACGTCACCGCGAGTGCCGTCGGAGGTCGCGTCGTCGTCGACGGCCGGGCGCACGACGGGGGTTCCTTCCCCGGGGGCTCCGTCGACGTCTCCACCGGCGACGGTCGCAGCCGCGTCTCGGCCACCACCGTCTCCGGCCACGTGACGCTCCTGCGCGGGGCTGCGGCCGGGGTGGCCTGACGTGCCGCCGGTCTTCGCCCACGGCCAGCTGCGCCTGTACGTCCTGGCCCTGCTCGAGCAACGGCCGATGCACGGCTACGAGGTGATCACCGCGCTCTCCGACCGGTTCGGTGGCACCTACCGCCCGAGTGCGGGGACGATCTACCCGCGGCTCGCCCAGCTCGAGGAGGACGGGCTCGTGCGTCGCACGGAGGACGATCGTCGCAGCACCTACGAGCTGACGGACTCCGGGCGCCTCGAGCTCGACGAGCGGCGTGGTGAGCTGGCGGCCCTCGAGGAGGGCATCGCCGACACCGTGCGGGACCGGGCGGCCCGGGTCCGCGACGACGTGCGGGGCACGATGAGCGGCCTGCGTGCCGAGCTCGCGGCCGCGGCCCAGGAGGCTCGGGCCGCCGCCCCGAGGAGCGCGACCCAGCGGGGGGCGGGCCGAGCGACCTCGCACGCCCGGTTCACCGAGGCCGACGCCCTCCTGCGCCGGTTCCGTGACGACCTGCGCATCGAGCTGCGTCGGGCCGACGCCGCCGGCCGGCTCGAGGACCTCACGGTCGAGACGTTGCGCACGGTGCTCGACTCGGCCCTCTCGGCGGTGCGCCAGACCCTGCGCTGAGTGGTCCACCGCCGGAGTCGGGTGCCCGGACGGCTGCCCGGGCGACCGCCCGGGCACACAACTCCGGGGGTGGGTGGGTCAACGGCCGGGGACCCGGGGCAGCAGACTGGGCCGGTGCAACCCCGCTTCCGGACCGTGCTGTTCGACCTCGACGGCACGCTGGCCGACACCATCCCGCTCATCGTCGCCTCGTACCAGCACGCGTTCCGCACGGTGCTCGAGGAGGAGGTCGAGGAGGCGCGGGCCCGTGCCTGGATCGGCCGCCCCCTCCTGCCCGCCCTGCTCGACGAAGCCCCCGACCACGGCCACGAGCTCGACCGGGTCTACCGCGAGTGGAACCTCGCGAACACCGCGCGGCTCATCCGCCGGTACGCGGGCGTCCCCGAGATGCTCGGCGCCCTCGCCGAGGCCGGGGTGCGCACCGCGGTGGCCACGTCGAAACGGCGCGAGACGGCTCGGCTGGCCCTGAGGGGCGTCGGCATCGACCACCTCGTCGACGTCGTGGCCGGCCTCGAGGACACGACCCGGCACAAGCCCGAGCCCGACCCGCTCCTCCACGCTGCCGCGACCCTGGACGTCGACCCGGCCGACTGCGTGTACGTCGGTGACGCGATCGTCGACGTGCTCGCGGCCCGGGCAGCCGGGATGGCGGCCGTCGCCGTCACGTGGGGTGCAGGGGAGCGGCAGGCCCTCGTGGCGGCCGGCCCGGCCGCCGTCGTCGACACGGTGGCCCACCTCGCGGCGTACTTGCTCGGCCACCGCGAGGGCTAGAGTCGCCGCCGTGCACGGGAAGGTCTACGAGGAGAACAAGCACACCGAGCTCGCGGCGCTCGCGGACGCGGTCATGTCGTATGCGGAGAACCGGGTGCGCGTCGCACCGCCACTCGACCAGCCGATGAGCGAAGCCGAGCTCGACGCGCGGGTCGGGCAGACGATCACCGCCGAGGGCTTCGGCGGGGTCGCGACGATGCGCCTGTTCGCCGATCGCCTCGCACCGACGTGCCTGTCGACCGACCACCCGCGCTACCTCTCGTTCATCCCGTGCGCGCCGAGCGACGCCGCCGTCATGTTCGACCTCGTCGTCGGCGCATCGTCGATCTACGGCGGCTCGTGGCTCGAGGGCGCCGGCGCGGTCTACGCGGAGAACCAGGCGCTGCGCTGGGTCGCCGACCTTGCGGGGATGCCGCCCGAGGCCGGGGGCGTCTTCACCCCCGGCGGGACGATCGGCAACCTGTCGGCCCTCGTCGCCGCTCGGCACACGGCCCGGCGCACGGCCGCGGTCGGCGTCCGTCCGAACCGGGTCGCCGCCACCGCCGGCGCCCACTCCTCGATCGTCTCGGCGTGCGACGTCATGGACGCCGAGTTCGTCGGGGTCCCGGCCGACGAGCAGTGGCGGCTCACCGGCCCGAACCTGCGGGCGGTGCTCGAGGAGCACGGCCCCGAGACGTTCTTCGCAGTCGTCGCGACGTGCGGCACGACGAACTTCGGCATCATCGACGACCTGGCCTCGGTGGCCGAGGTCTGTCGCGAGTACGGCATCTGGTTCCACGTCGACGGCGCCTACGGCGGCGCCGGGCTCGCCGCTCCCTCGGTGCGCGACCTGTACACCGGCATCGAGCACTGCGACTCGTTCATCGTCGACCCGCACAAGTGGCTCTTCGCGCCGTTCGACTGCTGCGCCCTGCTCTACCGCGAGCCGGCCGAGGCGCGCGCCGCCCACACCCAGAAGGCGGGCTACCTCGACGTGCTCACCGAGGCGCCCGAGTGGAACCCCACGGACTACTCCGTCGGCCTGACCCGTAGGGCACGCGGCCTGCCCTTCTGGTTCTCCCTCGCCGTCAACGGCACCGACGCCTACGAGGCCGCGATCGAGCACACCCTCGACGTCGCGCGCTTCGCCGAGGAGGAGGTGCGACGCCGCCCCTACCTCGAGCTGGTGCGCGGCCGGGACCTGTCCGTCGTCGTGTTCCGGCGGCTCGGCTGGTCCCCGGCCGACTACACCGCGTGGTCGGACCGGATGCTGGCGGAGGAGTTCGCGTTCGTCGTGCCGACGACGCACGAGGGCGAGACGCTCGCGCGCTTCGCGGTCGTCAACCCCGAGACGAGCGAGGCCGACATCATCGCCATCCTCGACACGATGGCCTGAGCGGCCGCCCGGCGGGAGACCGGCGAGGGCACGCGGGGTGGGTGGGGTGCCTGTGACTCCTGAGCCGGGCCACGGTCGGACACGCCGGGACAACCGGGCCGGGCGAATGACAGGCATGTCATTCGCCCGTTACAGTGAGCGCTCAGCAGGTCACGGACGAAGGGTCGAGGAACACGTGAGCGCCGCCTCCGAACAGCTCAGCACGGCAGTCCCCGCGGTGGGGCTCTCCGAGCGCGACCGGGAGATCATCGCGTTCGAGCGGCAGTGGTGGAAGTACGCCGGGTCCAAGGAGACCGCGATCAAGGAGCTCTTCGACATGAGCTCGACGCGCTACTACCAGGTGCTCAACGCCCTCATCGACCACCCCGCCGCCCTCGAGCACGACCCGATGCTCATCAAGCGCCTGCGCCGCCTGCGCGCGAGCCGTCAGCGGGCTCGCTCCGCCCGTCGCCTCGGCCTGGAGCCCTGAGCCCGGCACCCCAGAGACCAGCGACGCCCGTCCGTGAGGGAAGCCGGACGGGCGTCGCTGTGTCCGCTCCCGGGGGTGAGGAGCCTCAGGGCAGGTCGGGGTCGGGGAACTCGACCGGCCAGCCCTTGCTCGCGAGCTGGTCGCGCACGCGGCGCAGGTCGTTCTCGCTCGGGTCGGTGTGCGTGACGCTCGTGATGGCCGCGGCGATGTCGTCCGGGCCTGCCGGGCTGACGTCGGCGCGGCGCAGGGCCTTGGCCACCTTCTTGACCTCGGAGCGGGTCAGGCGGCGCTCGAGGAGCGCGAGGAGCGGCAGGTAGTCGTGCTCGGGGACGCCGCCGGGGTAGCCCTCTCGCAGCCAGGCGACGATCCGGGCGAGCGGGCTGCCCTCGCGCGGGGGAGCCTCGTCCTCGTCCTCGTGGGTGTCGCCGAGCGGCCAGCCGCCGAGCACGAGCCGGGCCGAGACCTGGCGGATCTGTAGCTCGTCGGGGATGATCGCCGCGGCCGCGGCGGCGGACAGGCGCCCCTCGTCGGCGAGCCGGCGCAGGACGTCCATCGTGCCTTCGACGCCGAGCCGCTCCTGGAGCACGGCGTTGAGGGCCGCGGCCTCGGTGTCGGGGATGCCGTCGGGGTAGCCCGCGCGGATCCACGCGAGGACGGACGCGACAAGCTGGGCCATCGGGGCGGTCACTCCTTCTCGACGAGGGTGGGGAACGGGTCGAAGACGACCTCCATCCCGAAGCCGGAGGCGACGATGACGGTCAGCCCGAGGACGACCCCGCCGATGACGACGGCGAAGGCGAGCCCGGCGAGGAGCTTGCCGGCGGGGTGTGGGCGGTCGTGGCTGACCTCCGCGTCACCGCCCTGTCCGTAGGCGAGGGCGCGGACACCGAGGGCGAAGACCGCCGGAAGGCCGGCGCCGAGCAGGAGGCCGACGACGAGCACGCGCATGGCGCCCTCGAGGGCGAACGTGACGTTGTGCATGGGGGTGCTCCTCTACAGGACCGTGTCTCGGGGTCGTTCGGCCGGTGCCGCCGGTGCCACCGGTGCCGGGGTGGGCGCGGCGCCGTTGCTCGGGGGCGCGCCGGTCGCGGCGGCCGCGTCCGGCCGTGGGGCCGGCTCATCCGTGGGTGGCGTGGCCGGGACGACCGGTGCGACCAGGGGGGTCGGAGAAGCCGGAGGAGCACCAGCCGATGCGCCCGATGCGCCCGGGGCGCCCGGGGCGCCCGGGGCGGCGGGGCTGGACGACACCCTCGGAGTGCCCTCCCACTCGTCGTTGACGTTGTGCGCCCCGATGGGGGCGCGGCGCGACCGGACCCACATCCACGTCGAGAGCACGGCGAGGATGAGGAAGATGACGACGGCGCCCAGGGCGCCGCCGATCCTGTCGCCGATGAACCACGTGACGGCGCCGACGAACCCGGCCGACGGCAGCGTGATGGCCCACGCGGCGACCATCCGGCCGGCGATGTTCCAGCGGACCTCCGCCCCCTTGCCCACGCCGGACCCGAGGATCGAGCCCGTCGCCACGTGGGTCGTCGAGAGCGCGAACCCGAGGTGGCTCGAGGACAGGATGACGGCGGCCGAGCTGCTCTCGGCGGCCATGCCCTGGGCGGGGGAGATGTCGATGAGGCCCTTGCCGAGGGTGCGGATGATCCGCCACCCCCCGAGCCACGTGCCGAGGGCGATGGCGGTCGCTGCCGAGACCTTGACCCAGAACGGCACGCTCGTCGTGTCGGTCCAGACGCCCGCGGCGATGAGGGCCAGGGTCATGACGCCCATCGTCTTCTGGGCGTCGTTCGTGCCGTGCGCGAGGGAGACGAGCGACGCGGAGCCGACCTGGCCCCAGCGGAAGCCCTGCTGGCGGTAGCGCTCGGTGACGCCGTTCGTGATCCGGAAGACGAGCCACGTGCCGACCGCCGCGACGAGGATCGCGATGGTCGGCGAGATGAGCGCCGGCAGGAGGATCTTGCCGACGACGCCGTCGAGCTTCGTGCCGTCGCCGGTCCACTTGACGCCGCTCACCCCCATCCCCGCCATCGTCGAGCCGACGAGGCCGCCGAGCAGGGCGTGCGACGAGCTCGACGGCAGGCCGTAGAGCCAGGTGAACAGGTTCCACACGATGCCGCCGACGAGCCCGGCCAGGATGATGAGGAGCAGGGCCTGCCCGCCGTCGGCGAGGAGCTCCTCCTTGGGCGCTCCCGACTTGTCCTGGAGGTTGACGACGGCGTTCGTCACCGTGAGGGCGACCTCGACCGACAGGAAGGCGCCGACGAGGTTGAGGATGGCCGAGAGCCCCACGGCGACCTTCGGCTTGAGGGCCCCGGTGGCGATCGAGGTCGCCATCGCGTTGCCCGTGTCATGGAAGCCGTTCGTGAAGTCGAAGGCCAGCGCCGTCACGATGACGAGCACGAGAGTGAGTGTTGCTGCGTCCACGAGGCACCAGTGTGAGGCCGTCAACTCGACTTCACCAACGCGAGGTGCCCTGTTCACCCGTTGTTCACCCGCCGCGGGCGAGGGCGGGCCCGGCCGACCTGCGAGCATCGCGCGATGAGCGACCTCGACTGGAGCACCCCTGACGGCCTCGCCGCCATCCGCGACCACCTCGCGGCCCGCATCGAGGGCTGGCGCCCCCCCGTCGCGCATGCCGTCGGCCTCAGCCCGGCGAGCTCGTCGCCGGAGTGGGTGTTCCCGCACGTCAACGCCCCCGGGGGGCAGCACGGGCTGTCGGCCGTCGTGCTCGCCACCGTGCTCGGCCACGACGGCTCGACGGCCACCCTGCCCCTGTCGCGGGCCGAGCTCGCGGCGGCCGTCGAGTCCCTCGAGCCCGCGCAGGCGTGCTCCGACGTGCCGCACCCCAACCTCGAGGCCTGGAGACGGGTCGTCGACGAGCTCGACGGCAACCCGGCCCGGGAGGCGAGGGCGGTCTTCGTCGCCGACCTCGACGACCCCGTGACGAGCGAGGCCGACGGCTCGATGCGGGCGACCTTCGAGGGGCACGCCCCCGAGCTCTGACCCGGGCCGCGGCCCCACCCCGAGGGCGGACGTGGTCGCCCCGGCAGCCGGTTCCGCACTCGAGGCGGGGGCAGGCGGCCGGATGCCGGGGGGCGGGCACCGCGACCGCCTCCCGTTCGTTGGACCCTCGACCCACCCGCTCGCGCCCGACTCGGCATGCCACCGACCGCACCGCCAGGCCGGCATCCCGACCGACCGCACCGCCGGACCCGACCTGCCTCAGGTCGACCCCACGGCTCGACGCCGCCCGACCCGAAGGACCCCACCGTGCTCGACACCCTGACCGCCATCGTCGAGGCGGGGGCCGCCGCCTCGTGGGTGCTGCCGGTCGTGCTCCTCGTCGCGGTGCTCGACGCGCTCGTCCCGGTCGTGCCGAGCGAGGGCATCGTCGTCGCGCTCGCCGCTGTCGCCGTCGCCGGTGACGGGCCCGACCTCCTCCTCCTCGCCGTGGCCGCGGGTGCCGGCGCCTTCGTCGGCGACTCGTTGACCTACCTCGTCGGTCGCCGGTTCGGCCCCCGCCGCCTCGAGCGAGTCGGCCGGCCCGGCCTCCGGCGGGCCGTCGAGCGGGCGTCCGCGACCCTCGAGCGCCGCGGGGCGGTCGTCATCCTCGCGGCCCGGTACGTCCCCCTCGGCCGGGTCGCCGTCAACCTCACCGCCGGCGCGACGGGCTTCCCGCCCCGGCGGTTCGTCGCCATCGCGGCCCTCGCCGCGACGACCTGGGCGGCGTGGTCGGTCGGCGTCGGTGCCCTCGCGGGCCACTGGCTCGAGGGCAACCCGCTCCTCGGATCGGCCACCGGGGTCGTCGCCGCCCTGCTCCTCGGCCTCGTCGTCGACCGGCTCGCCCGCCGCTTCAGCGGGTGGGGCCGGATGCCGTCCCCCGCCCCCGCGGTCGGTGGGCCGGGCCGCGACGCCGCCGTCACGGCATCCCCGGCGACCCCGCTCGGCGCGACGCCGTAGCCCGGCCGGGCCGTTCGGACGTGCGCTCGGCCCGTCCCGGGAGGCCCGGTCGTTTGCACTCTCCACGTCTGAGTGCCAATAATGGCGTTAGCACTCTCACCATGAGAGTGACAACTCCGACCGGTCCGGTGAGGGCCCGGTGTCCCGGCGACGGAAGCCGACGACACCGGTCTCGTCCGTCGCGGGCGCCGCCCGGTCTCCACCTTCGATTCGCGTGGGAGGAACCACCCGAATGGCCAAGATCATCGCTTTCGATGAAGAGGCACGCCGCGGTCTCGAGCGGGGCATGAACGTGCTCGCCGACGCCGTCAGGGTCACGCTCGGCCCCAAGGGCCGCAACGTCGTGCTCGAGAAGAAGTGGGGTGCCCCCACGATCACGAACGACGGCGTCTCGATCGCCAAGGAGATCGAGCTCGACGACCCGTACGAGAAGATCGGCGCCGAGCTCGTCAAGGAGGTCGCGAAGAAGACCGACGACGTCGCCGGTGACGGCACGACGACGGCGACCGTGCTCGCCCAGGCGCTCGTGCGCGAGGGCCTGCGCAACGTCGCCGCCGGTGCCAACCCGATGGCGCTCAAGCGCGGCATCGAGAAGGCCGTCGCTGCGGTTTCCGACGAGCTGCTCGCCAACGCCAAGGACGTCGAGACCAAGGAGCAGATCGCCGCGACCGCGTCGATCAGCGCCGCCGACCCCCAGATCGGCGAGATGATCGCCGAGGCCATGGACAAGGTCGGCAAGGAAGGCGTCATCACCGTCGAGGAGAGCAACACCTTCGGCCTCGAGCTAGAGCTCACCGAGGGCATGCGCTTCGACAAGGGCTACATCAGCCACTACTTCGTCACCGACGCCGAGCGCATGGAGGCCGTGCTCGAGGACCCGTACGTCCTCATCGCGAACTCCAAGATCGGCTCGATCAAGGACCTGCTCCCGCTGCTCGAGAAGGTCATGCAGTCGGGCAAGCCGCTCCTCGTCATCGCCGAGGACGTCGAGGGCGAGGCCCTGTCGACGCTCGTCGTCAACAAGATCCGCGGCACGTTCAAGTCGGTCGCGGTCAAGGCGCCGGGCTTCGGTGACCGCCGCAAGGCCATGCTCGCCGACATCGCCATCCTCACCGGCGGCCAGGTCATCTCCGAGGAGGTCGGCCTCAAGCTCGACACCGCCGACCTCGACCTGCTCGGCCACGCCCGCAAGGTCGTCGTCACCAAGGACGAGACGACGATCGTCGAGGGCGCTGGCGACAACGACCAGATCCAGGGCCGGGTCAACCAGATCCGGGCCGAGATCGAGAAGTCGGACTCCGACTACGACCGCGAGAAGCTCCAGGAGCGCCTCGCCAAGCTCGCCGGCGGCGTCGCCGTCATCAAGGCGGGCGCGGCCACCGAGGTCGAGCTCAAGGAGCGCAAGCACCGCATCGAGGACGCCGTCCGCAACGCGAAGGCGGCCGTCGAGGAGGGCATCGTCGCCGGTGGTGGCGTCGCGCTCATCCAGGCCGGCGCCAAGGCGTTCGCGAACCTCTCCCTCGAGGGCGAGGAGGCCACCGGAGCCAACATCGTGCGCGTCGCGATCGAGGCCCCGCTCAAGCAGATCGCCGTCAACGCCGGCCTCGAGGGCGGCGTCGTCGCGGAGAAGGTCTCGCACCTCGACGCGGGCCACGGCCTCAACGCCGCGACCGGCGAGTACGTCGACCTCATCGCGGCCGGCATCATCGACCCGGCCAAGGTCACGCGCTCGGCACTGCAGAACGCCGCGTCGATCGCCGCGCTGTTCCTCACGACCGAGGCCGTCATCGCCGACAAGCCGGAGAAGAACCCGCCGGCGATGCCCGGCGGCGACGACATGGGCGGCATGGGGTTCTGACCCCGGCCACCCGGTCCAACGTCACGAGGGCGGTCCCCCACCGGGGGCCGCCCTCGCGGCATGCCGGGGGCGCGTGTTTCCGCGCGGATGGCACCGCTGGACGTCGGGCATCGTGGATACGCCGGGGTGGAGGGATGCCGGGGGCGCGTGTTTCCGCGCGGATGGCACCCCTGGACGGTGGCGCGGTGGGTCTGCCGGGGCGGAGGGATGCCGGGGGCGCGGGTGTCCGCGCGGATGGCACCCCTGGACGTCGGGCACGGTGGGTCTACCGGGGTGGAGGGATGCCGGGGGCGCGGGTGCTCGCGCGGGTGGCACCCCTGGACGTCGGGCGCGGAGGGGCCTGCCGGGGTGGAGGGATGCCGGGGGCGCGGCTGTCCGCGCGGGTGGCACCCCTGGCGGTGGGCGCGGGGATCAGGTGGGGGGCCACCCTCGGGATGGATGCCCTGGGGGGCGGGCAGAGCCGCGAGGGTCAGCGCATCCGCAGGCCGCGGCCCTGGTCGCGTGGCGACCGCGCCCGCAGGAGCAGCCGCCCGGCGGCCCCGACCCACAGCACGACGAGGAGCACCGAGACGACGAGGCTCGCGCCGGTAGGAAGCTCGTCGCGGCCGAGGAGGACGAAGGGCACCCCGAGCACGCCGAAGGCGAGTACCGCCAGGCCCTTGTCCGCGGCACCCCACCGCCGGGAGAGGAGCACGAGCAGGGTTCCCAGGAACCAGGGCACCGGCGCGAACGCCTCCGTCGCGGGGACGAGGGCGAGCACGACGGATGCCGCGAGCAGCGCGATCGTCGCGACCTCGAGCCAGGGCGGCCCCGCCTCCTCGGGTGCCCCCCCGTCGTCGCGTGGGGCGCCCGGCTCGGGACCGCGACCGCCGAGGGGGACGGCGTAGCCGCCGGCCTCCGCGACGACGTCGGCCGGGTCGCCCAGGTCGGCGAGCACCCGCGCCACGGCGGCGTCGTCCTCGGCCGACCCGGTCGTCGCCCCCTCGAGGATCTCCTCGACGTCCGCGCGCAGCTCGGTGCGGCGCTCGTCGGGCAGCACGGCGGACTCGGTGTCGAGCCGGGCCAGCCACGCGCGGACGTCGGGGTGGTCGAGGTTCCTCATCACACTCCGTCCGCCGTCATGATCAGGCTCCGTCCGCCGTCATGGTCACACCGTAGGGGGCGGCCGCGCGTCGGGACACAGGTGCTCGAGGAACCAGTCGCGCGCCGCCTCAGCGGCAGCCCGCAGCTCGTGCGTCGGGACACAGGTGCTCGACGAACCAGTCACGTGCCGCCTCGGCGGCAGCCCGCAGCGTGCCCGGCTCCTCGAACAGGTGGGTGGCGCCGGGGACGACGACGAGCCGGGAGTCGCACCGCTGCAACAGCTCCTGCGCCCGCCGGTTGAGGCCGAGCACGACGTCGTCGTGACCGCCGACGACGAGGAGCGTCGGGGCGGTGACGAGGGGGAGCCGGGACGCGGCGAGGTCGGGGCGGCCGCCGCGCGAGACGACGGCGCCGACCCCGGCATCCGGCTCGGCCGCGGCCCAGAGAGCGGCCCCGGCGCCCGTGCTCGCACCGAAGTAGCCGATGGCGAGGTGACCGAGGCCCGGCTGAGCGCGCAGCCAGTGCGTGGCCTCAACGAGCCGCGTCGCGAGCAGCTCGACGTCGAAGACGACGCTGCGGTCGCCCTCCTCCTCGACGGTGAGCAGGTCGAGGAGGAGGGTGCCGAGACCGGACGCGGTGAGGACGTCGGCGACGGAGCGGTTGCGCGGGCTGTGCCGGCTGCTGCCGCTGCCGTGCGCGAAGACGACCACCGCGGTGGCACCGTGCGGGACGGTGAGGTGACCGGCGAGCCGCACCGGCCCGGCCTGCACCGTCACCTCGTCGTCGCGGGCCGTCCCGGCTCGGTCGAGGCACGCCAGCACCTCGTCGTCCGTCGTCTGGGCGAACTGGTCGTAGAACTGCCCGATGGCGTAGAACGGCTCGGGGGTGGCGACGCAGACGAGCTCGTCGGCCTCCCGGCCCATCCGGGCCACCCAGCCGGGGGGTGCGACCGGCATGGCGAGCACGACGCGGGACGCCCCGTGCGCCCGGACCACCTGGCATGCGGCCCGGGCCGTCGACCCGGTCGCGAGGCCGTCGTCGACGACGACCGCGGTGCGGCCGCGGAGCGGGACACGCGGACGGGCGCCCCTGAAGACCCTCGAGCGACGGTCGAGCTCGACCCGCTCGCGGGCCTCGACCTCGGCGAGCTGTCGCTCCGTGACCCGGGCGCCGCGGACGACCTCGTCGTTGACGACGCGCACCCCGTCCTCGCCGATGGCCCCCATGGCGAGCTCGCGCCGCGACGGGACACCGAGCTTGCGGACGACGATGACGTCGAGCGGTGCGCCGAGTGCCGCGGCGACCTCGGCCGCGACGGGGACGCCCCCGCGTGGCAGGCCGAGGACGACGACCGGCTCACCCCGCAGGTGCCCGAGGCGGCCCGCGAGGCGGCGACCGGCATCCCGGCGATCGGTGAAGAGCATGAGCGCACCTCCCACCACCACAGTGCTCTCCCGGCGGCATGCCGGGAATGGCCGTGCTCGCAGCGTCTCCCGGCCCCAAGCGCTGTCCTCGTCGGCGGTGCGGGCCCGGTCGGTCGGCTCGCTCCCAGCGCACGCACGGGTGACGGGGGCAGGATGGGGCGATGACGCGCCGTAGCCCTGACCCCCTCGTGCTCGGCCCCATGCTGCGCCATGTCGACGAGACCTCCGCGACCGTGTGGGTTCGCACGGCGGATGCCGCCACCGTCACCGTCGAGCGTGCCGGACGTGCCTGGAGCGCCCCGACCTTCGCCGTGCACGGCTTCCACTTCGCCCTCGTCGTGCTCGACGGCCTCCTCCCCGGCAGTGACGACGCCTACGCGGTGCGGGTCGACGACGTGCCCGTGTGGCCGCGTCCCGGGATGCCGGTGAGCCGGATCCGCACCCTCGACCCCACCCGCGAGCCGCGGGTCGCGTTCGGCACCTGCCGCACGACGGGCAGCCACGACGACGCCGGCAACCGGGCCCACGGTGTCGACGCCCTGCGCAGCCTCGCGATCTCGCTGCGCGACGACTCGCGGGCCATCTGGCCCGACCTGCTGCTCCTCCTCGGCGACCAGGTGTACGCCGACACGACGCCGCACCCCGAGCTCGAGGAGTTCATGGCCGCCCGCCGCAGCCTCGACGAGCCGCCCGGTGACGAGATCAAGGACTTCGTCGAGTACGCCGAGCTGTACCGCCTCGCGTGGAGCGACGACGTCATCCGGTGGGTGCTCTCGACGCTGCCCTCGGCGATGGTCTTCGACGACCACGACATCCGCGACGACTGGAACACCTCGTGGTCGTGGCGGCGGGAGATCCGCGCGACGACGTGGTGGCAGGAGCGCATCGTCTCCGGGCTCGGCGCCTACTGGGTCCACCAGCACATCGGCAACCTCTCGCCGGCCGACCTCGCGCAGGAGGAGGTGTGGCAGGCCGTCGCCGACCACGCGGCATCCGGCTCGACGGACGAGCTCGACCTGACCCCGGCCCTGGATGCCGTCGCCGCCCGCGCCGACGCCGAGCCGGCGACCTACCGGTGGAGCTACACCCGAGCCCTCGGCGACTGCCTCCTCGTCGTCATCGACTCCCGGGCCGCCCGTGAGCTGCGCCCCGACGGGCGCTCGATGCTCGACAGCGAGGAGATGCGCTGGCTCGACGGGGTGCTGCGCGGCGGGGTGCGGCACGTGTTCGTCGGCACGTCGCTGCCGTTCCTCCTGCCGCCGGGGCTGCACGACTTCGAGGCGATGAACGAGGCGATGGCCCAGGGCGCCTACGGCAGGCGGGTGGCCCACGCCGCGGAGCGACTGCGCCGCACGATCGACCTCGAGCACTGGGCGGCCTTCAACGAGGGGTTCGACGAGGTCTTCGAGCTCGTCATGGAGGTGGCGCGGGGCGAGCGCGGCCCGGCTCCGCAGACCGTGACGTTCCTGTCCGGCGACGTCCACAACTCCTACCTCGCCGAGGTGACCGACCCGGCCGGGCTCGGCGCGCGGTCGCGGATCGTCCAGGCGGTGTGCTCGCCGATCCGCAACCCGATGCCGCGCGGGGTGCGCGTCGTCATGTCGCTGTTCGCCCGCTCGCTCGTGCGCCCGATGCGCTTCGTCGCCTCGCGGTCGCGGCGGGTGCCGGACCCGGCGTACCCGTGGACGGTCACCCACGGCCCGTGGTTCGACAACAACATCGCCCTCGTCACCGTCGACGAGGACGCCCTGCGCCTCGCCTGGGTCACCGGCGTCGTCGAGGGCGACCCCGGGCGGCCGACCCTGCGCCAGGTGTATGCCGCCCGGATCGAGCCGCTGCCCACCGCCGTGGCCGGTTCAGGGTTCGTCCAAGGTTCGACACCGGTTCGGAACACGGAGGGCGTCGCCTAGCGTTGGGCGGGCAGAGGCGTGTCGCGACGACGCTCGCGGTGCCTCCCCGACCGACGGCCCCGCGGCCCACTTCGAAGGACGCCCATGACCCTCGCCAACGCCACCGCCAGCGAGACCGGACAGCGGCTGGCCGCGGCCCGTGTCGAGGGGCTGACCAAGGTCTACGGAGCCGGCGACACGCGGGTCGTCGCGCTCGACGACGTCACCCTCGACCTGTACGCCGGCGAGTTCAGCGCCATCATGGGCAAGTCCGGGTCGGGCAAGTCGACCCTCATGCACTGCGCCGCCGGGCTCGACGAGGCGACCGCCGGCCACGTCTTCCTCGGTGACGTCGACCTCACGAGCCTGCGCGAGCGCCACCTCACCGAGCTGCGGCGCGACCGGATCGGGTTCGTCTTCCAGGCCTTCAACCTCGTCCCCACCCTCACGGCCGAGGAGAACATCGTGCTCCCCGCGGCCATCGCCGGCCGTCGCCCCGACCCCGCCTGGTTCGACGAGGTCGTCGACACCGTCGGGCTGCGGGACCGGCTCGGGCACCGGCCGAGTGAGCTGTCCGGGGGCCAGCAGCAGCGGGTCGCGTGTGCGCGGGCCCTCGTCGGCCGCCCGGACGTCGTCTTCGCCGACGAGCCGACGGGCAACCTCGACTCGACGTCGGGCGCCGAGGTGCTCGGCTTCCTGCGCCGGGTCGTCGACACCCACGGTCAGACCGTCGTCATGGTGACGCACGACCCGGGTGCCGCGAGCTGGACGGACCGGGTCGTGTTCCTCGCCGACGGGCGGGTCGTCGACGAGCTGCGCGCCCCGACGCCCGAGCGGGTGCTCGAGCGGATGGCCCGGCTCGGCCACCGCGCCGAGGCCTGACCGTGCTGCGGGCCACCTGGCGCAACGTCCTCGCGCACAAGCTGCGGCTGTTCCTCAGTGCGTTCGCCGTCATCCTCGGGGTGGCGTTCGTGTCGGGGTCCTACATCTTCACCGACACCCTGGACCGGGCCTTCACGGGCCTGACGAGCGGCGCGGTCGGTGACGTCATCGTCCAGCCGGGCTCCGCCGACGGCGAGGGCGAGGGTGGCGGGGGACCGGTGGCCGCCCAGGGGACCCGGACCGTGCCCGCGTCCCTCGTCGAGCAGCTCGCTGCCGTGCCCGGAGCCGCGCGGGCGGACGGCCGGGTCTCGAACTTCGGCACGTTCGTCGTCGCGGCGGACGGCAAGGTCATCGGTGGCCAGGGCCCTCCCGGGATCGCGGTGAACCGCACCGAGGGGCCGGCCGCGAACGGCATCCCGTCGGCGACCCTGGAGAGTGGGCGGTGGCCGAGCGCCCCGGACGAGGTCGTGCTCGACCCGTCGACCGCGGGCGAGGCCGGGTACGCCCTCGGCGAGGAGATCCCGCTCGTCACGACGACCGAGCAGCCGCGCATCACCGCGACCTACGTGGGCACGGCGAGCTTCGGTGCGTCGGCCCTCGTCGGGGCGAGTGTCGTCATGTTCGAGACGTCCCGGGCCCAGGAGGTCTTCCTCGGTGGGGAGGACGCGTTCTCGGCGGTCTGGGTCACCGCCGCGCCCGGGACGAGCCAGGAGCAGCTGCTCGCGTCGGTCGAGGAGGTCCTGCCGGCCGGGTTCCGGGCCGCCACGGGCGACGCGACGGCTGCTCGGGCCTCGAACCGGATCGACGAGGCGCTCTCCTTCGTCAACACCTTCCTCCTCGTCTTCGCCGGCGTCGCGCTCACGGTCGGGGCCTTCCTCATCGTCAACACGTTCTCGATCCTCGTCGCGCAGCGCAGTCGGGAGCTCGCCCTGCTGCGGGCGATCGGCGCGAGCCGGCGCCAGGTGGCCCGGTCGGTGCTCGTCGAGGCCGCCGTCGTGGGGCTCGTCGGGTCGGCCGTCGGCACCGTGCTCGGCCTCGGCCTCGCGGTCGGGATCAAGCTGCTCTTCGGCCGGGTCGGGCTCGACCTCAGCGCGAACGACCTCGTGCTCCAGCCGCGCACCGTCGTCGTCGCCCTCGTCGTCGGGCTCGTCGTGACCCTCGCCTCGGCGTACCTCCCGGCCCGGCGCGCCGGTCGGGTGCCACCGGTGGCGGCGATGCGCGACGACGTCGCCCTCGCCGAGAGCGGGCTGCGGTGGCGACTGGCCGTCGGCGCGGTCCTCCTCGTCGCGGGGGTCGCGGCGATGGCCGCGGGGCTCGCCGACGTCGGGTCGGAGCCGACCTACGTCCTCGGAGCCGGTGCCTTCGGGGTGCTCGTCGGCACGGCGCTGCTCAGCCCGGTGCTCGGCCGCCCCGTGCTGGCCGGCCTCGGCTGGTGGTACCGCCGCGGCTTCGGGGCCGTCGGGCTCATGGCGGAGCAGAACGCCCGGCGCAACCCCCGGCGCACCGCGGCCACGGCATCCGCCCTCATGATCGGCGTGGCGCTCGTGACGATGATGTCGGTGCTCGGGGCATCGGCCAAGGCGAGCCTGGACCAGACCCTCGCCGAGGACATCGTCGCCGACTACGTCGTGTCGAACGCGGTGGGCCAGGCCTTCTCGGCGACCGTCGCGGACGACGTCGAGACGGTGCCCGGCGTTGCCGAGGTGGCCCGCGTCCGGGGTGCGGTGCTGCGGGTCGACGGCGAGCGCGACTTCGCGTCGGGCATCGACCCTCGGGCCGTAGCGATCGTCGCGCGACCCGAGGTCGTCACCGGGTCGCTCCTCGACCTGGATGCCGGGTCGGTCGCCGTCTCGAGCGAGCTCGCGGCCGAGCAGGGGATCGCCGTCGGCTCCACCGTCACCGTGGGGTACGCGGGGGCCGAGAGCGAGGCCCGGGTCGTCGCGACCTACGTCGAGGACAGCGTGCTTCAGTCGGACGTCACGATGTCGCTCGAGGGCTTCGACGCGATCGGCGTGCCCCCCACCGACCGCACCGTCTACGTCACGGCCGAGCCCGGCGCCGACCGGGACGCGCTCGCGGCGTCGCTGGCCGACGTCGTCGCGGACCTGCCCACCGTCAACGTCAACGACCAGGCGACGTTCGCGGCCGAGCAGCGCGCGCCGATCGACCAGCTGCTCTTCATCGTCTACGCGCTGCTCGGACTCGCCGTCGTCATCGCCGTGCTCGGCATCGTCAACACCCTCGCCCTCTCGGTCATCGAGCGGGTGCGGGAGATCGGGCTGCTCCGTGCGGTCGGGCTCAGCCGCCGCCAGCTGCGCACCATGCTGCGGCTGGAGTCGGTCGCCATCGCTCTGCTCGGCGCCGTGCTGGGTGTCGTGCTCGGGCTCGCCTTCGCCCTCGCGCTCCAGCGCTCGCTCGTCGACGACGGCATCGACGTGCTCGCCGTCCCCGGGTTGCAGCTGGTCGGCTTCGTCGCGGTGGCGGGGCTCGTCGGGGTGCTGGCAGCGTTGTGGCCGGGCCGGCGGGCCGCGCGCCTGGACATCCTGCGCGCCATCGGGAGCGACTGACACCCCGCGCCCCGCCCGCCCGCGGCCGGGCTCACGAGAACACGCGCACCTCCCGCCCCGCGGCCGGGCTCACGAGAACATACGCACCGCCTGTGCCTCGGCCTCGGCGTACTGCGAGCCGGCCGCCCCGAGGACCTGCCCGATCGAGTCGAGCGACGTGCGCACCTGCTGCTGGGTGCCGCGCCACTGCGACACGACCCCCTGGAACTGGACCGACGCCGAGCCGGTCCACGCGTCCTGGAGCGCGGTGAGCCGCGCCATCATGACGGCGACCTGACCCTCGATCTCGGCGGAGATGCGCGCGACGTCGCCCGCCGCCGCGGCCAGGCGGTCAGTGTCGACCTGGAACTGTGCAGCCATGTGAGTCCCCCTCATCGGCAGGGGCCGCGCCCGGATGGCGGGCCCTCTCCGCGAGCCTAGGTCGAGCCGCCGACGCGGCCCGTCGGTTGTCCACAGGCTGCCCGCGGCCGGGCCCGGCCGGAGGTTCCTGCCTGGCGCCGGAGGGTCGTGCCTGGGGCCGGAGGGTCGGGCCTGGCGCCGCAGCGCCGGGCCTGGCGCCGGAGGGTCGGGCCTGGGGCCGGAGGGTCGGGCCTGGCGCCGCAGCGCCGGGCTCGACGCCGCCGCCGTCGAGGCTGCGCTCGGGCACCCCACGGTGGCGGCACCTACGATCGGGCTCGTGGCCATCCTCATCGACCCGCCCCGGCCCGAGGCGCACGGCCGCCGGTGGTCGCACCTCGTCAGTGACACCAGCCTCGATGAGCTGCACGCCTTCGCCCGCTCGGCCGGCATCCCGGAACGCGGGTTCGAGGGCGACCACTACGACGTCCCGGAGGACTGGTACGCCGCCGTCGTCGCCGCCGGCGCGGTCCCGACCCCGGCACGGGACCTCCTACGGGCCCTCCAGGCGAGCGGCCTGCGGATGCAGAAGCGGCGTGGCGACACGGGGGTGGCCCGGGTGCGTGGCGTGCGCTTCGTCGACGGCACCTCCGCCGACGTCGACCTCATCTGCTCCGACCGCGAGGCCGACGCCGCACGCGTCTTCGCCGCGATGGCCTTCGTGCGCGACGCCGCCGGCGACCTCGCCGTCGTGCACTCCGTGCGCCGTGGGGAGTGGGGTGCCCCCGGAGGATGGCGGGAGCCGGGGGAGTCGGTGCGCGAGAACGCGGTTCGCGAGGTGCGTGAGGAGACCGGCCTCGTCGTCGACCCGACCCGCCTCGTCCCCCGCGGCTACGAGCGCTTCCACTCCCGCACCACGGGCGGGCTGTGGCGCGAGGGCATGGACCTGCTCCAGGTCTACGAGGTGCGCGTCCCGGGACGCCGGCCGGGGCTGCGGCCCGAGCTGGACGACACCTCGCACCACCGGTGGGTGACGTGGGACGAGCTCGTCGACCTGTGCTCCGCGCAGTTCTGGTGGCCGCTCGCCGAGGCGGCGCTCAGCCCGCGAGCCGGGTGAGCTCGCGGGCGAGGTTCTCGCGCGCCGCCGGTTCCCACGCCGCCCGGGCGAACGCCGTGCGGTAGACGTGCCCGCGCGCGAGGAAGGGCCGCAGCACGCCGGACCGGGCGCGGGCGTAGTCCGCCGCGGGGACGTGGGCGTACTCCTGGCGCACCTGGGTGCAGTACTCGTCGAACCGCGCGACGGGGGCCGCGAGCACCCACAGGTCGGCGTCGTGGACGACGACGCGGGCGGGGTCCTCGGCGGCGGCGTCGGACAGCTCGTGCGCCAGGGTGTCGAGCACCACCGCGACGACCCGCGACGTGGCCGCGGGGCCGACGCCGAGCCGCTCGAGCTGGCGGGCGGCGAGCCGCGCGCTCGCGATCTCGTTCGTCGAGGCATCTGCCGACGCGTCCTCGGACCCGGCCCCCGCAGCACGTACGGCCCCGGCCCCGGCAGCGTCCGCGGACCCGGCCGCCGCAGCGTCCGCGGACCCGGCCGCCGCAGCGTCCGCGGACCCGGCCGCCGCAGCGTCCGCCGACCCCTGCGCACGGGCATCCCCGGAAGCGCCGGCAGCGGCATCCACCGCCGCGCCCGCCGTCCAGGCGCCCCCGCCGGGCGGGACCGGCCCCACGGCGTACACCGCGTCGTGGAACCACGCCGCGAGCCTCGCCACGGTGCGGTCGTCGGCGGGCACCCGCTCGGCGGTGCACAGGGTGTCGACCGCGGCGAGCACCTCACCGAGGTGGGCGGTGCCGTGGTAGCGGCGGTGCGGCTCCTGCCAGCGGCCGAGCAGGTCGCGCCCGACCTCCTCGACGACGGCTGGGTCGGCGGTGGGGGCAGCGGCGGCGCAGTCGGCGACCCATCGCCGTCCGAGCACGTGCATCGGGCCACTGTGCCACCCGGGCGACACGCCTGTCAGGCGCTCCGCCGACTCCGCTCGTAGGCGCGCGCGTAGCGGCTTCCCGTCGCGAGGAGGAGCAGCCCGGTCACGATGAACGCCACCGACCGCACGAGGCCACTGAGCGCGGCGAGGTCGTAGAGGAAGAGCTTCGCGACGGCCACCCCGGCAAGCAGCAGGCCCGTGCGCAGGGTGAGGTCGGCGTCGCGCGACCGCTCGAGCCCGCGCAGCAGCAACCACGCGGCGGCGAGCATCCAGGTCACGGTCGCGACCGCATGGCCGACGGTGAACCCGAGCACGGGGTCACCGAGCCGGACGCCGACGAGCGTGCCGAGCGAGACGAGGGCCGTGGCCGACGCGGC
Organism: Fodinibacter luteus; assembly: GCF_039541575.1. Lineage (NCBI taxonomy): Bacteria > Bacillati > Actinomycetota > Actinomycetes > Micrococcales > Intrasporangiaceae > Fodinibacter (ex Wang et al. 2009) > Fodinibacter luteus. The sequence goes on along the minus strand of NZ_BAABGM010000001.1, from coordinate 285,758 downwards.
CAGCGCGAGCACCCAGCCGAGGACCGTCACGCCGAGCCGGAGCTCGCGGCCGAGGCCGCGCTGGGCGGCGGTGGCCCACAGCCCGACCGCGACGACGCCGCCGACGAGGGCGCTGTCGAGGAGCGCGACGGCGAGGTCGTGGCCGGCAGCGGCGGATGCCGTGAGCGCGGCCAGGGCGTGGGGGGTCCAGGCGAGCAGGGCGACGGCGCTCGTCCCCGCGGCGAGGCCGAGGGCCAGGCGTGAGCGGGTGACCCCGGCGACGCTGAGCCCGACGAGGGCGAGGAGGAGGAGCCCGGTGGCGGTGAACCGTTCGGGTGCGCCGGACAGCACCGCGAGCACCGCGAACACCGTGCCGGCGATGCCCACCGTCGCGACGAGGTGGGTGGCGAGGGGCCCGATCGGGCGACGGCCGAGGGTGGCCGCCGTGAGCAGCAGCACCGCGGCCGTGAGGGCGAGGACGGTCGTGCGGGCCGGGTCGGCGAGCGGCGCGAGGGTCGCGAGGAGGCCGGACGCGAGCAGGGCGACGGCCGCCGAGGCGGAGGCGTCCCGCCCGTCGCGCCGCACCGAGACGGTGGACGTCGCCAGGGTGATGAGGAGGACGGCGACGGCGACCGCGACGGTCCCGACGTCATCCCCGCCGCCCGGGGTCGCCGTGACGGCGCCGACGAGCAGGGCGAGGGTGACCGGGACGACGCGCGCGAGCGTGAGGACCGGGCGGGTGCGGGAACCGCCGGCCCACCAGCCGACGACGCACAGGATGCCGAGGAACGCCGTGACGACCCAGCCACCACCCCCGGCGACGACGGGCGCGAGCACCGCCGCACCGAGCACCATGAGCGCGGCGAGCAGCTCGCTGTCCCACCGACGGGCGAGGAAGAGGCCGCCGACCGCGACGAACCCGGCGAGCACGAGGCCGGCGCCGGCCGGCATCCAGCCGTACCCGCTCGTCACGGCCACGACGTCGAGGTAGGCCGCCGCCGCGCCGGTCGCGACGAGCGCCACCGGGGCGCTTCCCACCGTGGCACCGTCACGCCGGTCGGCCTCGCCACCGCGGGCGCCGAGCGCTGCGAGGACGACCGCGAGGGCGGCCCCGGCGGCGACCCGGGCCTGCGGCCCGAACCAACCCTGCTGGACCGCGAGGACGAGCAGCATGGCGACCCCCGCCATCGTGACGACCGCTCCGGCGAGGGCGAGGACCTTCGTGACGGCGCCCTCGCGCCGGTACCACGGCACGGCGGGGTGCCCCGGGGGCGTCGAGGGCACCCACGCAGGGGTGGGGGGGACGCCAGCTGGTGCGTGCGGGGTCGGCGAGAAGGTGACCGACCCGGCATCCGGCCGCTCGGCCTCCGGCCGTCCGGTGGGGGGCGTCGGGATGCCGGGTACACCGGTCCGGACAGTGGGCGCCGGGGCCGCGGCGGAGGCCGTCGGGATGCCGGGTACACCGGTCCGGACGGTGGGCGCCGGGGCGGCGGCGGGGGCCGCCATCGGTGCGCCCGCCTCGCGGTCGAGCTCGATACGCAGGCGGGCGAGCCCGTTGCCGATGGCGTACAGCCGCGTCATGGCATCAGCGAAGTCGGCCTCGAGCTGGTGGACGGTCGTGCGCTGGCTCATGGCACGAGCATCGCGCCGAAACCGGTCCGGCACCTGAGCACGCCGACTCATCTCCGCCCGGAGCCGTTGCGTCCGGCAGGTCGGTGCCCCGGGGGCCCGACCTGCCGGACGCAGTGCGCGGGTCAGCCGTTGCTCGAGGGCTTGGCCGCGAGGGTCGCCTCGACCTCGACGCTGCGGCCGTCGCGCAGGACGGTCAGGGTGACCCGGTCGCCGGCGCTGCGCTCGCGGATGTGACCGACGAGCGAGAGGGCCGACTCGACGCGCTCGCCGTCGACGGCGGTGACGACGTCCCCGACCTGGAGACCCGCCGCGGAGGCTGGGGTGTCGGCGCCGACCTCCATGACCTCGGCCCCGGCCCGCGAGGCGGAGCCGTCGGAGGCCGAGCCGTCCTGCGGGGTGACGCCGAGGTAGGCGTGCGTCGCGGTGCCCGACTCGATGAGCTGCTCGGCGATCGAGGTGGCCTCGTTGGCCGGGATCGCGAAGCCGATGCCGATGTTGCCCGACTGGCCCGAGGACGAGCCGAGGGAGGCGATCGAGGAGTTGATGCCGACGAGCTGGCCGCCGGCGTTGACCAGGGCACCGCCGCTGTTCCCGGGGTTGATCGCCGCCGAGGTCTGGATCGCGTTCGTGACGACCGGCTCGGACTGGGCCGGGCCGAACGGGCTGCCCTGTCCGTCGCCCTCGGCCTGGGTGCTCACCGGGCGGTTGAGCGCGCTGACGATGCCGGTCGTCACGGTGCCGGCGAGGCCGAGCGGGTTGCCGACGGCCATGACCGGGTCGCCGACCGCGAGCTCGTCGGAGTTGCCGACGGCGATCGGCGTCAGGCCGGTGGGCGGCCCCGCGATCGTGATGACCGCGAGGTCGGTCGAGGGGTCGGTGCCACGGATCTCGGCCTCGAAGGTGCGGCCGTCGGAGGTCGTCACCGTGAGCTGCTGGGCGCCCGCGACGACGTGGTTGTTCGTCAGGACGTGACCGGCCGAGTCGATGATGACCCCCGAGCCCTGGCCGCCACCCTGCCCGCTCGTCGCCGTGATGGCGACGACGCTCGGCGAGACCGCGGCGGCCGTCGCGGACCAGTCCGGGGCCGTGCCGTCGGCCTGGACGACCGGTGCGGCGTCGGTGCCGCGGCCCAGCTGCGACGTCGACGCGGCGGAGGGGGCCTGCGTTTCGGCGGGGAACAGCCGGGCCGCGGCGAGGGTGCCGCCCGAGGACAGCAGGGCGGCGAGCACCGCGACGGTCGTCAGCTCCGCCGTGCGGCGCCGCCCGGACCGGGGGGCGGGCGCCCCCTGCGGACCGGACGGACCCGTCGGACCGAACGGGCCACCCGGGGGCGGCACGGTGTTCGACGGGACCGTGGGGATCGGAGCGGTGGGCTGTGCGGACGACCCGTAGGGAGGGGTGTCGGTCGCGGTACCGCCGCGGGGGGCGTACCACTGGGGGTTCGGGTACTGGTCGCTCATGCTCGCGCTCCTTGGTGGGGTGGTGACTGGCTCTGGGTCCAGTCAAGCCCGGCGAGGTGGGTGCACCCTGATCAGTGGCTGGGAGTCTGCTGTGGGAGCCGGACGACGAAGGTCGCACCACCTCCGGGGGTCTGGGCGACGCCGACCCGCCCGTGGTGCTGGGCGACGATCGCGGCGACGATGGCGAGGCCGAGGCCGCTGCCGCCCCCGGCGCCGCGCCCGCGCGAGGGGTCGGCACGGTAGAAGCGCTCGAACACCTTGGTGGCCACCTCGGGCGGCACGCCGGGGCCGTGGTCGCGCACCTCGAGGGCGACCCCCTCGGCGTCGTGGCCGACCGCGATCTCGACGGGCGAGCCCTCGGGGGTGTGCCGCAGCGCGTTCGCGACGAGGTTCGTGACGACCTGCCGCAGGCGCGGTTCCGAGCCGAGGACGGTCGTCGGCCCGATCGGCCCGTCGAGGCCGAGGAGGGCGATGCGGCGCTCCGGGGCGCGCACGCGGGCGTCCGCGACGGCATCCGCGGCGAGGACGGTGAGGTCGACGGTCCCCATCTCGACCTCGGGGGCGTCGTCGATGCGGGCCAGCATGAGGAGGTCCTCGACGAGCCCGCTCATCCGGTCCGACTCGGCCTCGATGCGCTCCATGGCCCCGGCGACGGCGTCGTCGTCGGGGATGGCGCCCTGGCGGTAGAGCTCCGCGTAGCCGTGCACCGTCGCGAGGGGGGTGCGCAGCTCGTGGGAGGCGTCGGCGACGAACTGGCGCATCCGCTCCTCGCTCGCCTCGCGCACCGCGAAGGAGGACTCGATGCGGGCGAGCATCGTGTTGAGGCTGTGCGACAGGGAGGTCACCTCGTCGTCCGCCTGGCGCACCGGCACCCGCTGGGTGAGGTCGCCCGCGGCGATGGCGGCGGCGGTGTCCTCGATCCGGGTCAGGGGGCGGAAGGCGCGGCGCACGGCGTACCGGGCGAGGACGATGGAGGCGACGAGCGCGAGGGTGCCGATGGCCGCGGTCGTGACGAGGAGGCGGGTCAGCGTGTGGTTGACCGAGGTCAGCGGGATGCCGACCGCGAACGTCGCGCTCGTGCCGGTGACCCGGCCGGCGATGAACCGCCAGCGCAGGGTGCCCTTCTCCGAGGGGACCGTGAACGGCTCGCTGCTCGTCACGCGGGGGTCGTCGACCGGGAGGGCGGGCAGGTCGGGGGTGGCGGTCACGCCGGTGGGCCGCTGGGTCAGCGTGCCGAGCTGGCTCTGCAGCTCGAAGGCGTAGTTCGACGGGAAGGTCTCGTCGCGGCTGCGCAGGTCGACGAGTGCCTGGCTCGCGACCGGCTCCGCGACCGATCGCAGCTCGGCGTCGACCCCCTTGAGGAGGTCGGCGCGCATGAGGAGCGCGGTGACCAGGCTCGTGAGCACGAGCGCGGCTCCGACGAGGGTGCCCACGATGGCGACGAGGCGGCGCCGCAGGGGCACCGCCTCGAGCCGCCGCACGACACCGGCGAAGGGGCCGCGCTCGGGCTCGCGCACGGCGGTGGCCTCGGGCGCGGGAGTGGCGCCCGGCGCTCGGTCTGGGCCGGGCGCTCGGTCGGGGCCGGGCGCGCGGGTGGCGCCGGGGGCCGGCGAGCCGGGCATCAGCCCTGCGGGGGCAGGCGCAGGACGTACCCGACGCCGCGCTTGGTGTGGATGAGCGGCGGGAGCCCCTCGGTGTCGATCTTGCGGCGCAGGTAGGAGATGTAGGACTCGACGATGCCGGCCTCGCCGCGGAAGTCGTAGTCCCAGACGTGGTCGAGGATCTGCGACTTCGACAGCACCCGGTTGGGGTTGAGCATGAGGTAGCGCAGCAGCTTGAACTCAGTGGGGCTCGTCTCGATGACCCGGCCCGCGCGGCGCACCTCGTGCGAGTCCTCGTCGAGCTCGAGGTCCTCGAAGGCGAGCACGTTGCGGTCGTCCTCGGCGTCGCCGCGGGTGCGGCGCAGCACGGCGCGGATCCGGGCGACGACCTCCTCGAGGCTGAACGGCTTCGTGACGTAGTCGTCGCCGCCCACCGTGAGGCCCTTGATCTTGTCGTCGACGGAGTCGCGCGCCGTGACGAACACGATCGGGAGCTGACGGCCCTGCTCGCGCAGCCGGCGGGTCACGGTGAACCCGTCCATGTCCGGGAGCATGACGTCGAGGACGCACAGGTCGGGGTCGTGGTCGTCGGCGACCCGGAGCGCCTCCGAGCCGGTCGACGCCGTCGCGACGTCGAACCCGGCGTAGCGCAGGGAGGTGGCGAGCAGCTCGCGGATGTTGGGCTCGTCCTCGACGACGAGGAGGCGCGCCTCGGGGGTCTGGGTGGTCACACTCCCAGTGTGGCGGGTCAGTCTGGGAGTTCGCTGGACGCCCGCTGGGACGGGCGGGACGCGGCATCCTGCGAGGAGACCCGGCATCCTGCGAGGAGGCCCGGCATCCGGCGAGGAGGCCCGGCATCCGACGAGAGGCCCGGCATCCGACGAGAGGCCCGGCATCCGGCGGGGGGCTCGGCATCCGGTCACGGGCGGTCCTACGGACCGGCAGTGGGTCGTCCGCGGGGATGCCGTGAGCACGACCGGGCGGGCGGCTCCGCGCTTCTGCCTGTCGGGGGGAGCACCCGGGCCCCGCCGCCCCGCCCCGGAACCGACGGGTCGCACGCCTCGCTCGACGCGGCGGCGGCGTGTCAGGATCGGTGCGTGAGACTCCCGCTGCCCCAGGTCGAGCCCGACCCGACGCTGCCCCGGTCCGTGACCGTCTACGAGGTGGGTCCGCGTGACGGGCTGCAGAACGAGTCGACGGTCGTCCCGGCCGCCGTCAAGGCCGAGTTCGTGCGACGCCTGGCGGCGGCAGGGCTGGGAACCATCGAGACGACGTCGTTCGTCGACCCGCGGTGGGTGCCGCAGCTCGCCGACGCCGAGGAGGTGCTCGGCCTGCTCGGCGACGAGGGGCGGGGGGCGCGTCGGCCGGTGCTCGTGCCCAACGAGCGCGGGCTCGACCGGGCGCTCACGGCAGGCGTGGGAGCCGTTGCGATCTTCGGCAGCGCGACGGAGACGTTCGCGCGACGGAACCTCAACCGCACCGTCGAGGAGTCGGTGGAAATGTTCCGGCCGGTCGTCGAGCGATCGCGGGCCGAGGGGCTGTGGGTGCGCGCCTACGTCTCGATGTGTTTCGGCGACCCGTGGGAGGGCCCGGTGCCCGTGGCCCGGGTCGTCGACGTCTGCCGGCGCCTCATGGACCTCGGCTGCGACGAGCTCTCGCTCGGCGACACGATCGGGGTCGGCACGACGGGGCACGTGCACCGTCTGCTCGCCGCCCTCGACGGGGCCGGCATCGGGCCGGAGCGGGTCGGCGTGCACTTCCACGACACGTACGGCCAGGCGCTCGCGAACACGGTGGCCGCCCTGCGCGACGGGGTCACGGTCGTCGACGCGTCGACGGGTGGCCTCGGCGGCTGTCCCTACGCCAAGAGCGCCACCGGCAACCTCGCGACCGAGGACCTCGTGTGGGCCCTCGAGGGCGCCGGGGTCTCGACGGGCACCGACCTCGACGCCCTCGTGGCGACGAGCACCTGGATGGCCGGCCACCTCGGGCGACCGTCGCCGTCGCGGGTCGTCCGCGCGCTCGCTGGGGGCTGACGCGCTGCGGGCCGTCTGGAGGGCTCGTCGGATGCCGGGCAGACGGTTCCCGCTGCCGTCCCCGGTCGGCCTCAGCGTTGCCGGCTCCCGGGTGTGCGTGCTGCCGTGGGTCGACCGCTCCGACGCCCCATGGTGGAGGCGGTGTCGCTCGCGTCCTGTCGGCCAGATGTGAGTTCCATGTGAGTCCGCTCAGGATGGCGCCCGAGCGGCCGCCGGGGCGGATCATGGATGCATGACCGACCAGACCCCACCCGAACCCGGTCCGCCCGCCCAGCCGCCGGCCGCGCGACCCGACCAGACCGCCGCTCTGCCGCCGCAGTACCCCGCCGGGACCGCGCCGGGCTGGGCCGCCCCGCCCGGCGGTCCGGCAGCACCGCCCCCCGCCGCGGGTTGGCCGCCCGGCACGGTGCCTGCCGGCTCCGCCGCGGCCCCCGCTCCGCCGAGCGGCCCCGGCCGGTGGTGGAGCGAGGCGACCTCGTCGTCGGGTGGTCGCGCCGCCCTCATCGTCGCCGCGGTGCTCGCGGCGCTGCTCCTCGTGACGGGCGTCGGCCTCGTCGCCGCGCTCGCGACGGGGTACGACGACGACCGGTGGGACGACGAACGGGTGTCGATGTCCGACGGCCGCGGTCGCAGCGGCGCGCCGGGCCAGGGCGAGGGCAAGGGCAACAACGGGCGTGGCCTGGGGCAGGGCGACGGGCGCCAGGGCGGCAACGCCGTCCCCGGGCCGAACCAGGGCAACCCGGGCCTCGGCAACGGCAACGGCAACGGCAAGGGCCAGGGGATGGGGCGCGCCGCGGGCGGGCTCGACGTCGTCCTCCACGGCGAGTTCACGACGAACGTCACCGGCACCCCGACGGTCATGGTCGTGCAGACCGGTCGGGTCACCGCGTACACGGCTGGCTCCTCGCTCACGGTCGAGAGCACCGACGGGTTCGAGGCGACGTACACCCTCGACGGCACCGAGGCGACGGGCCGCGGGGCCGAAGAGCTCGCGACAGGGGGGCAGGTGCGGGTCGTCGCAGCCAAGGAGGGGATGAAGGTCACCCGCCTCGACGTCGACTGATATCCGACTCCTTGCGCATCACCCACCCTCCTGCGCCCGATCCGGGCCCCGGAGGATGGGTGATGTGCAAGGAGTCCTCGCGGGGCACGCGCGGGTTTGGTCGCGGGGTGGGCTGGTCAGGAGTGCGGGGTGGCCGACAGGCGTGCGGGGTGGCCGACAGGCGTGCGGGGTGGCCGACAGGCGTGCGGGGTGGCCGACAGGCGTGCGGGGGTGGGCCGACTGAGCGTGCGGGGGTGGGCCGACTGAGCGTGCGGAGTGAGGCTTCAGGAGTGCGGGGTGGGCGGTCAGGCGTGCGGGGTGGGCCGACAGGGGTGCGGGGTGAGGCTTCAGGCGTGCGGGTCGGCGAGGATGCCGTTCACCGCGGGGCTGATCCGGCGCTCGAGGGCCAGCGCCAGCACGGCCACGCCGCCGAGGCACCCGACGAGGACGAGGATGAACACCCCGCCGAGCTCGCGGTCGAGCAGCAGCCCCGCGACGACCGGCGCGGTGATGGCACCGGCCTGGAAGGCGCCCGCGGACACCGCGTTGAACCGCCCGCGGTCGCGGTCGCTCGCGAGGTCGTTGACGATGGCGGGCACCGTGGGCTGGAGCATCGTCTCGCCGAGGCCGAACAGCACGTGGAAGAGGATGACCCCGGCCGCGGCCGCCAGGGTGCCGGCGACGAGGCCGGTGGCCCCCAGGACGAGCCACGCGGCGACCCACAGCGCGACGAGCCCGAGGAAGACGCGCGTGCGCCGGTGGCCCTCGATGACCCGCAGCACGAAGAACTGGAGGCCGACGATGACGGCCGTGTTCGCGGCGAAGGCCAGCCCGATCGTTCGGGTCGACACCTCGCTGACCTCCCGCGCGAACGCCGGGAAGCCCGCCTCCATCTGCCCGTAGCCGACGAAGCTCGACAGGAAGGTGAGCCCGGTGATCCAGACGACCGCCGGGTTGCGCAGGATCGCGAGGTAGCCCCCACCCTCGGCCGACGCCGGGCCACCGACACCGTCGACCGTCGGCAGGGCCGCCACCGGCCGTCCGGCGACGTGCCGCAGGGGCACGAGGAGCAGCGCGATGGGCACGAGGACGCACACGGCATCCGCGAGGAAGATCGCGGTGAAGGTCACCGGCCGGTCGACGTCGGTGAGGAAGCCGCTGATGATGCCGCCGACGCCGATGCCGAGGTTGACGAGCGCGAAGTTGACGCCGAAGAACTGGGTACGCAGTGGCCCGGACACGATGCTCGAGATGAGGGCGTTGAACCCCGGCCAGCCGACCCCGAAGCTGACACCGAGGAGCGTGAAGGCGAGCACGAACGTCGGGAGGGTCGTCGCGAACGCGAGGACGACCGCCCCGACGAGCTGCGCGACGTGGCCCCAGATGACGACGACCCGGGCGCCCAGCCGGTCGATGAGCGCACCCACCGGGCCGGTGACGACGAGCGCGACGGCGGCGATGAGGCCCATGAGCAGGCCGGCGACGTCGAGGTCGATGCCGCGGACCTCGTGGACGTAGATGATCGTGAACGGCAGCGTCATGCCACGCCCGAGCGTGGAGACCGCGGTCGTCGAGAGCAGCCAGCGGCCCGTGACGGGAAGCGCGCCCCAGAACCCGCGCACGGTGAGCCGGTGCTCGCCCGGCGGCTGCTCGCCCCCCGGCCGCCCACCCTCCGGCCGCTCGCCTCCCGGCCGCCCACCCTCCGGCCGCTCGCCTCCCGGCCGCTCGCCCGGCGGAGGCTCGCCCTCCGGCGGGGCGGACGGGGGCGCCGGCGTGGCCTGCTCGGCGACCGCCGGCCGCCCGGCATCCTCGGTCGTCCCGGCCATGCCGTCCACCGTGCCACGTGCCTGTGACACCGTCGACCGAGTTCCGCCGTCCCCGACAACCCGGCAGCGCGCCGCGGTGGGGAGCGGTTAGCCTTGTCGCTGGCGCCCGCCCGGGCGTGCGTTGGTGAACTCGACAAAGAGGTGGACCGTGCCGACTGGCAAGGTGAAGTTCTTCGACTCCGAGAAGGGCTTCGGTTTCGTGTCCGGCGATGCCGGCGAGGGTGACGTCTTCGTCCCCGCGAGCGCGCTCCCGCAGGGGGTCGCGGGCCTCAAGGGCGGCCAGCGCATCGAGTTCAGCATCGCCGAGGGTCGCCGCGGCGCCCAGGCCCTGTCCGTCCGGCTGCTCGACCCCGCCCCGTCGGTGAGCGTCAACCGCCGCGTGCGCGACCGCAAGCCCACCGAGGAGATGGTCGTCATCGTCGAGGACGTCATCAAGCTGCTCGACTCCGTCTCCGAGGGGCTGCGCCGCGGCCACTACCCCGACAAGGAGCACGGCAACAAGGTGGCTCAGGTGCTCCACGCCGTGGCCGGCGACCTCGAGCTGTGAGCCCGGCCCCGAAGACCGACGCGACCCTGCTGGGGGCCGTCGAGACCGCCCGTGAGGCCGCCGTCTCGATCGCCGAGAAGGATGCCGTCGGCGAGCACCTCGGCATGGAGATGGTCGAGGACCGCCTCGCGACGCACTACTTCGCCTGCTCGGCGCACGCCTACCGTGGCTGGCGCTGGGCGATCACCGTCGCCCGGGTGCCGCGCTCGAAGACGGTGACGGTGTGCGAGACCAGCCTCGTCCCCGGTGAGGGCGCCCTGCTCTCGCCGGAGTGGGTGCCGTACGCCGAGCGGCTCGCCCCCGGCGACGTCGGCCCCGGTGACGTCACCCCCAAGGTCGACGACGACCCCCTGCTCGAGGCGGGCTTCGAGGCCACGGGCGACGAGGACACCGACCGGGCCGCGCTCTGGGAGCTGGGACTGGGCCGGGTGCGCGTGCTGTCCGCCGAGGGGCGCGACGCCGCCGCCCAGCGGTGGTACGACGGCCCGTCGGGGCCGACCGCCCCGGTCGCGGTCAAGGCCCCGGCGCCGTGCTCGTCGTGCGGGTTCTTCGTGCCGATGGCCGGTGCCCTGCGCGCCGTCTTCGGGGTCTGCGCCAACGAGTGGTCGCCCTCCGACGGGCGCGTCGTGAGCCTCGACCACGGGTGCGGTGCGCACTCCGAGGTCGACGTCGCGGCGCCGTCGCCCGAGCGGGTGACCCCGCCGATCCTCGACGACTTCGAGCTCGACCCGGCCTGACGCCATCCGGCGCCGGCCTGACGGCATCGGGGCGTCAGGCGCCCTCGGTGCGGCCCCCGTCCCGCCCGACGTACCACCAGGCGAACGCCCCGAGCGCGATGCCGACGACGCAGGTCCACGGCCACCACGAGCGGTCGCCGGTGTGCAGGGCGGGCACGACGAGGGTGACGACGAGGGCGAGCGCCCACAGCGCGGTGCCCACGACGACGATCCTGCGGGTGGGCACGTGGAGCGGCTCGACGGGCGCGGCCTGCCCGAGCGGGGGCACGTGGTGCGTCGCGGGGTCCTCGGGGGTCACCCCGCAAGCCTAGCCAGCGACCCGCTCGGCGCCACGATGCACCCCGAGGGAGCCGCGCGTCGCCGTTCTCCCGGATGCCGTCGCGGGCGTTCGGGGTGCGACCCACCTTCGTCGGTGGCCAGCCCTCGTGGAATAGTTAGCACAGGTAACGAGTTGTGCTAACCATCTGGTCCCTGACCATCGCTGACCACCTGCCCCTGACCATCGAGGAGACGACATGGCCCCCACGACCGCGCCGGCGCGCCCCTCGATGACCCGGGCGCAGCGCGACCGACTGACGAGCGACCTGCGCATCGCGTGCATGCGCATCGCCCGACGGGTGCGGTTCGAGAGCGCCGCACCCGTTGCGCCACACCAGTTCTCGGTGCTCGTGCGCCTCGAGGAGCAGGTGCGCACCCCCAAGGAGCTCGCCTGCGTCGAGAAGGTCAGCGCGCCGAGCATGTCCCGCACGGTCGCGGGCCTCGTCGACGCGGGCCTCGTCGCTCGTGCGGACGACCCCACCGACGGCCGGCAGGTCATCCTCTCCCTCACGCCGGAGGGTCGCCGCACCGTCCGTGACACCCGCAGGCGACGCGACCAGTGGTTCGCGGCCCGGCTCGAGCGGCTCACCGACGAGGAGCGGGAGGTCCTGGCGCGCGCGACCGAGGTGCTGGAACGGGTGGCCGCCGAGTGAGCCCGACCTTCACCTCGCTCGAGGTCCGCAACTACCGGGTCTGGTTCGCCGGGGCCCTCGTGTCGAACATCGGCACCTGGATGGGCCGGGTCGGCCAGGACTGGCTCGTGCTCACCGTGCTCACGGCCGGGTCGGCGACCGCCCTCGGCATCGTCACCGGCCTGCAGTTCCTGCCCTTCCTCCTCCTCGCACCGTGGGCCGGGCTCATCGCCGACCGCTTCCCCAAGCGGCGCACCCTCATCGCGACCCAGACCCTGCTCGCCCTGTCGAGCCTGCTCCTCGGCGTGCTCGCGGTCACCGGCACCGCCCAGCTGTGGCACGTCTACGCGATCGCGCTCTTCCAAGGCGTCACGACCGCCATCGACAACCCCGCGCGCCAGGCGTTCGTCTCCGAGATGGTGCCCGGCGACCGGCTCGCGAACGCCGTCGCGCTCAACTCCGCCTCGTTCAACCTCGGCCGGCTCATCGGGCCGGGGATCGCCGGGGTCGTCATCGCCCTGTGGGGGACCGGCGAGGCGCTCCTCCTCAACACGTTGACGTTCGTGTTCGTCATCGTCGCCCTGCTCATGCTCCGGGTCCACGAGCTGCGACCGGCCCCGCGGGCGCCGGCCCGGGGCGGCATCCGCGAGGGGTTCCGGTACGTCCGGGCACGTGGCGACCTCCAGCTCGTCATGCTGCTCGTCTTCGTGCTCGGGACGTTCGGGATGAACTTCCAGATCACGATGGCGCTCATGGCGACCAAGGTCTTCGACAAGGGCGCCGGCGAGTTCGGTCTGCTCGGGTCGATCATGGCGGTCGGGTCGCTCACGGCGGCCCTGCTCTCGGCACGACGCCGCACGCCGCGACTGCGCGTGCTGCTGCTCTCGCTCGTCGGCTTCACCGGGGCCGCGACGCTCGCCGCGCTCGCGCCGACGTACTGGACCTTCGCCCTCGCCCTCGTCCCGGTCGGGCTGACCGCCCTCACCGCCCTCACGACCGCGAACGCCATGGTCCAGACCCGTGTCGTCCCCGAAATGCGGGGGCGTGTCATGGCGCTCTACATGGCGATCTTCATGGGGGGCACACCCTTCGGCGCGCCCCTCATCGGGTGGATCTCGCAGGAGTTCGGCCCACGCTGGACGATCGGTATCGGGGCCGTCGCGGTGGGCCTCGCCCTGGTCGGGGTGTCCGCGTGGCTCGCGAGGTCGCAGAATGTCCGGGTGAGCTACGAGTCGCAGCGCCGTCCCCGGGTGAGGGTGGCCGTCACGACCCTGACGGGCCCCGGGCCCGCCCCCGCGCTGGTCCCGGAGCCGGCGCGGTGACGCCGCTCTTCCGGCGCCGCATGACGCTCGGGGTGCTCGCCGTGCTCGTCGCCGTCGCGCTCGTGTACGCCCTCGCCCGCTGACCCGGGGACCACGGGCCGTCCGGCGTCGGCGCGGGGCATCCGGTCGTGACGTGGTCGGGGCCGTGGTGGCCCGCGGCCGGGGCGCCTAGCGTGGGACCGTGGCGACGCCAGGGACGCCCCGGGTCGACCGGGCCGGCGCCGACGACGTGCTCCAGCTCGCCGTCGACCGTGGCGGCCGCGTGCCGATGGTCATCGGCGCGCTCCTCGTGCTCGATCCCCGCTCCCGGCCGGCCGTCGACGTGGTTCGGTCGGTGGTGCTCCGGCGGGTGGCCTCGGTGCCCCGGCTGGGTCAGCGACTGGTGCGCACCCCTCCGGGGGCGGGTCGCGCGGTCTGGCTGAGGGTGGGGGCGGATGCCGTCGCGGCGTGCGTCGACAGCGTGGTCGTCGAGGAGGGCGCAGGTCACTCCCGCGACGGATCCGCAGCGGGGCCGGGCGGAGGTGGGGCGCCTCGCGCGCTGCTCGACGCCCTGGCCGACCTGGCCCTGACCCGCCTGCCGGGCGACCGCCCCCTGTGGCGGGCCCGCCTTCTCGTGGCACCGGACGGCGGGGTCAGCGCCATCGCCCTCGTCGCGCACCACGTGCTCGCGGACGGCATGGGCGGGCTCGCCGTGCTCGGTGCCCTGGCGGACCCCCCGGGCGCGGCATCCCGGCGCGGGGACCGACCTTCGGCGTCAGGGTGGGCCGGGCCCGGGAGTGGACCCGAGCGGCTGCCGACGTGGGGCGTGCTCGCACGGGACGCCTGGGCCGGCCGCCTCAGGAGCCTGAGGAGGTCCGGCTCGTCCGGCCGCTACCTCGGAGGTGGGATGCACGAGCTCGGGCTGCGACGTCCGCACCTGGCCGACCGCTGCAGCCTGCTGGGCGCGACCGGGGACCGGCGCCGGATCGAGGTGGCGACGGTCGACCTCGAGGCGGTGCGCACGGCATCCCGAGCCGCCGGTGCCACGGTCAACGACGCCGTCGTCACCGCCGTCACCGGCGCTCTCGTCGCGCTGCTTGCGCGCCGTGGCGAGCGGGTGGGGGAGCTCGTCGTCTCCGTGCCCGTGTCCCGACGGCGCCAGGACGATGCTGCGGCGCTCGGCAACGAGACCGGGGTCGTGCCGGTGCGGGTGCCCGCCCTCCCGGACCGGGGCCGTCGCCTCGCCGCCCTCGTGGACCAGCAGGACCGAGTGCGGGCTCCCGGACGGGGCGGCTCGGCCGCGGTGCTCACCCCGGCCTTCCGTGCCCTTGCGGCGGTCGGGGCGTTCCAGGTGTTCATCGACCACCAGCGGTTGGTGCACACGTTCGTCACCAACGTCCGCGGCCCGGCCGAGCGACTGCGGGTCGCGGGTACCGAGGTGACCGCGGTCGTGCCGGTGGCCCTGAACCCCGGCAACGTGGCGGTGTCCTTCGACGTGCTGTCCTACGCGGGCACGCTCGGGGTGTCGCTCGTGTGCGACCCCGGCCTCCTGCCCGAGTCGGCGTGGCTGGCCGAGCGGATAGGCGCCGAGCTCGAGGCGTTCAGGCCAGGCGGGTGACGACGTACTCGACGCAGCCGATGAGCCGGCTCACGTCGTCGGGCTCGACAGCCGGGAAGCAGGCGACGCGCAGCTGGTTGCGGCCGAGCTTGCGGTAGGGCTCGACGTCGACGACCCCGTTGGCGCGCAGGGTCCTCGCGACGGCCGAGGCGTCGACAGCGTCGTCGAAGTCGATCGTCGCGACCACCTGCGAGCGGTGCGTCGGGTCGCTGACGTACGGGGTGGCGTAGTCGCTCGCCTCGGCCCAGTCGTAGAGGCGGCCGGAGGAGTCCTTCGTGCGGGCCGTGGCCCAGGTGAGGCCGCCCTGGTCGTTGAGCCACTCGACCTGGTCGGCGAGCATCGCGAGCGTGGCCACGGCCGGGGTGTTGTACGTCTGGTCGAGGCGGCTGTTGCTGATCGCCGTCGGGAGGCTGAAGAAGTCGGGCACCCAGCGTCCGGATGCCGCGACCTCCTCGACGCGGGCGAGCGCCGCGGGGGAGAACAGGGCCAGCCACAGCCCACCGTCGGAGGCGAAGGACTTCTGCGGGGCGAAGTAGTAGACGTCGGCCTGGCGGACGTCGACGGGAAGGCCACCGGCGCCCGAGGTCGCGTCGATGAGGACGAGTGCGTCGGGGTCCGCCCCCTCGACCCGCTGCACCGGCGCCATGACCCCGGTGCTCGTCTCGTTGTGGGCCCACGCGTAGGCGTCGACACCGGCCTCGGCGCGGGGGTCGGGGCGGCTGCCCGGCTCGCTCGAGATGACGGTCGGCTCGCCGAGGAACGGCGCGTTCCTCGTGACGGTGGCGAACTTGCTCGAGAACTCGCCGAAGGTGAGGTGCTGGGCGCGGTCGCGCACGAGGCCGAAGGCGGCGATGTCCCAGAAGGCCGTCGCGCCACCGTTGCCGAGGACGACCTCGTAGCCCTCGGGCAGGTCGAAGAAGGTGGACAGGCCGGACCGGACCGCCTTGACGAGGTTCCGCACCGGCGCCTGGCGGTGGGAGGTGCCGAGCACCGTGCGACCGATCGCGGCGACGGCGTCCACCTGCGCCGGGCGGACCTTCGACGGACCGGACCCGAAGCGACCGTCGGCGGGCAGCAGGTCGGCGGGGATGGTGATCTGGGCTGGCTCGCTCACGGGGGTCTCCGGTGTCGGGTGGGTGTGTCGTGGGGCGTCGTCCGCCCTCGACCGGGGGCGGACGCGCGGGCCGCGGGCCGACGCCGTCGGCGACCCGTGACCGGCATCCATCCTCACGGATGGTGACCGGATGCCGGACGTGACTTCCAGCACGTGGACCGGCTGGTGGGCTCCGGCGGCCCTCACCGAGCGTGAGGACATCACCTGCCCAGAGATGCTTTCACCGCGAAAGGAATTCCTTCCGCGGTGAAAGCATTCCGGGGCGGTGTGTTGGGGGCCCATGGGGTGCCGCTGTGAGGGCGCCACGGATGCCGGTCGGGAGCGCCACGGATGCCGCTCGGAGCGCCACGGATGCCGCGCCGCCGGCTCGGACCGGGAGGCCCGGCCCGGAACGCGGCGAGGTGCGCCCGGCTCAGCGGTCGGGGTCGAAGCCGACGACGTCCTCGATGGGGCGCGGACCGGGGCCGACGTAGCGAGCGCTCGGACGGATGAGTCGGCCGGTGCGCTTCTGCTCGAGGATGTGGGCCGACCAGCCGGCGGTGCGCGCGGCGGCGAAGAGCGGGGTCATCATGTCGCCCGGCACGTCGGCGAAGTCGAGGAGCACGGCGGCCCAGAAGTCGACGTTGGTCTCCATCCGGCGCTCGGGGTGGCGCTCGGCGAGCTCGGCGATGGCGGCCTTCTCGAGCTCGAGCGCGACCTCGTAGCGGGGGGCGCCGAGCCGCCGGCAGGTGTCGCGCAGCACCGCCGCCCGCGGGTCGTACGCCCGGTAGACGCGGTGCCCGAAGCCCATGAGGCGCTCCTTGCGGTCGAGGACCTCCTTGACGTAGCGCCGGGCGTCACCCATCCGCTCGACGCCCTCGATCATGTGCTGCGCCCGGCTCGGCGCGCCGCCGTGCAGCGGCCCGGACAGCGCCCCGATGGCCCCGGAGAGGCACGCAGCGGCATCCGCGCCGGTCGACGCGATGACCCGGGCGGTGAACGTCGAGGCGTTCATGCCGTGCTCCGCGGCGGAGATGAAGTAGGAGTCGATGGCCTCGACGTGCTTGGGGTCGGGCTCCCCGCGCCAGCGGATCATGAACCGCTCCGCGATGGTGCGGCCCTTGTCGACCTCGCGCTGCGGGACCATCGGCGAGGACTGGCCGTGGGCGGACTGCCCGATGAACGACATCGCCATGACCGAGGCCCGGGCAAGGTTGTCGCGGACCTCGTCGTCGTCGATGTCGAGGAGCGGCTTGAAGCCCCACACGGGGGCGAGCTGCGCCAGCGCCGACTGCACGTCGACCCGGATGTCGCCGGTGTGCACCGGCAGGGGGAACGGTTCGGCCGGCGGCAGCCCCGGGTCGAACTCGTTGTCGACGAGCAGGCCCCACACCTGGCCGAAGGAGACCCGGCCCACGAGGTCGTTGATGTCGACGCCCCGGTAGCGCAGCGCCCCGCCCTCCTTGTCGGGCTCGGCGATCTCGGTCTCGAAGGCGACGACCCCCTCGAGGCCGGGCCGGAAGTCGGGGTCGGGCGCGGTGCCGGCCGGTGCTGCGGTGGCTGCGGGTGCTGCGGTGGTCATGGGATCCCCAATCGTCGCTCGGCGCCTTTGTCGGGCTGGCCCATTGTGCACGGCCCGGTCACGGGTTGGGAGTGCTCGTCCCGTTCGTGGACGTGCGACGGTCGCGCACGGCCATGCCCGGGCCGCCGACGTCACGGATGTCGAAGAGGTCGGTGGCCTCGAGGAGCTTGCTCAGCTTCGCGTAGCCGTAGTTGCGCGGGTCGAACGAGGACTGGTTCGAGATGTGGTTGCCCACCGTGCCGACGCGGGCCCATCCCGAGTCGTCGGCGGCGCCCTCGACGGCCCGGCGCAGCAGGGCGACGAGCTTGCGGTCGCCCCGCAGCTGGGCGCGGGTGGCGCGCGGCGGCGGTGCGGCGGGCACGGCATCCTCCGCCGTCTTCCTGGCCGACCGCGTCGCCGCCGTGCCCGGCGCCTTGGCGACCGTGGTCGGCGCGGCGGTCGCCTTGCGGGCCCGGGTCGTGCGCTTCGCGGCCGGGGCGGGTTCGTCGGATGCCGTGGGGCCGGCATCCGCCTGACCGCTCGCCGAGGAGAGGCGGTCCAGGACGAGGAAGCGCGTGCAGGCGCTCTGGAAGGGGGCGGGCGTCTTCGCGTCGCCGAAGCCGTAGACGTGGGCCCCGTGCTCGCGCAGGTGCATGACGAGGGGGGTGAAGTCCGCGTCGGACGACACGAGCGCGAACGCGTCGGGCCGCTGGGTGTGCAGGATGTGGACGGCGTCGACGGCGAGGGCGATGTCGCTCGCGTTTTTGCCCTTGCTGAGGTCGAACTGCTGCACCGGGCGGATCGCGTTCTCGTGCAGCACCTCCTGCCAGGCCTTGAGGCCGCTCTTCGTCCAGTTGCCGTAGGCCCGACGGACGTTGGTCTCGCCGAGCCGGGAGAGCTCACCGAGGATGACGTCGATCCGCGCGGCCGTGGCGTTGTCGGCGTCGATGAGCAGGGCGATCTGGGCCGGCTTGTCCATGTCCGGACCCTATGCCCGCGAGGGGCGGAGGGCGGCGTCGGGCATGATCGGCGGGTGCTGCGCTCCCACCTCCCGGACCTCACACCGCTCCGGGAGAACGCGGCATACCGGCGCCTGTACACCGGGTTCACGCTGTCCAACGTCGGCTCGCAGATGGCCGTCGTCGCCATCGGCCTCCAGGTCTACGACATCACCGGGTCGACGGCCTCGGTCGGCCTCGTCGGGTTCTTCGCGCTCGTGCCGCTCGTCGTCATGGGGCTGTACGGCGGCTCGCTGTCGGACCACCACGACCGGCGCACCGTGGCGCTCGTCGCGAACCTCGTCGCGTGGCTCACCTCGATCGCGTGCGCGGTGCAGGCGTGGCTCGGCAACGACGAGGTCTGGGTGCTCTACGTGCTCGTCGCGCTGTGGAACGGGGCCTTCGGGGTCAGCTCACCGGCCCGCACGAGCATCTACCCGCGGATCCTGCCGCGCGAGCAGCTGCCCGCGGCCAACGCCCTCGGGGTGTTCGCGATGTCGGCGGCGATGATGGTCGGCCCGCTCCTCGCGGGGCTGCTCGTCGACTGGGGCGGGTTCCGCACGGCGTACACCGTCGACGCGCTCGTCACGATGGCCGCCCTCTGGGGGCTGTGGCGCCTCGAGTCGCTGCCCCCCGAGCCGCACTCCGAGGGGGGCGCGAGCCGGGCCGGGTTCGCCTCCGTCGTCGACGGCTTCCGGTTCCTGCGCACCGCGCCGAACGTGCGGATGACCTTCGTCGCCGACATCGCGGCCATGCTCCTCGCCCAGCCGAGGGTCATCTTCCCGGCCGCCGGTGCCGTCATCCTCGGCGGCGGCGCACGCACCGTCGGCTACCTCTACGCTGCGGCGGCCGTCGGTGCGGTGCTCGCCACTCTCGTGTCGGGCCGGCTCGGCGCCGTCCGACGGCAGGGCCTCGCGATCATGGTGAGCATCGTCGGCTGGGGCCTGGGTGTCCTCGGCCTGGGGGTCGCGCTGCTCGGCGCCGGCGGGTGGCTCACGCCGCAGCAGGCGCTGTGGGGGGCGTTGGCGGCGATGGCGTTCGCCGGTGGAGCGGATGCCGTGAGCGCGGTCTTCCGCACGACGATCCTGCAGTCGGCGGCACCCGACCGGATGCGGGGGCGCCTCCAGGGCGTCTTCATCGTCGTCGTCGCCGGTGGGCCGAGGGTCGGGGAGCTGCTCGGGGGCGTCGTCGCCGAGCGGATCGGGGAGGGCTGGATGGCGGTCGCCGGTGGCGTCGCGTGCATCATCGCCATCGGCGTGCTGTCGCTTCGGCACCGGCACTTCCTGCGCTACGACGCGCGCCACCCGACGCCCTGAGCGGCCGGCGGCCCGCGGCCCGCGGCATACGATCGGGCGATGAGCCACGTGCGCGTCGACTACGCCGGTGACGGGTTGAGCGAGGACCAGCTCCTCGACACCCCCTACGCGCAGGCCCGGGCCTGGGTCGACGAGGCGGTCGTGCGGTCCGCGGTCGAGCCGGACGTCTTCGAGCCGCTCGCCGCGTCCGTCGCCACCGTGGATGCCGTCGGCGCGCCGAACGTCCGCACCGTGCTCCTGCGCTTCCTCGACGAGCGCGGGCCCGGCTTCGTCACCGCCCTGACCTCGGCCAAGGGGCGGGAGATCGACGGCAACCCGGCCGTGGCCGTCGCGCTGACCTGGCCGGCGATGTACCGCGCCATCCGGTTCCGCGGGCGCGCGGTGCCCCTCGACCGGGCCGAGGTGCTCGAGTACTGGCACTCGCGCCCGTGGGCCTCGCGGATCTCGGCGTGGACCTCGCGGCAGTCCGAGCCGGTCGCCTCCCGGGCCGAGCTCGAGGAGGCGTACGCGCGCCGGGCCGCCGAGTTCCCCGACGCGGGCGACGAGGGCGGCGAGGGCGACGTGCCGGTGCCCGACTTCTGGGGCGGCTACCGGGTCGTGCCCGACGAGGTCGAGTTCTGGGCGGGCCGGCGCAACCGGCTCCACGACCGCCTCGTGTTCACGAGGACCGGCGACGGCGACCTCGGGGACGCGTCGGCGTGGCGGCTCCATCGCCGCCAGCCCTGACGGCATCCGGCGGTCTGTCCGCTGACTCCTTCCCTCGCCGCGAGTGCGGACGCGGTTGCCGGGGCGACCACGTGCGCACCCACCGCGGTCAGGGGGTGGGGAGGCGATGGACCTTGTGCGGGGCCGCCTGGGCGCGCGGCTTGAGGACGAGCAGGTCGACGTTGACGTGGGCCGGCCGGGTGGCCATCCACACGATCGCGTCGGCGACGTCCTCGGCGACGAGCGGGTCGGGCACGCCGGCGTAGACGGCGTCGGCGCGCGCCCGGTCGCCGTCGAAGCGGGTCAGCGAGAACTCCTCGGTGCGCACCATGCCGGGGGCGACGAGGGTGATGCGCACCGGCTGGTCGACGAGCTCGAGGCGCAGCGTCTCGGTCATGACGTGGACGCCGTGCTTGGCGACGGTGTAGCCGCCGCCGCCCTCGTACGCCGTGTAGCCGGCGACCGAGCCGACGTTGACGACGACGCCCTCGCCGTCGGCGGCGACGAGCGCCGGCAGGAGGGCCTTCGTGACGCGCAGCGTGCCGAGGACGTTCGTGTCGTACATCTGCTGCCACCGGGCGACGTCCCCCTGCGCGACCGGCTCGAGCCCGAGGGCCCCACCCGCGTTGTTGACGAGCACCTGCACCTTCGCGCCGGCGACCGCGGCGAGCCGGGCGACGTCCTCGTCGCTCGTGACGTCGCACCCGAGCGCCACCGCGTCCCCGCCGAGCTCGGACGCGAGCGTCTCGACGCGGTCGGCCCGGCGGGCCGCGCAGACGACCCGGAAGCCTGCGTCGGCGAGGAGCCGGGCGGTGGCCGCGCCGATGCCGCTGCTCGCTCCGGTGACGACGGCGGTGGGGCGGGCGGTGGACCCGGGCCGGGGCTGGGGCTCCGGCTCGGGCTCGGGCTCGGGCTGGGGCTGGGGCTCGGGCTGGGGCTCGGGCTCGGGCTGGGACTGGGGCTCGGGCTGGGGCTCGGGCTCGGACTGGGGCTCGGGCGGTGGGTGGGGGGACGGTGTCACGGCCGGTCCTCGGGTCGGACGGTCGCAGGGTCGACGGCGACCCAGGTGGCCTCCGCTCGGGCGAGCACCTCGCCGCCGGGCGTCAGGAGCGCGGTGCCGGACCAGTGCTTGCGGCCCTGCGAACCGCGCGGCCAGGCGAGGACGACGTGGGGTTCGCCGACGACCGGCAGGGCGTCGACCCGGGCCGTCATCGTGCCGAGCACCATCGCGCGCCCGGCGATGCCGACCGCCCAGGCGCCCGGGCAGTCGAGCGCGGCCCACACGAACGGTCCGGAGGCCTCGCGAGGGACCCAGGTCGCGGCGTACCGGCCGCTGCCGTCGCCGATCGGTCCCGGGCGGAGGCAGAGGGCGTCGCCGGGGTCACGGTCGGTGCCGCAGGCGAAGCAGGTCGGGAAGGGGTGGTCCGCGAGGCCCTCGTAGCGGGCCGCGGCCCCGTCGGCCTGCTCGAGCAGGACGGGCGGGGGCAGGTCCTCGGCGAGGTCGGAGGATGCCGTCGCCGTGGCGACGAGGTGGTCGCCGTCGAGGAGCCGCACGACGGCCGGCCCCCCCGGGGCCCCGGCGGCCTCGTCGGGCCGGTCATCCACGGCGACGGACATCGGCCGGTCGAGCGGCGGTGGCGAGGCCAGGCGGACGGTGACGGCGGGGTGCTCCGCGCTCGTCGCGACGAACGCCGCGAGGGCGCCGCTGACCCAGCCGCCGTTGCCGGACTCCGGGGGGCCGCAGAAGCGGCGGGGGATCGTCAGCTCCACGTCGCCAACCTACCCGCGGCGCAGGTCGGCGAGGTATCTTGATATCAAGATAAATCGCCCGGATGGGCGACGGAGGGCGACGAGGAGGTGCGATGGCGGCGCAGGAGTTCACGCTGCGGAGCATCGCGGTCCCCGCGTTCGGCCCGTCCGTGATCTGGTCGGTCGGCGCGGGCGCGGTGCTCCCGGTCGTCGCGCTCAGTGCCCGGGAGCTCGGCGCTACGGTCGCGGTCGCCGCGCTCTTCGTGGGGATCACCACCCTCGCCGAGTTCGCGGCCGCGGTGCCCGCGGGGGTGCTCGTCGAGAGGATCGGGGAGCGCCGAGCCCTCGTGCTCGCCGGACTCCTGGACACCGCCGCCTGTGCCCTCGCCCTCGTCGCGCCGTCGCTGTGGGTGCTCGGTCTCGCCGTCCTCCTCCTCGGCCCGTCCGGTGCCGTCTTCCTCCTCGCCCGCCAGAGCTATCTCACCGCGGCGGCTCCGCTGCGCCTGCGGGCCCGGGCGATGTCGACCCTCGGCGGGGTCACCCGGGTCGGCCTCTTCCTCGGCCCCCTCGTCGGCGCCCCGGTCGTGGCCCGGTGGGGCCCGCAGGCGGCGTTCGGGGTGGCGGTCACGGCCGGGCTGCTCGCGACGGCCGTCGCGTGGCGCACCGTCGACCTGTCCGCCGACGACGCCCTCGCGGGTCCCGGCCGCGGGCGCGTGCCCGTCGCCCGCGTCGTGGCCGAGCACCGGCGGGTGCTCCTCACCGTCGGGCTCGGGGTGCTCGCCATCGGGCTCGCCCGCTCCTCGAGGGTCGTCGTCGTGCCGCTGTGGGCCGAGCACGTCGGCCTGGATGCCGCGCAGACCTCCCTCGTCTTCGCCGCCGCCGCGTTCGTCGAGGTCGTGCTCTTCTGGCCGGCCGGCACCGTCATGGACCGGCACGGCCGGGTCTGGGTCGCGGTGCCGGTCGCGGTCCTGCTCGGGCTCGGGCTGCTCGCCCTGCCGCTCACGACGACGCTCGCCGGTGTCACCGCCGTCGCCCTTGTCATGGGGGTCGGCAACGGCATCGGCTCGGGCATCGTCATGACCCTCGGTGCGGATGCCGCCCCGACCGCCGGGCGGCAACCCTTCCTCGGCGTGTGGCGGCTGCTCTCCCTCGTCGGGCACAACGGTGCCGCGATCGTCGTCGGCGCGGTCGCCGCGGTGGCGTCGATCGGCGCGGCGAGCGTCGCCGTCGGCGTCCTGACCCTCGCCGGTGGCGCCTGGCTGGCCCGCTGGCTGCCCGAGTACGACCCGCGGAGTCGGGTCACGCGCCCTGGGGAGGGGCCGGGCCGGCAGGTGCGCCCCCCGCCCGACCGGGGGTAAACGTAGGCTTGCCTTCGTGACGGACCTCATCGACACCACGGAGATGTACCTCCGGACCATCTTCGAGCTCGAGGAGGAGGGCATCACGCCGCTGCGGGCGCGGATCGCCGAGCGCCTCGGCCACTCGGGGCCCACGGTCTCGCAGACCGTGGCGCGCATGGAGCGCGACGGGCTGCTCCACGTCGCGGGGGACCGCCACCTCGAGCTCACCGACGAGGGCCGACGGCTCGCCACGCGGGTCATGCGCAAGCACCGCATCGCCGAGCGGTTGCTCGTCGACGTCATCGGACTGGAGTGGGAGTTCGTGCACGACGAGGCGTGCCGGTGGGAGCACGTCATGTCCGACCGGGTCGAGCGCAAGATCCTCGCCATGCTCCCCGACCACGCGCTCTCGCCCTACGGCAACCCCATCCCCGGGCTCGAGGAGCTGGGGGAGCTCGATGAGCGGATCGACTTCCGACACGGCCTGTCCACCCTCGACGAGGTGGCGGCCGCCGAACCCACGGCGGTCGTCGTGCGCCGCATCGGGGAGCCCGTCCAGGTCGACTCCGAGGCGCTCGGCCTGCTGACGTCGGCCGGCCTCCTGCCGGGGCAGCCGGCCCGGGTGCGCCGTGACGGGTTGCGCGTCATCGCCTGCCGCGACGGCGCGGACGAGGCGTCGGGCGTCTCGCTGCCGAGTGACATCGCGTCCCACGTGTTCGTCCAGGTCACCTGAGAGCCGCCTCAGGCGGCCGCGGCGCCGGACATCGGTGCAGGTCAACGGGTTGCCGATGCAGGATGCCGGCGCGACACGTGAGCGGTGTCTCGTTACCGGAATGTGACTTCGCGGTGGCCCGCCGCTACGGTGGCATGGCACTTGCATCCGCCTCGGAAGGCTTCACCCCCTGTGTCTCGTGACCGAACCCCCGGTCGACGCCGCGCCCCCGGCGCCGTCCGTCGTCTCCCGGACGGCTTCTCGCGCCTCAGCGCGACGTGGGCCGCCAAGTCCGTCGCCACCGTCGGTGTCGTGGGAGGTGCGGCCGTCGCGCTCGCGCTCCCCGTGGACGCCGCTCCGTCCGCCCTCGCGCTCCCGGTGCCCGCGACGAGCGCTCCCGAGAACCGCGCCGAGGCGCTGACCGCCTCGCGGTCCCAGGGTCGCGCCGCGGCTCCGGCCCCGGCCGTGTCGGCTCCCGCGGAAAGCGCGCCCCTCGCGCCGGAGGCGGTCGGCGTCACCGGAGTCAAGGCCGTGGCGAAGCCCAAGCCCAAGCCGAAGCCGAAGCCCACGGTGGAGTCCTCCTCGTCGTCCTCATCCTCGTCGTCGTCCTCGTCGTCGAGGTCGGCCGTGAAGGTCTCCGGTGGGGGAATTTCGTCCCGGTGCTCCGGGATCGGGCTCGTCTCCGACGCGGCGCGACTGTGCACGGCCGTCTACGCGCGCTTCTCGCCGTCGAGCATCGGCGGGTTCCGGGCCGGTGCGGGTGAGCACGGCACCGGGCACGCGGTCGACATCATGACGAGTGGGGCGGAGGGTGACGCCATCGCCGCCTTCGTCCAGGCCAACGTCGGCACCTTCGACGTCAAGTACCTCATCTGGAAGCAGAGGTACTGGGCGCCCGGCGGTTCGTGGGAGTTCATGGAGGACCGGGGGTCCCCGACCCAGAACCACTACGACCACGTCCACGTCACCGTGAACTGACGCCGCACGCGCACCACCGCGGGGCCGCCCACCATCTCCGGTGGGCGGCCCCGGCGCGTGTCGCGGGCTGCCCGGCGGCGGTGGACGTGACCGGCGGGGTGACCCCGTTCGCCACGCCGTGACCCTTTTGTGACTTTCCGGCGCCCCGTGCTACGTTCGATGAGTCTCCTGTCCTGGGAGGTCCTCCCGGTGGCCCGCCGAGTCCTGCCACACCACCGAGGGGTCGATGCGCACCACCGCCCGGCAGGAGCGGGGGAACCACTCGCGGGGCCCGCAGCACGAGGGCCCCTTGGGGTGAAGCCGGCAAGGTCCACGGACCGACCGGCCGGGCAACCTCAGCCCGAACCCGACAGCTCACCCCGTAGGCACTGAGAGGTTCATCGTGGTCGACTCCACCGTTGCTGGGCGCCACCGAGGCGCCACCCGCTACAACCCCGTCGCCGAGCTCACGACGATCGTCAGGAGCGCCGGCCAGACCAGCGTCAAGGCATCCGCCGTCCTCGCGGCATCCGGCGGGCTCGTCGCCGCCTTCGCCCTCCCGGCCCAGGCCACCACCCGGCCGGCCGCGACCACCGCGGCCGCCGCAGACGGACCCTCCGCCGCCGCGGGGCCCTCTGCAGCCGCGGGGCCCTCCGCCCGGGGGGTGCCGCTGGCCCTCGCTCCCGCAGTCGTCGCCCCGGATGCCGCGGCGCCCGTGGCCGTCGAGGCGGTCGGTGTCGTCGGCGTCAAGGCGGTCGCCAAGCCGAAGCCGAAGCCCCGTCCGGCGCCCGCCGTCACCGAGGCGGCGAGCCAGCGCTCCGACAGCTCGGCGAGCCGCAGCTCGTCGACCCGCAGCTCGACCACGCGCAGCGCGCAGCGCACGACGAGCAGTGCGAGCGTCGCCCAGTCCTCGAGCCAGGTCGTCAACATCGCCCGCACCCTGCTCGGCATCCCCTACGTCTTCGGCGGCGAGTCCCCGTCCGGGTTCGACTGCTCGGGGTTCACGATGTACGTCTTCGGCAAGGCCGGCGTCTCCATCCCTCGCACGGCATCCGCCCAGCAGCGCGCCGCGACCCCGGTGAGCAACCCCAAGCCGGGCGACCTCGTCTTCTTCGGCTCTCCGGCGTGGCACGTGGGCATCTACACCGGCAACGGGATGATGATCGACTCGCCCCGGTCCGGCAAGTCGACCTCGGAACGGCCGATCTTCTCCGGCGTGAGCGGGTACGGCCGCTTCTGAGGCCAGATCGTCGCACCCCCCAGACGGCGCCCCGCGACCTCGACGGTCGGGGGGCGCCGTCGTTCACGACGCCCGGGTGCGGCTGCGCGAGGGCGGCCTCGACGTTCGGGGGGCGCCGTCGGGTCAGCCCGCCGGGTGTGGCTGCGCGAGGGCGGCCTCGAACGCCGCGAGCAGGCGGTCCCCGAAGAGGACGAACCGTACGAGGTCGATGCCGAGGTGCGCCGCGCACTCGGCGCGCACCGTGCGCACCGCGACGGTCGCCACCTCGGACGCGTCCCAGCCGTAGACACCGGCGCTCACCGCGGGGAAGGCGACGCTCCGGGCGCCGAGCCCGCGCGCGACGGCGAGGCTGCGCGCGAAGCATGAGGCGAGCAGGGCGGGGTCGGTCTGCCCGCGGTGCCGGTTCGGTCCGACGGTGTGCACCACCCAGCGGCACGGGAGGTCCCCCGCCCCGGTCGCGACGGCATCCCCGGCCGGCAGCCCGTCCGGATGGCTCGTTCGCCGCAGTTCCCGGCACTCGGCGAGCAGCCGCGGGCCTGCGGCGGCGTGGATCGCGCCGTCGACCCCGCCCCCACCGAGCAGGCTCGAGTTCGCGGCGTTCACGACGACGTCGACGTCCTGGGTCGTGATGTCGCCCAGCACGGCCTCGAGCCTCGTCATGACCGGGCGCGCGCCGGGTGGCCGCTGCTCCGGGGGACTCGTCCACCCATGGCACCACCGTAGGTCGGCCGGGGGTCGTGCGAGAACGGCATGCGTTAGAGGCCCGTCCGTGCCTCGAGGCGGCCGGAGGCGACGGCGTCGAGCAGGGCCTGGTGGTCGCGCTCGTTCTGGTCGGCGTAGGCGACGGCGAAGTCGGCGATGGCCCGGTCGAAGACGTCCCCGGACCCGAGGTAGGACGCGATGGCGATGCGGTCGCCGGAGCGGGCGTGCGCTCGAGCGAGGGTGGCCCCGCACATCTTCGCGTACAAGGCCATCGTGTGGGCCGGCATGGCGTCGATGTCGGCCGAGCCCTTCCAGTCGCGCAGCTGACGCAGGTAGAAGTCGCGTGTCTGCCCGTCCAACCCGGTGACCCGCTGCCAGCCGAGGAAGATGTCGCTCGCGGCCTGCATGAGCCGCTGGCCCGCGACGACCCGCTGGCCGTGGTTGGCGTAGCGGCTCGTGCCGACGAACCGCTCGAGCACCGACTCCTGGGCCTCCTTGGCCTGGAGGAAGAGCGGGTCCTGCTCGTCGCGACCGAGGAGGAGGAGGATCCAGGCGCGGGTGCCGACGCTGCCGACGCCGACGACCTTGCGGGCCGCGTGGACGTAGCGGAACCCCTCGAGCAGCTCGCGACGGTCGGTCTCGAGGGTGCGGCGGTACGAGCGGATGAGGCCGCGCAGCTCGTCCTCGACCTCGTCGCGGACCCGTCCCGCGGGGAGCAGGTCCTCGATCGGCACGAGCAGTGGCGCGTCCGAGACGATCCGGCGCTCCCCGTCGACGACGTGCGTCAGCTTGGAGAAGGCCTGCAGGCTGTCCCGGGTGCGGGCCTTGTCCACGGTGGCTCGCGCCCGAGCCTGTTGCTTCTTCGTCGCCGTCACCGCGAGCTCGGCGAACAACGCCTCCACCTCGATGCGGGCGTACCAGACGTCGAGGTTGCGCGCGGTGGCGAGCTGCTTCATCCGCTCCCGGTACTCGGCGACGGCCGCGACGATGACGTCCCGGCGCGCCGTGGGGGCGAAGCCCCGCTCGCGCCCGGCGACCTCGAAGCTCGCCGCGAGGCGCTTGACGTCCCACTCCCACGGCCCGGGCAGCGTCTCGTCGAAGTCGTTGATGTCGAACAGGAGGTGTCGCTCCGGTGAGGCGAACAACCCGAAGTTCGACAGGTGCGCGTCACCGCAGATCTGGGCTCGCAGGCCCGAGCGCGGGGCCGCCGCGAGGTCGGAGGCCATGATGAGGGCTGCCCCCCGGAAGAAGGCGAACGGGGAGGTCATCATCCGCCCGTAGCGCACCGGCACGAGCTCGGGCACCCGGCTCGCGGCCTGCTCCTCGAGGAGCGCGACCGGGTCCGGGCGGTTGTCCGGGGGTGCCCAGCGCCCGTGGCTGCCGCGCGGAGTGTCGTTGCGTGCCGCCTTGCCCCGGGCCACCCGCTCCGCGGGGGTGAGGTGGGTGACCGTGCGCGCCGGCGCGGGCGTGCCCGGGGTGGACGCCACGGGCTGGAGGGGTCGGTGGTCCGGCACGAGACACTCCTGGGGTCGAGGGCGGGGGCGTGGTCCCCGACCTGAGCGTCCCACGACCCGAGGGCTCCCGACAGGTGGTCAGAGAACTCGTGCCATGCCCGGGACCCGCCTGATGAGGAACCACGCGGCGGCGAAGGAGCATGCGACGGCGGCCGCGGCGACGAGGAGGGCCTTGACCTCGGCCGGCACCCCGACCGGGCGCAGTGCGACGGCGAACCCGAGGAGGAACGGCGTCTGGAGCATGAACGCGCCGTAGGCGCTGCGACTGAGCCAGGGCCCGTGGCGCCACCGGCGGTCGAGCCGGTGCTGGGCGACGCCGAGCAACCACACCGAGCCGAACACGGTGAGCACGGCGTCGATCGCGGCGAAGGCCCCGGCCGCCCAGCTGGCACCGCCGAGCGCCTCCTCGACCGAGTCCCGCAGGCCGACGACAGCCATGAGCACGGCCATGGCCACGACGCCGAGCAGGGTGACCGTGCGGCTCCGACGGACGAGTGCGGTGGGAACGGCGGCTGCCCATCCGCGGTCGGCCGCCACGGTGCCGAGGAGGAACACCGCCAGACACGCGGGCCACTCCCAGAAGTTGAGGTCGCTGAAGCCGGCCTCGGAGCCGTACGGCCAGATGAGCCGGACGACGAACGAGGCCGGCGCGACGACCGCGGCCACGAGGGCCAGGGTGCCGGCTGTGATCTGGGGCCGACGCCCGCCGGGCGGCTGCCGGACCGCTGTTCTCGGCGATCGCGCGGTCCACCACGACCGCACGGCACGCCAGCCGGCGTAGCCGAGGGAGTACAGGAGCAGGACCCCGACGAACCACAGGGGACCGGTGTCGAGCCTGCCCTCCGTGCCGAGGTACTCCTCGCGGAAGGAGCCGGTGGAGTGGCCGAGGGGGTGCTCGAGGGCGTAGACGAGGACGGGCTGGACGAGCAGCACGTAGACGACGAACGGGATGCCGAGGCGAAGCAGCCGGTCGGTGACGAACCGGGAGGTGCCCTTGCGTGCCAGCGAGGGTGGGGTCAGCAGCCCCGCGACGAGGAAGAGCAGGGCCATGAGGAACAGCCCGAACGGCGCGGCCACGACGAAGAGGCCGACCTGGGTGGCCGTCGCGAGGGTGACCTCGCGCAGCTGCGTGTAGGTCCATGCCTCGACCATCGACGCGTAGCCGAGGAGGGCGTGGATCGCGATGATGGCGCCGATGAGCACGACCTTGAGGTTGTCGAGGTAGGGCCGGCGGCTCGACGCCCACGCCTCGAGCGCGCGGCGATCCACGGTCACGGTCATGGGCCCACACTCCCGGCTGGCGAGGAGCATGACGTCCCGACGGGCGCCGGGACGCCCTCCCCTCCATGGTCCCCCCGATCCCGGATGCCGGTGCGTCGTCGAGACGGACCGCACACCTGCTGCGCGCCTGCCCGTGGCGTCCGGACCTCGCCGGACCTTGCCGGACGTCTCGAGCCTCCACGGACCTCGCCGCTGGGCCTCGCTGGGCCTCGCCGGACGTCTCGAGCCTCCCCGGACCTCGCCCCCGCCGCCCGGTGCAGCCACGCCTGGCGGCTGGGTCAGCCGGCGGCGAACCGGGAAGGGGACATGGCTGGGGCCCCGCCCGGGGTGGGTGGGGTGCGGGGCGGGGTCACGCTGGTTCTCGGGCCGACTGGGTCGCGAGGGCCCGGTCGTAGGAGCCGACGGTGAGGTCCCACTGCACCCGGGGACCGGTGGCGTCCTGGACGAGCGCCCCGGCGTAGCGGCGGGTGTGCACGATGGTGTGGTGCCGTTCGCACAGCAGCGCCGCGTTGCTCAGGTCGGTCGGGCCGCCGTCGGCCCAGTGGGTCAGGTGGTGCGCGTCGGTCCAGTGAGCGGGCATGTCGCACCCCGGGTAGGTGCAGTGCTGGTCTCGTAGCCACAACCGCTTGACCTGGGCCGCGGTGAACAGCCGCACGTCCATC
This sequence comes from Fodinibacter luteus, assembly GCF_039541575.1. Lineage (NCBI taxonomy): Bacteria > Bacillati > Actinomycetota > Actinomycetes > Micrococcales > Intrasporangiaceae > Fodinibacter (ex Wang et al. 2009) > Fodinibacter luteus. The sequence goes on along the minus strand of NZ_BAABGM010000001.1, from coordinate 255,199 downwards.
CCCTGGTCGAGCACCGCCCCGGCGACACCCAGGACGGTCGGGATGATCGTGGCGTCGCACGCCAGGCGGCGCACCGTCTGCGGGGCGAGCAGGGTGCCCGCCTCGGGACCGCCCATGGCCACCCCGGCACCGCGCAGCCCGTCGCGCAGGGCGTCCAGGCCGACGGTGACGAACAGCTGGCACTTGGTGTGCCGGGGACCGGCCTCGGCCCGCTCCACCGCCCGCCGCACCAGCGTGATCAGCGCCTCCGCGCGGCGCCGGTCGCTGCAGCGCAGGTCCCGCTCACCCTCGACCGGCCGCGGCGCGGACAACGGCCCGAGCGCTGCTTCCAGCACGGCCCGCCCCTCCGGGTCGAGCACCATCCGGTACTCCGCCATCCCCATCGCGTCGATCCGCGGCTGGGACAACGACACGAAACGCTTCGCGGCATCCTCATCGCGCTGCAGCTCCCCGTCCAGGCCGTACTCGGCCAGCAGCCGCGGCCGCAGCATCCGACACCCCCGCGGCCCGTGCCGGACCGCCATCTCGACCAGCCCGTCCACCACCGCCGGCTCCACCCCCTCGGCCAGCAGCGGCGCGAGCCTGTCAGCCTCGGCGAGCACCACCGCGGCACTGCGCACCGGCAGCTCACCGGACAGCACGGCATCCTTGACCGCCGCCCGACCAGGCACCGAGAACGCCGTCGCCACCGTGACGACCTGCACCGCCCCACCACCCCGGGTGCTCGGCGCGTGCGCCCGCACCCACTGCACCGGCGTCAACGCCGCCGGCCCGGCCCCGGTCTCCCCGCGGCTCATCGCCTCCGCGAGCACCAGCACCCGCGCCGCCTCCCCGGCAGCCACCATCCGGTCCGCCTCGCCCATCACCGCCTCCAGGTCCGCCGAGCTCGCCCGCCACAGCTCGCCCCCCAGGCCGTCCACCGCGCCGACCGCCGCCACCATCTGGTCGCGCCGCTCCCGAAGCGTGGGCCCCGTCCTCATGCATCAATCGTACAAGTGTCCACCGACACGGCTCCGACGTCGTCCACAGGTCCTACGAGTGTGGTCCGGCACCTCGGGCTCCGGCACTGCGTGGGCCGACGACTCGCGAACCCGCGTGCGGTGGCTATGCGTCGACAGCGGTGCTCCCACGCAGGATGGCGTCCATCCGCTTGCCCCGCGCCAGCTCGTCGACGAGCTTGTCGAGGTAACGGATCCTCTGCATGAGCGGGTCGTCGATGTCCTCGACGCGGTGGCCGCAGATGACACCGGTGATGAGGGAGGCGTTCGGGTTCATCGCGGGCGCCTCGGCGAAGAACGTCTCGAGGTCCACCCCGTCCGCGATGGCCTGGTCCAGGCCCGCGGCGTCGTAGCCGGTGAGCCAGGTGATGACCTCGTCCACCTCCGCCCTGCTGCGGTTCTTGCGCTCCGCCTTCTGGACGTAGAGGGGGTGGATGCTCGCGAAGCTCATGCCGAAGACCCGGTGTCGTGCCATGGGCGCTCTCCTCACGCTGGTGCGGGCCGTGCCGCCCTCGCATCATCCCGCAGGCGAACGGCATCCGTGGGTTTCCGCCGCTCGCGGACGGGTAGGTGTGCAGGTGGCGGCGCGGCCGGACCGTGCCCCGGAAGGAGGAGTCACCATGCGCCTCGACCAGTCGGCCCGCACGGGTCTCGCGGCCGACCTCGCCGACCTGCGCGTCGTCCTGGCCCGTCTGCCCTTCCCCGCGCGCCAGGACGACGTGTTGGCCGCCCTGGTCTGCCGCCGCGCGCCGTCCCGGCTGCTGTGGCGGGCCGGCTCGCTCTCGCGGGTGCGTGACTACACCTCGCTCGACGAGCTGTGCGCGGAGCTCGCCGCACCGCGCCGCCCGCCCGCCTGAGCTCCGAGCGCGCCACGACCTTCGACGCCACCGGGCGGCGGAGGGTTTCGGGCGTGCCCGAGGGGGTATTTTCGGGTGCACTGCCCGGCTCGGGTGCGCCCCCGCCTCGTGCCGACCCACCACGACCCGAGGAGAGTCGCGATGTCCCAGGACGCCATCGTCATGCTGAAGCAGGACCACAAGGAGGTGCGGGCGCTCTTCCGTGAGTTCCAGAAGGCGTCGACCACCAAGGCCCGCAAGGGCAAGATCGTGCAGAAGATCATCGAGCTGCTGACGGTGCACACGTACATCGAGAACGAGGTCATGTACCCGCGGGTCCGTGCACTGCTGCCCGAGCTCGAGGACGACGTGCTCGAGTCCTACGAGGAGCACCACGTGGCGGACGTCCTCGTCATGGAGCTCGACACCATGACGCCTGCCGACGAGCGCTTCGAGGCCAAGGCCACCGTCCTCATCGAGAGCGTCACGCACCACATCGAGGAGGAGGAGCAGGACTGGTTCCCCAAGGTGCGGGAGGGGCTGTCCCGCACCCAGCTTCGCGAGATCGGCGAGGAGCTCGCCGCCGCGAAGGAGAAGGCACCCCGACGGCCCGAGCAGCCGAGCGCCCTCAAGAAGACGGTCGACGCCGTCCTGTCCTGACGATCGGCGGATGCCGTCGGGCCGGCTCCCCGGCCCGGCCCGGCCCGGCCCGCGTCGCGTCGTGCCGCTCCGCTCGGGGTGACGACGAACGAGCGCGGGCCGTCAGGCGTCGCGTCGTGCCGCTCCGCTCGGGGTGACGACGAACGAGCGCGGCGCGGTCCAGCCGTGCTCGGCGAAGGCGTCGGCGATGGCGGATGCCGCGGGGCCGGCCGAGCGCGTCGGGAGGATGGCGATGCTCGACCCCCCGAAGCCGCCGCCGGTCATCCGGGCGCCGAGGGCCCCGGCGGAGCGGGCGACCTCGACGGAGACGTCGAGCTCTGGGCAGCTCACCTCGTAGTCGTCGCGCAGCGAGGCGTGCGAGGCGTCGAAGAGGTGCCCGACCTCGTCGAGGTCGTCTCGCTCCAGGGCCCGCACCGCTGCCCGGACCCGGCCGATCTCGGTGACGACGTGCCGTGCCCGCCGCACGAGCTCGTCGTCGCCGGGATCGGCGGGATCGGCGGGATGGCTGCGATGGCCGGAATCGGCGAGCTCGACGAGTGCCGCGGGCAGCCGCTCGGGGTCCACCTCGCGCAGCGACCTCACCCCGAGCGCAGCCGCGGCCGCCTCGGAGGCGCGGCGCCGCGACTCGTACTGGCCGTCGTTGAGGGCGTGCGACGCGCGGGTGTCGGTGACGAGCAGGACGAGGTCGTGGGCGGCGAGGTCGAACGGGACGTGCGCGGTCTCCCCGCTGCGGCAGTCGAGCAGGAGCGCGTGCCCGGGGCGGCAGAGCAGGGATGCCGACTGGTCCATGCCCCCGGTCATGGCGCCGGCGACCTCGTTCTCCGCCCGCACGCAGGCCTTCGCGAGGCGTGCGCGAGCCGCATCGTCGGAGAGGAGGCCGAGGCCGAAGAGGTCGCTGGCGGCGGCGCCGACGGCGCACTCCAGGGCCGCCGACGACGAGAGCCCGGCCCCGAGCGGGACGTCGCTGACGACGGTGGCGTCGAGCCCGCGCACCGGGAGTCCCTCCTCGGCGAGGGCCCACAGCACCCCGGCCACGTAGGAGACCCACCCCCGTGGCGGGCTGGCCCCGACCGTCGCGAGGTCGACCTCCACCGTCTCGCCGGCCTGGACCGAGTGCACGCGCAGGAGGCGGTCCCGGCGGGGTGTGCAAGCGGCGGTCGTGCGCTGGGGGAGGGCGATCGGCAGGACGAGCCCCTCGTTGTAGTCGGTGTGCTCGCCGATGAGGTTCACCCGACCCGGCGCGGACCACATGCCGGCCGGTGCCTCGCCGAAGACCCGCCGGTGGGTCGCGTCGGCCACGTCGACACGGTCGGGCGCGCTCGCGGCATCCTGCGCGATGTCCTGCATCGTCTCCACCTCCGTCGGCCGGCCACGCCCACGCCGGCGTCGTCAGCGGCCAGCGTAGCCACCTCACCCGGGCGCCCACCGGGGCCGGCGCGGCGCCACCGGAGGGGGCCGGACGGCTGGGCCCGGGCGATGAGGCTCGCGCCGAGCGGCTACTCTGTGGTGGCTCGCGGGTCCGCCCGCGACCCGCCCTCGTAGCTCAGGGGAAGAGCACTTCTCTCCTAAAGAAGGTGTCGCAGGTTCGAATCCTGCCGGGGGCACGCGGCCGCAGCGGCGCAAGGCTGCATCCCCCGGGAGGATGGCGGGGAGGCCCGAACGCGTGAGGGATGGAGTCCTGCCGGGGGCACGCGGCCGCAGCGGCGCAAGGCTGCGTCCCCGGGAGGATGACGGGGAGGCCCGAACGCGTGGGGCCGCGCACCGATGGTCGTGGCCGTGCATGTGGCACAGGCGATCGGGGTAAGAGGGTGCCGGACGCGTGAGCTGCAGACCAGGGGAACCACGCGGCGCGGCAGGGAGGGGGCTTGCCCCATGACGACGTCCGACACCACGTCCGGTGGGGCTCGCGAGCAGGGGCCGACGACCCCGGGCGGTGGCGTGCGCCGCAGGCTCGCGGGCCTGCCGGTGCGCGAGCTCATCGAGGAGCTCGCGACGACCGAACGGGTCATCCTGGGCCGTTCCGCCGGCACCCCGGTGAGCGAGGTCCTGCGCTACCAGGCCCTCATCGTCCGTGAGCTGCGTCGCCGACACCGGCGGCTCCGTGGCGGCACGCTGTAGCAGTGCCCGGAGGAGCACGCCGGGAGGTGGTGGGAACGAGGGGGTGCGCAGCGCCCACAGCGTCCTCCTCGGGTGCATGGTTGAGGCATGACCTCCACCGGTGCCGGCACCAGGCCTGAGGACTTCAGCGAGTGGCGCCGCACGGCCGAGGCGCTGCAACGGCTGACCGACGAGACCTACGACCCCGATGCGGGCGTCAGCCTCGACCTGGTCGTGAGGGAGGCGGTCCGTCTCATCCGCTCTGCCGACCGGGCCAGCGTGACCACGCTCCGCGCCGGCCGGTTCCGCACGGTCGCCAGCAGTGACCCGGTGGCCGTGCAGGTCGACCTCGCCCAGTACGAGCTCGGCTCCGGCCCGTGCGTCGACGCCGTGCTCGAGGACGGCGTGTTCATCACCGGTGACGTGCGCACCGAGCAGCGGTGGCGACCGCTCGGGGAGCGGCTGCATGCGCAGTTCGGCGTCACGAGCATGATGGCCCTGCGCCTGCACCTGCTGGACGAGAGTGAGACGATCGCCGGCCTGAACTTCTCGTCGTCGGAGCCCGATGCGTTCGACGCCACCGACGTCGAGCAGGCCCGGGTCCTCGCGACGCACTGTGCGCTGCTCGTCACCGCCAGCCAGGCCCACAGCAAGGCCGCCGACCTCCAGCGGGCCCTCGAGTCGAGCCGCACGATCGGCGTCGCCGTGGGGGTGCTCATGTCCGAGTACCGGATCACGAGCGACCAGGCCTTCGACGTGCTGCGCCACACGAGCCAGAACCTCAACCGGAAGCTGCGGGACGTCGCCGTCGACGTCGTCGAGACGGGGGCGGTGCCCGAGCGGACCCGGACCCGCGGAGCTCCGCACCCTCCGGCCGGCGGCCGCACGCAGCCCCTCTAGGCACCGGCAGCGCGCGGGCCAGCCGCCCGGCCGTGCGTCCCCCGACAGGCAGTCGCCGGGTCGACGGGGCGTGCTGAGCGTGGCGAACCCGCCTGCGCGGGCGCACTGCCTGTCACCGGGCGCACCCCAGCGGGCCATGGCCCATCCCCGCCGACGGCATACTGCTCGGGGTGACGACCCACGCACCCCCGGACACGGTCCAGCGGCGGGTCGTCCGCACCCTCGTGGGGGCGCAGGTGCTCGGGGGCATCGGGCTGTCGGCGGGGATCGCGGTCGGCGCGCTCCTCGCCGAGGACGTGTCCGGCTCCGCCCAGCTGGCCGGCCTCGGCGGCACCTTCCAGGTGCTCGGCGCCGCCCTCATCGCGATCCCGATGGCCCGGGTCATGGCCGCCCGGGGGCGCCGACCGGGACTCGTCCTGGGCTACGGCCTGGCCGCCGTCGGAGCGGTCGGGCTCGTCGCGGCCGGCGTGCTGCGCAGCTTTCCGCTGCTCCTCGTCGCGAGCGTGCTCTTCGGCGGGGCGACGACGTCGATCAGCCAGAGCCGCTTCGCCGCCGCCGACCTCTCGCAGCCGGCGCACCGGGCACGCGACCTCAGCGTCGTCGTCTGGGCCACGACCGTCGGCAGCGTCATCGGGCCGAACCTCGCGGGGCCGAGCGCCCCGGTGGCGCGGGCCCTGGGCCTGCCCGAGCTCACCGGGCCCTTCCTGTTCTCCCTCCTCGGCCTCCTCCTCACCATCGCGCTCATCGTGGTCCGCCTGCGCCCGGACCCACTCGTCGAGGCACGCCGTCGCAGCCTCGCCGCAGGGGACGACACCGGCGCGACCCACGGGTCGGTCACCCGGGGGCTACGGGTCGCGGCCGGCATCCCCGCGGCGCGGCTCGGCATGGCGACCCTCGCGCTCGGTCACGTCGTCATGGTGAGCGTCATGGTCATGACGCCGCTGCACATGGCCCACGGGGACGCCGGCCTCGAGGTCATCGGGTTCGTCATCAGCATCCACATCCTCGGGATGTTCGCCCTCTCCCCGCTGACCGGCCTCGCCGTCGACCGCTTCGGGGGCCGGGCGGTCGCCGTGCTCGGGTCGCTCGTGCTCTCGGCCGCCACCCTCCTCGCGTCCGCCTCGCCCGAGGGGGAGTCGGCCACCCTGGTCGCGGGACTGTTCCTCCTCGGCCTCGGGTGGTCGTGCACCCTCGTCGCCGGCTCGGCCCTGCTCACCGCGGCGGTCCCGGTGCGCGAGCGCCCGGGCGCCCAGGGCGCGTCCGACCTCCTCATGGGACTCATGGCCGGTGCCGGCGGGGCGCTCGCGGGTGTCGTCGTCGACCGGGTCAGCTTCGAGGCCCTCGCCTTGGCGGCGCTCGCGGTCGCCGTGGCCATCGGCATCTTCGCCGCCCTGTCGAGCGCTCGCCCCGAGCCGGTCGCCGCCTGATTCCCGACCACTCAGTCAGGGGATGCCGGGCGCGCGGCTGAGTGCGCCCCTGGCACCCCCTGGGTGGGCGGGACGCAGCCTCGGGATGCCGGGCGCGCGGTCGGGTGCGCCCTTGGCACCCCTTGGGCGGGCGGGGGCGCAGAGGGGATGCAGGGCGCGCGGTCGGGTGCGCCCTTGGCACCCCCTGGGTGGGCGGGAGGCTCAGGCGGGGGATGCAGGGCGCGCGGTCGGGTGCGCCGTTGGCACCCCCTGGGTGGGCGGGAGGCTCAGGCGGGGGATGCCGGGCGCGCGGTCGGGTGCGCCCCTGGCACCCCTCGTCGGGCGGGGGGCGCAGAGGGGATGCCGGGCGCGCGGTCGGGTGCGCCCCTGGCACCCCTTGGGTGGGCGGGACGCAGAGGAGGATGCCGGGCGCGCGGTCGGGTGCGCCCCTGGCGCATCGGCCCGAACCCCTGTCCCGCCCCGACCCACCACCTCGCCTCAGCGGTGGCGGGGGTCCGCGTTGTTAGCCTGCACGGGTGAGCGACCCGCCCCCGAGGACCGACGCGGCGCGCCTCGTCGAGGGTGCGCCGGACGTCGCCCCGACCCCGCTCGAGCCCTCGGCGCCGACGCCCGAGGAGGCCACCGCGACGCCGCTCCCCGACGCCGCCGACGAGCAGGACCCTCGCAGCGCGCGCGTCGCCGCCGCCCGCGCCGCCTGGACCCGCCACCTCGTCGACCTCGGTGGACGCAACACGCTCCTCTGGTACCGCGACCTGCCGACCGGCACGCTCGACCTCACGACGGCCCACCCCGGCGGGGTCGCCATGCTCCTCGCCGGCCGGCAGACCCGGCTCTCCGACCTCGTCCGCGAGCCCGCCGCGCTCGACGAGGCACGCCGGCGGACCCGAGCCATCGCGGCCAAGACCCGCGAGCTCGCGCAGGAGCGCGGCATCCTCACCGGCTTCCTCGCGATCGGCATGGCCTCGTGGGCCGTGCGGCTGCCCGACGGTCGCTCCGCCCCGCGGGCGCCGGCCGCACCCGTGCTGCTGCGGGCCTGCACGCTGCGTGCCACGGGCGCCGCGCAGGGCGACTTCACCCTCGACCTCGGGCAGGACCTCGAGCTCAACCCCGTGCTCGTGCACTACCTGGCATCCGAGCAGGGCATCACCCTCGACGCCGACGCCATCGAGGCGCTCGCCACCTCCGGACCGACCTTCGACCCCTACCCGGTCTACGCAGCGCTGTCCGAGGCCTGCTCGCGGGTTCCTGACTTCTCGGTCACGCCCCGCCTCGTCGTCGGCACCTTCTCCTACGCCAAGCTGCCGATGGTCGCCGACCTCGCCGCGCAGGGGGACGCCCTCGCCGACCACGACGTCGTCGCCGCGCTCGCCGGTGACCCCGACGCCCTGCGCTCGGTGCGGTCCCAGCTCGGGCCGGGCCGTCTCGGCCCCGACCTCGACGGTGGCGAGCGCGACGTGCTCGTGCTCGACGCCGACAGCAGCCAGCAGGAGGCCGTCGAGGCGGTCCGCTCCGGCTCGCACCTCGTCGTCCACGGCCCACCCGGCACGGGCAAGTCCCAGACGATCGCCAACCTCATCGGCACCCTCGCGGCCGACGGCAAGCGCGTGCTCTTCGTCGCCGAGAAGCGTGCTGCCATCGACGCCGTCGTCGGCCGGCTCGACCGGGTCGGCCTCGGCGACCTCGTCCTGGACCTCCACGCCGGTGCGCACGGCCGGCGGCGCGTCGCCCGTGAGCTCGTCGCAGCCCTCGACGGCGTCGTCGCACCGCAGCCGCGCCAGGGCGCCCGGAGCGCGGGCCCCCTGCCGGAGGCCGGCGCGGCCACCGCCGCAGGCCCCGCCGTCTCCCGGGTCGCCGCCCCCGCGGCGGCGCGGCGAGCCGCGGCCGACCGACTCACCGAGCACGTCCGCGTGCTGCACGACCGCCGCGATCCGTGGGGCGTGTCGCTCCACGAGGTCCAGGAGGCCGTGTCGGCGTTCGCCGGGATGCCGGTCCCGCCGCGGTCACGGGTGCGGCTGCACGGCGAGCACCTCACCGGCCTCGACCGCGACGCGGTGGCCCGGGTCGCCGAGTCGGTCACGACCGTCGCCTCGCTCGCGGACTGGGATGCCGCCGGCGCCGACGACCCGTGGTTCGGGTCGGGGATCCGGTCCGCCGAGGAGGCGGGTGAGGCCGCGCAGCGGGTCGAGCGGCTCGCCGGCGGGGGCATCGACGAGACCGCGGCGACCCTCGCCGAGGTGTTCCGCGGCATCCGGCTCCCCGAGGCGCCGACGAGCGAGGACTGGGCGCGGGTGCTCGCCACGGTCGGCGAGGTGAGGGACACCCTCGAGGTGTTCCGACCCGAGGTGTTCGACATCCCGCTCGACGACCTCGTCACCGCGACGGGGAGCTCGGCCTACCGCCGTTCGGTCGGCTCCGAGCTCGGCTGGCTCGACCGCTGGCGGCTGCGGCGACAGGCCCGCTCCCTGCTGCGGCCGGGCCGCCCGCCGGCCGACCTCCATGTCGCCCTCGCCGCCGCGAGCGACCAACGTGTCGCGTGGCGCCAGCTCGCCGGGTCGGGCGGACGGCCCGAGATCCCCGTCGAGCTCGACCGGGCCAGGGCTGCGCACGCGTCCCTCGTCACCGACCTCGCCTGGCTCGACGAGCGGCTCCCCGCCGGGTCGACCCCCCTCAGGGCCCTCGACGTCCCGGGGCTGCGCCACCGGATCGGTGGGCTGGCCGCCGCCGCGGGCCGGCTCGGGGTGGCGCCCACGGTGACCACCGCCCTCGACGCGCTCACGGCATCCGGCCTGCGTCCCCTCGTCGACGACCTGCGCGACCGCGGGGTGCCCGCGGAGCAGGTGGGGGCCGAGGTCGAGTGGGTGTGGTGGTCCTCGCTGGCGGAGGAGGTGGCGCGCCGCGACCCCCGCGTCGCCGCGCACGACGGGCGGGCCCTGACGCGCACGGTCGGGGAGTTCGCGGCCAGCGACCGTGCCGTCGTCGCCGGCAACGCCGAGCGCGTGCTGGCCGCAGTCGCCGACCACGTCGCCGAGGTGGCGCGAGAGCACCCGGAGCAGGAGACCCTCCTGCGGGCCGAGGGGGCCCGGGCCCGGCGCCTCGCACCCCTGCGCGAGCTCGTCTCGCGCTGCCCCGACCTCGTGACGGCGGTTCGCCCGTGCTGGGTCATGAGCCCGCTCGTCGTCGCCTCGGTGCTCCCGCCCGGGGTGTGGTTCGACGTCGTCGTCTTCGACGAGGCCTCGCAGATCCCACCGGCCGAGGCGGTGTCGGCGATCTCGCGGGCGCGCCAGGTCGTCGTGGCGGGCGACGCCCGGCAGCTGCCGCCCACCTCGTTCTTCACGACCGTCACCGACGGCGACCCGGCCGCCGTCGGGGCCGACGAGGCGATCACCGAGGGGGCCGAGTCGATCCTCGACGTCCTCGCCGCCGCGCTGCCCGCACGCCGGCTCTCGTGGCACTACCGGTCCCTCGACGAACGCCTCATCGCGTTCGCCAACGCCGAGGTCTACGAGGGGTCGCTCGTGACCTTCCCCGGCACGGGCACCGACCCGGTCGTGCGCCACGAGCTCGTCGAGGGCCACGGCATCGTCGCCGAGGGGGAGGCCGCGGTCGAGACGACGACCGCCGAGGTCGCGCGGGTCGTCGAGCTCGTCGTCGAGCACGCGCGCACCCGCCCCGACCGCTCGCTCGGGGTCATCGCGCTGGGCATCACGCACGCGGTCCGGATCGAGGAGGCCCTGCGCCGAGCCCTCCCCGGCCTCGACGACGGGGTGCTCGGGTTCTTCGACGAGGACCGGCCCGAGGCGTTCTTCGTCAAGAACCTCGAGCGGGTCCAGGGCGATGAGCGCGACGACGTCATCCTCTCCGTCGGCTACGGCAAGACCCCCCACGGGCGGGTGCTGCACCGCTTCGGCCCGCTCAACCAGGAAGGGGGTGAGCGTCGCCTCAACGTCGCGATCACCCGGGCGCGGCGCTCGATGACCGTCGTCTCGTCCATCGCGGCCGGCGACCTCGACCCCGCCCGGCTGCGGGCGCGCGGCGCGCTCATGCTGCGTGACTTCCTCGCGTACGCCGCCAGCGGTCGCCTTCCCGGGACGGCGCCTGACGGGCCGTCCGGTGCCGCGGCCCCGATGGCAGAGCACCCGGTGGGCTCCATCGTGCTCGCCGACCTCGCCCGGCGCCTGCGCGGCCACGGGCTCGTCGTCCACGAGGGCGTCGGTGCCTCCACCGACCCGGTCGACCTCGCGGTCGAGGACCCCGGGCGCCCGGGCCGGCTCGTGCTCGCGGTCGAGTCGGACGGGCCGCAGTACGCGGCGATGCGCACGACGCGCGACCGCGACCGGCTGCGGGCCGAGCAGCTCGAGCGGCTCGGCTGGCGGCACCTGAGGGTGTGGTCCACCGACGTGTTCCGCGACCCGGCCCGCGACGTCGCCCGCATCCTCGAGGCGGTGGGACACCGGGAGCCCTCCGGTGGGTGAGCCTCCCGGCGGGCGGGAGGCCGGGGGCGCACCGGTGGCCCCGGCGGCGGAGGCCGCACCGACCGGGGGCGGGGACCCCGCCTCGTCGGCCCCGGCGGCCGAGGGCGCACCGATCGAGAGTGGGGAACCCGCCCCGTCGGCTCGACCTCGGCGGCGGCGTGCCGTGCGGCCGGGGACCAACCCGTCGGCCGAGGACGTGCCGGACGTCCCCGCCCCACGGGAGGCGCCCGAGGGGGAGACCCAGCACGACCGCTGGCTGCGTGAGCAGCGCCCGCCGCACTGGGAGTGACCGCGGCAGGCAGCATGTCCCGGGCGAAGACCTCGTGGATGCCGTTCGCCGGGTCGGGCAGCCGAGCCGCCTGCGCCGGCCGGACCGGTCGAGCGCTGGGGAGGGGGACAGCGCTGGACCCACCGGGCGAGCCCGGTGGGTCCAGCGGTCCGTCGCGCTCGGCCGGCGGCTGTGCGGCGCGTCAGGGACGAGCGCGCAGCGAGTCGCGGATCTGGGTCAGCAGCTCGGTGTTGGGGTCGACCGTCTCGGCCTCGGGCTCGGCCGGGAAGTAGCGCTCCTTGGCGTGCTCGTAGGGCTTGACGATGAAGAAGTAGACGACGAAGGCCATGATGAGGAAGGCGAAGAACGCCGTGATGAACGGGCCGATCGTCGTCATGCCCCAGGGCTGCCACTCATCGAAGTTGGGCGCGCCGCCCGCCTTGGCCAACAGCTCCATGATGACCCTGGTGAACGCGGTGACGAGCGCGGCGAACGCAGCGCCGATGATGAAGGCGACGGCCAGTTCGATGAGGTTGCCCCGCAGGACGAAGTCCCGGAATCCCTTCACGATTCACTCCTTCTCGAGAGGTTGACGGGGGACGCGCCGGTGCGCGCGGTGGGTTCCCCTGCGGTCCACCCTAGGGCCCGGGTCACCGGTCCCGGGGCCCGGGTGCGGGCGATACCGCGAGGTCAGCCCGGCGCGGCGACGAGGGAGACCGTCACGGGACCCTCCACGGCTCCGTGCCCGCCGAGCACCGCGTCGGCCTCCGCAGCCGTGAGCGACAGCACGGCCCCGCGGACGTCCCGGTCGGCGCCTCCGAGCGGCCCCGACGCCTGCGGTGCGGGATCGGTCGAGAGCACGACCGCACCCCGGGCGAGGGGTGGCCCGCCCGTGGCCGGGTAGACGCGGGCCGCGACCCCGGGCGCGAGGAGGTCGACCGAGGCGGGGTCGGCCGCCACGACGTGCAGGGCCACCCGCCCCGCGGGCAGCCCGTCGACATGGCCCCGGGGCACGAGGCGCGTGCCGGTGACTGCCTCGCCCCGGACCAGGCCCGCACCCACCCTCCGGCCCACCGCCTCGGGCGCCGAGGCCAGCGCACCCGGCTGGGCGGCATCCACGCGGACCCGGGCCTCACGCAGGTCGCCGGGCGCGAGGACCCGGCCGGCCGGGAGGTCGCGAGCGGCGACGAGCACGACGACGGTCGGGGGTGGTGGAGGGCGGACGACAGCCAGGGCGAGGACGGCCGCCGTCGCGGCCAGGGCGGCGGACAGCACCCGGCGCAGCACGCCACGGCGCCACCTGGCCCGGCGGCCGGGGCCGGTGAGGGACGGGAGCGGGCGTGGGATGCGGCTCATCCCACGACGCTAGGCGCGCCGGCGGGGATGACCGGGGTCAGGCCGAGGCTGTGGACGGCGCGGGGGTCGTGGAGCCGCCTGTGGACGACGATCCCGGCGACGAGGTGCCGGACCCGGACGACCCGGCGGACGAGGACGACGTGGTCGACGACGACGAGGACGACGAGGTGTCGGACGACGAGCCCGCCGAGGAGGAGCCGCTCGGCCCCGACGACCCGCTGCGGGAGTCGGTGCGGTAGAAGCCGCCGCCCTTGAAGACGATGCCGACGGCGTTGAAGACCTTGCGAAGGCGTCCCTCGCACTCGGGGCACACGGTGAGGGACTCGTCGCTGAAGGACTGGACGGCCTCGAAGCGGTGGTCGCACTCGGTGCACGCGTAGGCGTACGTCGGCACGGTGGTCCTCCTCGTCGACACGTGGGCTGCGCCGCGCGGCTGGGTCCGACGGCGTGACCGACCCACGACGGGCGTCGGGGTCACCCACAGGATAAGCGCTGGCGCAGCGACGAGACGCCCGTGCCCGGCTGCACCCCGCGATGAGTACGGAAACGGTCGCCGCAGCGACCATGTCCGCACTCGCGGCGGTGGGGTGGCGTCAGGCGCCGGACCAGTCGGCGAGGCGGCCACCGCGGCTCACCGCGCGCAGCCGCTTCTCGACGACGTCGCGCACCGCCTGCGGCGCGACGACGAGCAGCTGGTCGCCGTGGCGCAGCACGTCGGTGTCGCGCGGCACGAAGGAGCGTCCCTCGCGCACGACGAGCGCCACGTTGGCCCCCACCGGCAACCGCAGCTCGAAGACCCGCACCCCGGCGACCCTCGAGCCCGGCCCGACGTCGATCTCGAGGAGGTCGGCCCCCAGGTCGCTCAGCGGGGTGGCCTCCACGGCCAGGTCGACCCGGTGGTGCGCGGCATCGAGCCCGAGCCGCCGGGCGACCCACGGCAGGGTGGGTGCCTGGACGATCGTGAAGACGACGACGAGCACGAAGACGAGGTCGAAGATCCAGTCGACGCCGCTGGCCCCGACGGTGAGCGGCACCGTCGCGAGGACGACGGGAACCGCCCCGCGCAGCCCGGCCCACGACAGGAAGGCCTGGGTGCGCCACGGCATCCTGAACGGCGCGCACGACACGATGACCGACAGCGGGCGCCCCAGGACGAGCAGGGCGGTGCCGACGACGAGGGCCGGCACGAGCACGTCGGAGAACCCGTCCGGCGACGCGAGCAGCCCGAGCAGGACGAACAGCCCGATCTGCGCGAGCCACCCGACGGCGGTGGCGAACCCGAGGACGGCCGGACGGTGTGGCAGCCGGAGGTTGCCGAGCACGAGCGCCGCGAGGTAGCAGGCGATGAAGCCCGACGCGTGCACGACGTCGGCAGCCGCGTAGGCGAGCACCGCCACCGAGACGACGCCGATCGCGAACAGGGCCGACGACCCCGTCGCGACGCCGCGCAGCAGTCGCGCCCCGCCCCAGCCGATCGCGAGGCCGATGACGCTGCCCGCGGCGAGCTCGAGGATCGCCATGACGCCGACCTGCCACCACGGCTCGGGTTCCGCGCCGGGGATGAGGGATGCCGCGAGCGCGGTCGTGAGCAGCACGACCGGGGCGTCGTTGAAGCCGGACTCCGCCTCGAGCATCCCCGAGATCCGCCGGGGGAGCGGAACCCGGCGCAAGACGGAGAACACGGCGGCGGCATCCGTCGACGCGAGCACCGCCGCGACGAGGAAGGCGATCTGCCACGCCCACCCGAGCAGCAGGTGGGCGGCGACGCCGACGACGAGCACCGAGACGCCGACCCCGACCGTCGCGAGGACGGCGGCCGGGGCGACCGAGCGCCGGATGCCGGACCACTGCGTCGTCAGCCCGCCCTCGACGAGGATGAGCACGAGGGCGGCGTAGCCGAGCACCTGGGTGAGCTGCTCGTTGTCGTAGAGGATGCCGAACCCGTCCTCCCCGAGCAGCAGCCCGATGCCGAGGTAGATGAGCAGCGAGGGCAGGCCCGAGCGCACCGACAGGCGCACCGCTGCAACGGCGACGACGAGGACGATGCTGCCGACGAGCAGGGCCAGGGTGAGGTCGTCGAGGTCGAAGCCCGTGCCCGCGCCGCCGTCGGCGGTCGGCGGCATCCAGGTCTGTCGCACGGCCCGTCCTCGTGTCGTCGTGTCGCGGTGTCCTAGTCTCGCAGGGTGAGTCGAGTCGTCGTCGTCCGTCGCGTCCTTTTGGGACTCGTCGCCGCCCTGGTCGTCGCCGCGCTCGTCGCCGCCGTCGTCGTCGTCTCCGCCGTCCGCGAGGCGCTGCCGAGCACGACCGGAACCGCCGAGCTGCCCGGGCTCGGGGCGGACGTCACCGTGCTGCGCGACGACAGCGGCATCCCGCACATCTACGGCGACAGCCTGACCGACCTGGTCCGCGCCCAGGGCTACGTCCACGCCCAGGAGCGCTTCTTCGAGATGGACCTGCGCCGGCACACGACCGCCGGCCGGCTCGCCGAGCTCGTGGGCCCCGACGGCCTCGACGCCGACAAGGTCATCCGCACGATGGGCTGGCGCCGGGTCGCCGAGGAGGAGCTGCCCTCCCTCGAGCCCCGGACCCGCCAGGTGCTCCAGGCCTACAGCGAGGGCGTCAACACCTACCTGCGCGGACGCAGCCCGGGGGAGGTCGCCGTCGAGTACCGGCTGCTCGGCCTGCGCCTGCCCGAGGCCGAGATCGAGGAGTGGTCACCGGTCGACAGCCTCGCCTGGCTCAAGGCGATGGCCTGGGACCTGCGCAGCAACTACGAGGACGAGCTGGCCCGGGCGCGGCTCAGCGGTCGGCTCTCGCCGGCCCAGATCAGCGAGATCTACCCCGCCTACGACTACGACGCCCACCCGCCGATCCTGTCGAGGGAGGAGTGGTCGCCGCAGCAGGCCCCGAGCGCCGAGCGGTCGGCCGTCCCGTCCGCCCTGACGACCGGACCAGCCGCGGCGACGGCATCCGGTGGCAGCCCCGGCTCGCCGGTCGCCGACGAGGTGTACGCCGCGGTCCAGCGCGCGCTCGACGCCGTGCCGCAAGTGCTCGGGCGCAGCGAGGGCGTGGGCTCAAACGGCTGGGCGGTGGCCGGGTCGCGCACGACGACCGGCACCCCGCTGCTCGCCAACGACCCGCACCTGGCCGTGGGCCAACCGGGGGTGTGGATCCAGAACAGCCTCCACTGCCGCACCGTGAGCGCCGCCTGTCCGCTCGACGTCAGCGGCTTCTCGTTCTCCGGGTTGCCCGGGGTCGTCATCGGCCACAACGCCGACATCGCATGGGGCTTCACCAACCTCGGCCCCGACGTCACCGACTTCTACCTCGAGCGGATCGTCGGCGACACCTTCCTGCGCGACGGCAACTGGGAGCCGGTGACGACCCGCGAGGAGGTCATCAAGATCGCCGGGGGAGCCGACCAGCGGATCACGGTGCGCAGCACGGTCCACGGCCCGGTGATGTCGGACGTCCTCGAGGGTGCCGGTGACGCGGGGTCCCGGGCCCCGACGGCGCAGGAGGGCGACGAGAACCAGTCGTACGCCGTGTCCCTCGCGTGGACCGGGCTGCTGCCGGGCCGCACCGCCGACGCCATCCTCGCGCTCAACCTCGCGAGCGACTTCGACGAGTTCCGGGAGGCGGCCCGCGACTTCGCGGTGCCGGCCCAGAACCTCGTCTACGCCGACCGCGAGGGCCACATCGGCTACCAGGCCCCGGGCCAGGTGCCGGTGCGCCGGGCCGCCCTGCCGCGCACAGCGCCGGGTGCGTGGCCGGCGCCGGGCTGGGACTCGGCGTACGACTGGCAGGGCTTCGTCGAGTTCGACGACCTGCCGTGGGTGCTCGACCCCGAGGACGGCGTCGTCGTGACGGCGAACCAGCCGGTGACGCAGAGCGCCAGCCCGTTCCTCACGAACGACTGGGACCGCGGGTGGCGCTCGAGCCGGATCGGCGAGCGGCTCGCCGCCCTCGACAAGGTGTCGCCGGCCGACATGGCGGAGATCCAGCTCGACGACCGTGACGGCTTCGCCGAGGTGCTCGTCCCCGCCCTGCTCGCCGTCCCGCTCGAGGCGTCCGAGGGTGACCTCGAGAGCCAGGACCTCCTCGACTTCACCCGCGAGGCCCGAGAGCTGCTGCGCGGCTGGGACTTCACGACGCCGGCGGGCGACGCCGACGCGGGGGCCTCGGCGGCCTACTACAACGCGGTGTGGCGCAACCTCGTCGAGCTGCTCTTCGACGACGAGCTCCCGATCGGGCTGAAGTCCGACGGGGGCGCCCGGTGGCGCTCCGCCGTCGAGCAGCTGCTCGAGAACCCGGAGAGCGCGTGGTGGGACAACAAGCTCACGCCGAACATCACCGAGGGCAAGGACTCGATCCTGCGGCAGGCCCTCGTCGAGGCACGGCTCGAGCTGACCCGGGAGCTCGGCAAGGACCCCGACGGGTGGCAGTGGGGGAAGCTGCACCGGGTCACGCTGGAGCACCGGGTGCTCGGTGGCGAGTCGATGCCGGGGGTCGTGCGGTGGTTCGTCAACCAGGGCCCCTTCGACCTGCCGGGTGGATCCGCCATCGTCAACGCCAACACGTGGAACGCGAGCCGGGGCTACGAGGTGACGGCCGCTCCGTCGATGCGCATGGTCGTCGACCTCGGCCGGCTCGACGCGTCGACGTGGATCAACCAGACCGGCGTGAGCGGGCACCCGATGGACGACCGCTACGCCGACCAGGTCGACGACTGGGCGGCGGGCCGGCAGCGACCGTGGCCGTTCACCGCGGACGCCGTGCGGGCGAGCGACCCCGACGAGCTCGTCCTCAGGCCCGAGGGCTCCGCCACGGGCTGAGGCCGAGGTCGACGAGCCCGTCTGCGGTGACGACCGCGTCGACCGGCTCGTCGTGCGCCTCGCGGGGCAGGGGTGGCTCATCGGGTGCGACGAGCTCGCCGGGGTGGAGCACGACGACGACCGGGATGCCGGGCCGGCGCCGGGGCAGCACGCGGTCGTAGCACCCGCCGCCCTGCCCCATCCGGGTGCCCGTCCGGTCGACGGCGAGGCCCGGCGCGAGCACGAGGTCGGCCGTCGCGACGGCGTCGCGCCCGAGGGGCCGCGGCGCGGCGCCGGTCGCCGCGTCGCCGGTCGGCTCGGTGCCGGTCGCCGCGTCGCCGGTCGGCTCGGTGCCGGCATCCGCGGCCTCCCACCAGTCGAGGTCGAGGTCGGGCAGCGTGATGGGCAGCAGCACCCGGATGCCGTGCGCCGCCAGGGCCGCGTTCACCGCCGCCGTCGGCGGCTCGCCGGGCACGGCGGCGTACGACGTGACGACCGACCCGGGCCCGAGTCCGAGCTCGGCGACGAGGGCGAGGACGTGCTCGGCGAGGGCGGACCCGTCGGCCTCGGGGGAGCGGGCAGCGGCGAGCTCGCGGCGGCGGGCGCGCAGCGCCGCGCGCCGGGGGGTCTTCTCGGGATCGCGGGCCATGGCGGCATCGTAGGGTTGCCGCATGACGACCGACGGGCTGCGGGCGGCGACGGAGAAGATGCGGCACGCCGGGGTCCCCGACCTCGCGGTGGCCGTCTTCAGCCGCTTCCACGCCGAGCTGCGCTCCGACGCGACCGGGACGATCCCCGAGCACACCATCGAGCCGCTCACCGACGTGCCGCACCTCGACGACGTCCGCCCCGAC
Organism: Fodinibacter luteus; assembly: GCF_039541575.1. Taxonomy (NCBI): domain Bacteria; kingdom Bacillati; phylum Actinomycetota; class Actinomycetes; order Micrococcales; family Intrasporangiaceae; genus Fodinibacter (ex Wang et al. 2009); species Fodinibacter luteus. The sequence continues at coordinate 236,517 of NZ_BAABGM010000001.1, read as the reverse complement.
GACGCGGCCGTCGCGGCGGCTCTGGGCCGCACCGTCGTCATCAAGCTCAACGGGGGGCTCGGCACGAGCATGGGGGTCCGGGGGGCGAAGTCCGCCCTCGTCGTGCGCGACGGGCTCACCTTCCTCGACATCATCGCCCGGCAGGTGCTCGCGCTCCGCCGACGGCACGGCGTGGCGACCCCGCTGCTCCTCATGAACTCCTTCCGCACCCGCGACGAGTCGCTCGAGATCCTCGGCCGGCACCCGGGCCTGGCCGTCGACGGCATGCCGCTCGACTTCCTCCAGACGATGGAGCCCAAGCTGCGGGCCGACGACCTCGCGCCGGTGGAGTGGCCGGACGACCCCGAGCTCGAGTGGTGCCCGCCGGGCCACGGCGACGTCTACGTCGCGCTGCAGACCTCGGGCCTGCTCGACGCGCTGCGCGAGCGCGGCTACCGGCACGCGTTCCTGTCCAACGCCGACAACCTCGGGGCGACGTGCGAGGGCGCCGTGCCCGCGTGGATGGAGCGCGAGGGTATCCCCTACGTCACCGAGGTCTGTGCCCGGACCCGCAACGACCGCAAGGGCGGCCACCTCGCGGTGCGCCGGTCCGACGGGCGCCTCGTGCTGCGGGACAGCGCCATGGTGGCCGAGGGGGAGGACGTCTTCTTCCAGGACACCGACCGGCACCCGTGGTTCCACGCGAACAACCTCTGGGTCGACCTCGACGTGCTCGCCGAGCGCCTCGCCGAGCGCGACGGCATCCTCGGTCTGCCGATCATCGTCAACCGCAAGACGGTCGACCCCACCCGCCCGGACAGCACCCCCGTCATCCAGGTCGAGTCGGCGATGGGTGCCGCCGTCGAGGTCTTCGACGGCTCGCGCGCCCTCGCGGTCGACCGCACGAGGTTCCGACCCGTCAAGACGACGAACGAGCTGCTCCTCATCCGCTCCGACATCTACCGGCTCACCGACGACGCGCTCGTCGAGTCGACGATCGAGCACGAGGAGCCGTTCGTCGACCTCGGGGCGCCGTACCGGCTCGTCGACGCCTTCGAGGCGCGCTTCCCACGCGGGGTCCCCTCGATCCGCGGTTGCTCGAGCCTGCGCGTCGAGGCGGACGCGACGTTCGGCGCCGGCGTCGTGTGCACCGGGGACGTCCGCGTCACCGGCGGCGTGCGCACCATCCCCGACGGGGCGCACCTCGCGGGGGAGGTCTGATGCGCACCCTCGAGGAGCATCGCGCCGCCGTGCTCTCGCTCGTCGCCCCCCTCGCCCCGGTCGAGGTGGCGGTCGGGTCGGCCCTCGGCCTCGTGCTCGCGGCCGACGTCGTCGCCGCCGTCGACCTGCCCGGCTTCGACAACTCGGCGATGGACGGCTACGCCGTGCGCTCGGCAGAGCTCGCCGGTGCCGGGCCCGACCACCCCGTCGTGCTCCCCGTGGCAGGTGACGTCGCCGCCGGCGACACGACGCGCCACGTCCTGGCGCCGGGGCAGGCGCTGCGGATCATGACGGGAGCGCCCATTCCCGAGGGCGCCGACGCCGTCGTGCCCGTCGAGCTGACCGACGGCGGCGCCACCGGGGTCGCGCTGCACGTGGCACCGTCGGCCGGCCTGTCCGTCCGGCGGCGCGGGGAGGACGTGCGCACCGGGGATGCCGTCCTGTCGGCGGGGACGCGCCTCGGGCCGGGTCATCTCGCCCTCGCGGCGGCGGCCAACGTGCCGCGGGTCGTCGTCCACCCCCGCCCACGGGTGGCGGTCGTGTCGACCGGGGACGAGCTCGTGCCCCCCGGGTCCGCGCTCGAGCACGGGCAGATCGTCGACTCCAACCACGTCATGCTCTGCGCGCTCGTCGAGGCCGCCGGGGCGCAGGTGTCCGGGTCGGCTCACCTGCGCGACGACGCCCGAGCCGTCCGGGCGCTGCTCGACGACCTCCCGGGCGCGCCCGACCTCGTGCTCACGACCGGCGGCGTCTCGATGGGCGTCTACGACACGGTCAAGGAGGTGCTGGCCGCCGACGGGGGAGTGGAGTTCGCCAAGGTCGCCATGCGACCGGGGATGCCGCAGGGGTGCGGGGTCGTCGGGCCCTCGCGCACGCCGGCGGTCACCCTGCCCGGCAACCCGGTCAGCTCGTTCGTGTCGTTCCACGTCTTCGTCCTGCCCGCGCTGCGCCGGCTCGCCGGCCTCGACCCCGGCGCCGACGGCGCCTTCGACGCCGTCGCCGAGGTCGCGTGGCCGGCCGCGCCGGGGAAGGTCGAGCTGACCCGGGTCGTCGAGCGCGACGGCCGGGTGCGGCCGTCCGGGGGGCAGGGGTCGCACGTGCTCGGTGCCCTGAGCGCGGCGACGGCGCTGGCCGTCGTGCCCGCCGGCGTCGAGCGTGTCGAGCCGGGCGACCGGCTGCGCTGCCTCCCCCTCCTCGGGCAGGATCGCGACCGTGGCCGCTGACCTCCCGCCCCCGGGGCTGACCCACGTGCGAGCCGACGGCACGGCACACATGGTCGACGTCTCCGCCAAGGCGGTCACCGCCCGCAGGGCCGCCGCCGCCGGCCGGGTGCTCCTGTCGCCGGCGGCCGTGGCCGCCCTGCGCGGCGGCGTCGTGCCGAAGGGCGACGCCCTCGGGGTGGCCCGCGTCGCCGGCATCCAGGCCGTCAAGCGCACGCCCGACCTCATCCCGCTCGCCCACCCCGTCGCGGTGCACGCGGTCGAGGTCGACCTCGACGTCGTCGACGACGGGGTCGAGATCCGCGCGGTCGTGCGCACCGCCGACCGCACCGGCATCGAGATGGAGGCGCTCACCGCGGTCTCGGTCGCGGCCCTCGCCCTCGTCGACATGGTCAAGGCGGTCGACAGGCACGCCCGCATCACCGACATCCGGGTCACGGCGAAGTCGGGCGGTCGCTCGGGCGACTGGGAGGAGCCGGCATGAGCGGTGGTGCCGGGGACGGGGCCCCGCCGGGCTCGCCGCTGGGGGGTTCGCCGCTGGGGGGTTCGCCGCGGGAGGCCACGCCGCTGGAGGGTACGCCGCGGGCGGGCATGCCGCTGGCGGGCACGCGCGCCGTCGTCGTCACGTGCTCGACCCGTGCCGCGGCCGGGGTCTACCCCGACCGCGGCGGCGCGCTGCTCGTCGAGACCCTGCGCGCTTGGGGAGCCGACGTCCCGGAGGCGACCGTCGTCCCGGACGGCCCCGCCGTCGCCGAGGCCCTCGCCGCCGCACTCGAGACCGGGCCCCACCTCCTCGTGACGACCGGCGGCACCGGACTGACGCCGACCGACGGCACGCCCGAGGCCACCCGGCCGCTCCTCGACAAGGAGGTGCCCGGGCTCGCCGAGGCGATCCGGGCGCGCGGGGTCGCGAACGGCATCCCGACGGCCGTGCTGTCCCGTGGCCTCGCCGGGCTCGCGGGTGCGACGCTCGTGCTCAACCTGCCCGGGTCCACCGGCGGCGTGCGCGACGCGCTCTCCGTGCTCGCCGAGGTGCTGCCCCACGCCCTCAGCCAGGCCGGGGGCGGCGACCACTGATGTGGGGTCGGGTCCGCCGCACGTCGACCGGCCTCGCCGGGGCGAGGCGTCGTGCCGGCGCCACCTCGGCGCCGGCTGCCAGGTGGCCGGTGCGCCTCGTCGGGCGGACACCGCTCGGCACCGAGGTCACGCTGCGGCCGCTGCGCCTCGAGGACGGGCCGGCCTTCGCGTCGGTGCGTCGCGCCAACGCCGCCTGGCTCGAGCCGTGGGACGCGACCTCGCCCGACCCGGACGCGCCGGCCCGCGGGTTCGCCGAGCTCGTCGCGCAGTACGACGCCGACGCGCGGGCCGGTCGGGCGCTGCCGTTCGCCGTCGAGGTGGACGGCCGCCTCGTCGGGCAGCTGTCGGTCGGCTCGATCGTGCTCGGGTCGTTCCGCTCGTGCTTCGTCGGCTACTGGGTGAGCCGGTCCGTCGCCGGCCGGATGGTCATCCCGACAGCCCTGGCGCTCGCGGGCGACCACGTCGTCGGCACGCTCGGGCTGCACCGCGTCGAGGTGAACATCCGCCCGGAGAACACCGCGAGCCTGGCCGTCGTCCGCAAGCTGGGATTTCGCGAGGAGGGCCTGCGACCGCACTACCTCCACATCGCGGGCGAGTGGCGCGACCACGTGTCGTTCGCCCTGACGACCGAGGACCTCGCGGGCGAGACCTTCATGGAGCGGCTGGCCAGGCTCGCCGGAGACCCCGCCACCGGCCCCGGCACCCATGCGACACAGTCGTCACAGCAGTCACTTGCGCGACACACCGAAGGGGGTCCGGCCCCTGGCGGGGGAGCGCACCTACCGTTCTAGTCGTGCGGTCCCCGTCGAGCCTGATCTTCATCGTCCTCCTCGGGATCTGGGCTGCCTACTTCGCGCAGTACTGGGTCCGCCGCCGCGACCACCTCGCCACGGCGCGCTCCGTCGAGCAGTTCACGGAGGCGATGCGCGTCCTCGAACGGCGTGACGCGCTGCCCGCCACCGACCTGTCCGAGCCCGCCCCCCGGTCGTATGCCGTGCACCCCGCCCGCAGCGCGCGACCCCAGGTGCTCGTCAAGCGTGCCGTGGCTGCCGAGCCCACCGGCCCCCTCACCGTCACGTCGCGCGTGGCCGACACCGGCGGCGGCGGCGACGGTGACGGCGGCTCGACCCCGAGGCCGGCGCGTCCGGCGGGCGGCACCCGTCCGGCCACCGGCTCCGGCCCGGTGCGGCCCGGGCGGACCGACCGGGTCCCGCCCGCCCGCCCCCGGCTGCGCCCGAGCCGCCGGGTCCGGGGTCTCCTCGTGCTCGCCTCGCTCGCCGAGCTGCTCGTCATCGTCCCGCTCGTCGTGCTGGCGTTCCTCCCCGTCTGGGCCCTGGCCCCGGCGGTCGGAGCCGTCGCGGCGACGATGGTCTACCTGCGCTCCGGCGTGCGCGCCGAGCAGGCGACGGCCCGGGCCCACCGCCGCCGGCTCGCCGAGCTCGAGCGGCGCCGCACCTCCGCCCCGGTCGTCGCGCGACCGTCCACGGAGGGCACCGCGCGGCGGGCCGCACCGGGCCGGCCGCAGGCGACCGGCGCGTCCAGTGCGGCGGATGCCGTGTCCGGGCGTGCCGTCGTCGGCGTCACCGCGTCCGGCCACGCCACCGCCGCTGACGGCGCCGGCGCCGACGAGGCACGGGGCGGCCCCGTCCCGGCCAGCGCTGGGGCGACCGGCTCCACGACCGGCGCGGTGGCGACGGGGCACGCGAGCGAGGCGACGGCATCCAGCGGCCTGCCCGCCGGTCCAGTCGTGGCCGGTTCGGGCGCGGAGCCTGCCCCGCCGGCCGAGCCCGCCGCCGAGGTCATGGTGCCGATCCTCGACGAGGACGACCTGCCGCTCACCTGGGACCCCGTGCCGGTCCCGCGGCCGACGTACACGATGAAGGCCAAGGCCGCCCCGCGTGAGGTGGCACCGGCCGCCGTCACGCCCGACCCGGTCCCCGTCGAGCGCGTCGCCGACAGCGAGGACGCCGCCTACGACGAGCGCCGGGTAGCCGGGGCCTGAGTTCCCCGGGGAGGGTCGCTCGGGCCCGGTACGGGTCGCTCGGGCCCGGTACAGGCCGCTCGGGCCGCGACCTGGCGTCCCCGGAGCGGGCCCCCTCAGTCCGGTGCCTGCTCGCGGGCCCCCTGCTCGGCGCGGTCTGCGAGGTCCTGTGCGTCGGCCTCCGCGCGGTCCCTGGCATCGGGGCCGAGCACCTCGTCCGGTGTCTGCCCCTTGCCCGGCGGGACGTCGTCGTCGGCCTCCGGACCGTCGAGCAGGTGGTGGCCCACGGCGTTGAGCACGGCGACGGTGGGAACCGCGATGAGGCCACCGATGATGCCGGCGAGCACGATGCCGGCGGCGATGGCGAGGATCACCGCGAGCGGGTGGATCCGCATGGCCCGGCCGACGAGCAGCGGCTGGAGCAGGTGGCTCTCGATCTGCTGCACGCCGATGACGATGCCGAGCATGATGAGCGCCTGGATCGGGCCGAGGGCGACGAGTGCGAGGAGCACCGCCACCGTTCCGGAGATCGCGGCACCGACGACCGGGATGAACGCGCCGAAGAACACGATGAGGGCGATGCCCGCCGCAAACGGCACACCGAGGATCGCGGCGCCCACGCCGATGCCGATGGCGTCGACGGCGGCGACGAGCAGGGTCGCTCGCGTGAACGCGGACAGCTGGGCCCAGGCGATGAGGCCGGAGGAGTGGACCTTCTCGCGGGCGCCGCGGGGGAACAGGCGCACCGCCCAGCCCCAGACGACCGGGCCGTCGTAGAGGAAGAAGTAGAGAGTGAACATCGCGAGGAAGAACCCGGCGACGATGTGCGTTGCGGTCAGGCCGGCCGAGGTCGCCGTGTCGGCGAGGTTGCCCGAGCTGAGCCAGTCGCGGGCCTGGTCGATGTAGCCCTCGAGCTGGGTGTCGGTGACGCCGAAGGTGGTGTTGAGCCAGCGGCGGATCTGGTCGATCCCCTCGGTGACCTTCGTCGTGATGTCGTCGAGCTGGCTGGTCAGCTGCGAGCCGACGAAGGACAGGAGGCCGAAGACGACGGCCAGCGTCCCGAGCACCGTCAGACCGGCCGCCAGCCCGCGGGGTACGACTCGGGACAGCAGGTCGTAGACCGGCTGGAGCAGGGCCGTGAGCAGCAACGCGACGAGGAGGGGGATGACGACCTCGGAGAGCAGGCCGGCGAGGTAGAGCAGGGCGATCGCGGCCGCACCGATGACGAGCCCGCGCCAGGCCCACTCGCTGGCGGTGCGCACCCCGAGGGGCACTGACCACTGAGCGGGGCGACGCGGGTCGGTGGCGCTCAGCGGGTGGACGGCGTCCGCGCGCACGATCGAGCCGGGCAGGCCGGCGGGGTCGGCACCGGTCCGGGACGGGCGGGGCAGGCGCAGTCGCATGCCGCGATGGTATGTGCTGGCCCGGGTCCTGGTCGGCGCGTGGCGCCGTCTGCCGCTGGTCGCCAAGGTGCGCCCGGGCCCGGCGAGAGGGGGGCGGGACGGGGCGGCTTCGGGGCGGCTCTTGGGGCGGGAGAGAGGCGCATCCGGGGAGGGTCGATCCGGTTTCAGGCTCGTCTCGGGCTGGTGTTATCGTTGCTCCGCACTTCGGGGCTGTGGCGCAGTTGGTAGCGCGTCTCGTTCGCAATGAGAAGGTCAGGGGTTCGAATCCCCTCAGCTCCACCCGACGGTAGACCCCGTCCGACCCGCGGCACCGCCCGCCGGTCGGACGGGGTCTCGTCGTTGTCAGCGGCGTCCGCGCCGCGGCAGGCTCGCGGGGCGTGCCAGTCACGCGCGGCGCAGCAGGCACGCTTGGCGTAACAGGCACGCGCGGCGCGGCAGGCGCGCGTGCCGCGGAAGGCGCGCGCGGCGCGCCAGGCACGCGTACCGCACTCTCCACCCACCGCGAGCCGCCTCGTGGATGACGCCGGGACTCCCGGGTGGCGCGGAGGGAAGGGCGCGCGCACCAGGACGGGGCCGGACGCGTGCACCAGGACAGGCAGTGCCCTGTCATCGGTCGGGGGCCGCGTGCTCCCTGGGGGGCGCTTCTGCCCCCCACTGCCTGTTGGCGGACGCGCTCGGCGTCCGGACGAACCCGTCGCGACCCGCACCCCGGAGGCGAACGTCGGTGGTGATCGCCCGCTGGGCGGGGGTGACACCCGCGCTCCGGCTCGCTCCGCCAAGGGCCCGGCCACCGGCCCGGCTCTCCTCGCGCCCTGCCCGGCCCGGCTCTCCTCGCGCCCTGGACCCCCGGGACAACTGCTGTCACCGCAGAAGGAATTCCTTTCGCGGTGAAAGCAGTTGTGGGCACCGGGACCTGGCAGGGAGCGCGGACGGCGACCTCCAGTGGCGGGTCTGCCTTCGCCTGCGGTGCACCGACCACCGTCGGCGTGGCCCCCCGGGGCCCATGAGCCCTGCTCGACGGCGAGGTCCGTAGCCGACGTCCACGAGGCCGTCGTGCGCGCCGTCGCCCCGGCGGGTGCCCTCGCAGCCCTAGGTTGGGCCCATGGCGACGAACGCCCGCAAGGCCCGCGCGGCCCGGCGCCGCACCCGCCGCATGGGCCGTGTGGCCCACGACCTGACCGACGAGCAGTGGACGGCCCTCCAGGACTCCTGGGGCGGGTGCGCGTACTGCGGCGCCGCGGCCCGGCCGCTCCAGCGTGACTGCGTGCTGCCGATCTCCCGTGGTGGGCGCTACACCCTCACCAACGTCGTCCCCTCGTGCTCCTCGTGCAACGCCAGCAAGTGCAACGACGAGGTCACCGGCTGGCTGCGCCGCAAGCGGCTCGACGAACGCGCCTTCCTCGTCCGTCACGCAGAGGTCTGCGCCGACCTCGACCGGCGGTGGCGCCTCCCGGCCGCGGAGGTTTGACCCACTCGTCGGCGCGGATGGTCCCCGGCACGACGCGGCACGGCATACGCTTGTCCCGTTCCCGTCGTTCGGCGAGGACGCCCCAGCGACGCAGGGGACCGGGGCCTCGCCCCCGGCGAGCGTCCGCTTCGGCTGTCGATGCCGCGCCGACCAGCGCGGTGGCCGTGTCGCCTCGCGCCCCGGCACCCGGCGGTGCGACCTCGCCGGTCCCGTCGCATCGACACCCCGGCGCCACCCCGTCAGACCGACTCAGGAGAAGGAACCGCTTGGCACAGCGACCACCGCGCCGCCACGGCGCGTCGCGTACCGCGCCGCGCGACCGGCAGGGTCCCCGCGCCCGCGACGACAAGGGCCTCATGCCCGTCCTGGCCAGGACCGTCCGGCAGGTCGAGGCCGCTGCGCAGCGCGGCAAGGTCCGGCCGAGCAGCCGCACGGCGTACCAGGTCGTCGCCCTCCTCGTCCGGGAGGAGCGCGCCCGGCTCAAGGGGGACACCTCCGTGCCCGAGCCCGAGCGCACCGCCGCGCTGACCCGCCTCGACGGCATCGCCACGATCCTCGCCAAGACCGCGGCGCTCGACACCTCGCTCATCGAGCTGCTCGCCGAGGATGCCGTCGTCTCGCCCTCGGCGGTGAGCCTGCGGAACGACCTGCTGCGGGCCGCCGGCCGCGAGCCCGAGGAGGAGCCGGAGGAGGCGCCCGTCGAACCCATGCCGACGACTCGTCGCGTCGTCCCCCCGACGGTCCTGGCCCGTCAGCTGGCGAACCCCTTCCTCGCGCCCGACTTCTCGGGGGTGCCCTCCCCGCGCCCGAGGACCAACCGGCTCGGCAGCTGGGAGCTGCTGACCCCGCTGTTCCGCGCCTTCGAGTACGGCGGGGACGCCACGTGCATGCCCCTGCCGGAACCGACGGAGGTGCCCCACGGCATCCGGGGTCTCGAGCTCATGCACCACCAGGCCCAGGTCGTCGCGGCAGCCGCTGACGGGCACCGGACCTTCCTGCTCGCGGACGAGCCCGGGCTCGGCAAGACGGCGCAGGCGCTGCTGTGCGCCGAGGCGGCGGACTCCTTCCCCCTCCTCGTCGTCGTCCCGAACGTCGTCAAGGCCAACTGGGCGCACGAAGCCGAGCTGTGGACCCCGCACCGGGTGCCGACCGTCATCCACGGCGACGGCGAGACCATCGACGGTTTCGCCGACGTCGTCATCGTCAACTACGAGCTCCTCGACCGGCACGTGGGCTGGCTGGGCCAGCACGGCTTCCGCGGCATGGTCGTCGACGAGGCGCACTTCATCAAGAACAAGGCGTCGCAGCGCTCGAAGCACGTGCTGCAGCTCTCCGAACGCATCCGGGCCCGCAGTGCCAACGCGCTGTTCATGGCGCTCACCGGCACCCCGCTCATCAACGACATCGAGGACTTCAAGGCGATCTGGCAGTTACTCGGCTGGATCGACGACACGAAGCCGCGGCACGCCCTCATGGCCGCGCTCGAGGAGACCGGGCTCAGCCCCGCCGACCGCGGGTTCTACGCCGCGGCGCGCAGGAGCGTCATCGACCTGGGCATCGTGCGGCGGCGCAAGGTCGACGTCGCCTCGGACATCCCGGCCCGCCGCGTCGCGGACCTCCCGGTCGAGCTCGACGACGAGGCGAGCCGCTCCATCCGCGCCGCGGAGCAGGAGCTGGCACGGCGCCTCGTCGCGCGCTACGAGGCGGCGGTCGCCGCACGCAGGGCTGGCACGCCGGTCGTCGGCGTCGACCACGATCTCGTCCGTCGGGTGGCCGCGGCGGAGCGCAAGAACGCGGGCACGGACCAGAGCGGCGACAACGTCTTCACGGTGATGCGCAGGATCGGCCAGGCCAAGGCCGGCCTGGCCGCGGACTACGCCGCCCAGCTGGCACGCAACGTCGGCAAGGTCGTGTTCTTCGCCAAGCACGTCGACGTCATGGACGCGGCGGAGCAGACCTTCGCCAAGCGCGGCCTCGGCTACTCCTCGGTTCGCGGCGACCAGACGCCGAAGGCGCGCAAGGCGAACATCGAGGCGTTCCTCACCGACCCCGACGTCGCCGTCATCGTGTGCTCGCTCACCGCGGCCGGGGTGGGGCTCAACCTCCAGGTCGCCTCCAACGTCGTGCTCGCCGAGCTGTCGTGGACGTCCGCGGAGCAGACGCAGGCCATCGACCGCGTGCACCGGATCGGCCAGACCGAGCCGGTCACCGCGTGGCGGATCATCGCCGCCGGCACCATCGACCCACGGCTCGCAGAGCTCATCGACGACAAGGCCGGGCTGGCGGCACGAGCCCTCGACGGCTCGGACGAGGAGGTCGGCTCGTCGGCCGACGTCCAGCTCGAGGCGCTCGTCACCCTGTTGACCCAGGCGTTGGAGCAGGACGCCCCGACCCCGTGAGGGGCGCCCGGTACTCGCGGGTGGTCAGGGCGGGGTCGAGGTGCGAGTAGCGGTGGAACCACGGGTGGGCCTCCTCGAGCTGGGCGGCCAGCTGGAGCAGTACCCCGTCGGCTCCGAGGCGGCCGACGAGCTGCACACCGAGCGGCAGGCCGGTCGCGGTCCAGTGCAGCGGCACGCTGATCGCCGGCCGCCCGGTGAGGTTCGCGAGCTGGGTGTACGGCACCCAGCTCAGGTTCTCGGAGATGATCTCGTCGAGGAGCCCGGAGGCCGCGAGGAGCCGGCCGGCGCGCGCCCTGGCCACCGCCCGGGAGGCGCGCTGCAGCGCGGTGCTGGGGGTGAGCGCGCCCACGAGCAGGGGTGGCTGGGCCAGGGTCGGGGTGAGCAGGATGTCGTACGTCTCGTGGAACGACGCGAGTGCGCGGGTGTGGGCGTTGACGTTCGTCACGGCTGCGAGCAGCGGGCGGACCCCGGCCGCCCGGCCCAGCTCCGCGGCGGCGAGGGTGTCGGCCTCGAAGCTGGAGCTGGGGGAGCGCAAGCGCCGCCTGGCGTCGCTGACCTGGGCGTACAGCTGGGCGAACCAGATCGTGAGGAAGTCCCGGGCGAGCGCCTCGTCGTCGTGCGGGGGTGCGACCTCCTCGACGTGGTGCCCCAGGTCGGCGAGGAGGGCCGCGGCCTGCTCGACGGCGGCGACCGCCTCGGGGTGCGGGTGGGCGTTGATCGCCGACGCCCAGGAGTAGCCGACCCGCACCGCGGGCACGGGTCGCTGGATGAGCTCGGCGAAGGGCACCGGGGGCCGGACCGCCTCGTACGCGGCATCCGGGTGGGGTCCGATGATGGCGTCGAGCAGGGCGGCGCTGTCCCTCACGGTGCGGGTGACGACGCCCTGGGTGACCATCCCCATCATGAGCTCGCCGGTCTGCGGACCGTACGGGGTCAGGCCGCGGCTCGCCTTCAGGCCCACGAGGCCGTTGCACGCGGCGGGGACCCGGATCGAGCCGCCGCCGTCGTTGGCCCCGGCGGCCGGGACGATGCCGGCGGCGACGGCTGCCCCGGCGCCACCGGAGGAGCCACCCGGGGTGTGGGCCAGGTTCCACGGGTTGCGCGCGGGCCCGAACAGCACCGGCTCGGTGACGCCCTTCGCGCCGAACTCCGGGACGTTCGTCTTGCCGAAGACCACGAGCCCCGCGCGGAGGAACCGCTGGGTCACCAGGGCGTGCTCGGCCGCGACGTCGTGGGCCAGGGCGCGCGACCCGCTGCTCGTCGGGTAGCCGGCGTACTCCTGCGCGAGGTCCTTGAGCAGGAACGGCACGCCTGTGAACGGCCCGGACAGCGCCGGGTCGGCTGCCCTGTCGTCCGCGGGCCGCGTCAGCGGAACCACGACGGCGTTGAGGGCGTGGTCGACGGCGTCGCGCCGCTCACGCGCCACGGCGAGCAGCTCGCCGGGTGACACCTCCCCCGAGGCCACGAGGGCGGCCAGGCCGGTCGCGTCGAGGGTCAGGTACTGCTCCACGTCCATCCCGCGAATGTAGGACGACGGCCGGGGCGCACGCGGGCGAACCACGAACGCCGCCCCGCGCGTCCACGGCATCCTCGCGCCGCGGCCGGCATCCCGGCCCGATTGCGCGGCTGAGCCCCGCGGACTACGGTCGCCACGCGCCCCGGTCCGGGTGCGCCCCCTGGACCCGCGGGAGTGGAGCTCATGACTCGGTCGCCGTCCCTGACCGCGGACCTCGTGCTCGAGGGTGGCGGGGTCCTGGGCATCGGGCACGTCGGAGCCATCCAGGTGCTCGAGGACGCCGGTTACTCGTTCCCCCGGGTCGCGGGCACGTCGGCCGGCTCGATCGTCGGCGCCCTCGTGGCCGCGGGGATGCCGGCGTCACGGCTCACCGAGATCATGGCGACGCTGGACTACCGGAGGTTCGCCGACCGGTCCCTCCTGGACCGGGTCCCGATCGGCGGGCCGCTGCTGTCCCTGCTCCTGGACGACGGGGTCTTCGAGGGCGACCACCTGCGGGAGTGGCTGGGCAACCTGCTCGTCGACGAGTGCGGCGTCGAGACGTTCGCCGACCTCGCGGTCGACGACCCGGCATCCTCGCTTCCGCCCGAGCGCCGGTTCCGGCTCGTCGTCACCGCCACCGACGTGACCCGCGGTGAGCTCGTGCACCTCCCGTGGGACTACGAGCGCATCTACGGCCTCGTGCCGGGCCGGCAGCGCGTGGCGGATGCCGTGCGGGCGTCGATGTCGATCCCGTTCTTCTTCGAGCCGGTCACGCTCCGAGGCTCGAACGGGACGTCGTCCACCCTCGTGGACGGAGGGGTGCTGTCCAACTTCCCGATCGACGTCTTCGACCGCACCGACGGGCAGCCGCCACGCTGGCCGACCTTCGGGGTCAAGCTGCTCCCGGTCCTCCCCATGGATGCCGCCAAGCTGCTTCCCGTCGTCGGCCTCGTCAAGCACGGTCCCGTGGCCCTGGCCGCCGACCTCGTGATGACGACGATCGTCGGGCGCGACCAGGCACACCTCGCCAAGCCGTGGGTCAAGGTGCGGACGATGCAGGTCGACACCGGCGGCGTCAACCCGGTCGACTTCGGGCTCAGCCGGGCGCAGGCGACGACGTTGTTCGAGAACGGCCGGACGGCCGCCACCCGGTTCCTCGCGGGGTGGGACTGGCAGGGCTACCTGGCCACCCACCGTGGGACGGAGCCCCCACGCACCTGAGCGTGGTGGGGCGGCGTGTCAGCCCGTCGGACCGGCACTGCTGCTCGGCACCTGGGGGTGTCCCTGCTCGGATCTTCCCTCGCGTCAGGCCGACGGGTGGAGGAGGCGGAAGCGTTCCAGGACGACCGGCATGTCCGGCTGGAAGCCACCCGCGGCGTGCTCGGTGAAGAAGCGCTCATGGACCGCGCGCCAGTGCTCGAGGGTGCGGTCGCCCTCCCCTTCGTCACGGGCGTGGCCGGCATCCACGTGGTCGAAGGCGACGACCCGCACCTCGGTCGTCACGACGAGGGCACGAGGGTGGCCGGCGCCGTCGAGGACGATGCCGAGCATCCCGGGCGCGGGCAGCTCCTCACCGGCCGACACGTAGTCGGCGTGCGCACTCGAGGTCGCGGTCTTGGTGCCGCCGAGGACGAGCGCGAGCAGGTCGTCGGCCTGCTCGGGCGTCGCCCCGAACGCCCACGCGGGGGGCCGGAGGCTTCGCATCGGGTTGGCGCCGGTGTAGACCGGGACACCGGCAAGACCCGCGTGCTCCCGGGCGATGTCCCAGAAGGCGTCGAGCTCGCTGTCGTCCGGGTCGGCCATGCCTCACCATCCCACGCCGACGACGTGCGAGAGACCGGGAGGTGGCTCAGCGCGCCTCGAGGGGGACGAGGAGGCGCGGCATAGCATCTGGCCCGTGATGCCGATCGATCTCGTCCGTGCCGGACGCGGTGGGCCTCGAGGACTCGCCCGGGGCGGTTGGGGTGCTCGGTGGTGGTGGCTCGGCCTTCCCGTCGTGCCGGTGCAGGGATACCGGCTCGTTCGCACCATCCCACGCTTCTCGGATGCCGACGGGGTCACGGGGCAGGTCGGCACCGGCGACCGCCACCTGAAGGTCGTCGCCCTCGGTGACAGCGTGGCGGCGGGGTACGCGGTCGGCCATCACAGGTCGTCCGTGGCGGGTCAGCTCGCCGGGCGACTCGCCGACCGCTACGGGGCGACGGTCCACTGGCAGGCCTGCGCCATGACCGGGGCGACCGCCGGCCGCGCGTTGGCCCTCGTCACTCCCGGTGCCCTGCACGACGCCGACCTGGTGTTCGTGTCCGTCGGTGTCAACGACCTGAAGAACCTGCACCGTGCCTCTCGCTTCCGCCGTGAGCTCGCGACGCTCCTCGATGCGGTCCTCGCCGCTGCACCACGAGCCTGGGTGTGCCTTCTCGGAATCCCACCGCTCGACCACTTTCCGGCGTTTCCCCGGCCGCTGGCCGATGCCCTCGGCTGGCGTGGCCGCGTCTTCGACGCCATCGGGGTCGCCGCGGTCCGGGCCCGCCGGAGAGTCTTCCGGATCCAGGCCACCGAGCCGCTCTCACCGGAGATGTTCGCCGACGACGGCTTCCACCCGAGTCCGGCGCTTCACGCGGCCTTCGCCGACGCGGTCATGGCGGGGCTCGCGCGCCTCGATCACGGGGCGGCGCCGTGACGGGTCACCGGACCTGCCGCGCCACGCCGCGGGCCTGCCGGGCTCGCTACCACGCGTGGACGACGTCGTCGGGTTCGACGTCCAGCCGGGCTCGCTACCGAGCGCGGACGACGTCGTCAGGGTCGACGTCCCAGCCGTGGTCGGTGCGCTGCCAGCGCCGAGGTGCGGCCCCCACCTCCACGGGCTCCGCGCCACCCACGACGAGCGGCACCGGCCCGTCGGCGGACACCTCGAGGCTGTCCGCACCCGCGGCCACCCTGACGAGGCGCCCCCGGAAGCACAGGTGCAGGCGCAGGCACTGCCACTGGGCGGGCACGCGCGGGTCGACCACCAGTCCTCGCTGCGTCGGTCGGATGCCGGCGAAGCCGAACACGAGCGCCTGCCAGACGCCGCCGAAGGTCGCGGTGTGCAGGCCGTCTGCCGTGCTGTGGTTGAGGTTGTCCAGGTCGAGGCGGCACGCCATGGTGAACAGGCGCAACGCCTCGTCGAAGCGGCCGACGCGGGCGAGCAACGAGGCGTGGATGGCCGGGGACAGCGAGCTGCCGTGCGAGGTCCGGGGCTCGTAGTACTCGACGTTCCTCTCGAGTGACCCCGGCCGCGTCTCCTCGGGCAGGAGGTGATGGAGCATGAGCACGTCCGGCTGCTTGATGATCTGAGAGCGCTGGACGACCGCGCTGCTGAGGAGCAGGTCAGCCGCGTACGGTGTCGCGGCCTTGTCGGTGATGTCGACGTCCTCGAGGTCGAAGAACCCCCGGAACTGCTCGTAGAGACCGGTCTCCGGCTGGTAGCCGTCGACCAGGGTGTCCGCCACCGCGCGCCAGTGCCCGATCTCGTCGTCGGCCACGTCACCGCCGGCCTGCGCGAGGTCGGCCGCCGTGCGCAGGTGCCAGCGCACCATGCCGTTCGTGAAGACGTTGTCGTCGACCTGCTCGTGGTACTCGTCGGGGCCGATGACGTTGCTGATGTGCGCCACCCCGTCGTCGTCGGTCTCGACCCGGGACGCCCAGTACCGGGCGCCGTCCAGGACGAGTGGCCGCCCCGGGCCGCGCAGGAACTCCTCGTCGCCGGTCCACGCGGCATAGTGCAGCGCCGCCCAGGCCACGTCCGAGACGATGTGCTCCTCGAGACGACCGGTGTGGATGGGGATGACCGGGCCGTCCAGCGGCCGGTACTCGGTCGGCGTGACGTCGACGCCGGTTCGGGCCGACTCCCACGGGAAGCGAGCGCCGAGCCGACCGTGCTCGGCGGCCCGCGAGCGAGCCGCGTCGAGCCGACGAACCCGGTACTCGAGCATCGCACGGGCCGCTGCGGGGCAGGTGGCGGCGAAGAACGGGAGCATGAACACGTCGGCGTCCCAGAACACGTGGCCGCGGTAGGCGGGACCGGTGACCCCGCGCGCCCCCGCGGCCGCCTCGTCCTGCGTCGGGACCGACCCCATGAGGTGGAACAGGCAGAAGCGGACGGCCAGGGTGAGGTCGGGGTCGCCGTCGATCGCGACGAACGCGTCGTCCCAGCGGCGGGCCCACGCGCTTCGCTGTTCGGCGAGGAGCCCCTCGAAGCCCACCTCCTGCAGCTCACCCAGCCCCTCGGATGCGGCGTCCAGGGTGAGCGCGCCGTCGGGGTCGGCGCGCAGGAACGCGAGCCGCTCGACGACCCGGCATCCGTCGGAGGCCAGCTCCCGCTGCGCGGCGGCCGCCGCGATGCTGCCACCGACCTCCGCGCGGGTGCGGGCGGTGGACCGGCCGTCCCGCTGGAAGCGCTCGAAGGTGCCGTCGGTGGCGGGGGGAAGCAGCGGGGCGCCGGCATGCAGCCAGTCGACCGGGCCCTCGGCCCGCAGGACGGCGCCGCCGGGCCGCGCCAGGGTGGCGAAGCGGACCGTACGCAGGGCATGCGGCTCGGCCGGCTGCTCCCGGACGAGGATGCCGGTGCGCAGGTCGAGCGTGCGGCGGTCCCGGGAGTGGTCGAGGTGCCGGAGCAGGTGCAGACCGGTCCACCCGGGACCCTCGAGCAGGGCGGGCGGGTCCTGGCTGTCGTCGAAGACACCGGCGGCCAACACGCGCGGCAGGGCGCCGTGGCTGTCCTCCTCCCGCACCCCGCGAGTGCCGAACCGGCTGTCCGAGACGGTGAGAACGGCCTGCAGCGGACGGCGTGACGCCAGGGAGTCGCCGGTCACCGTGACCGTCCAGGTCGGGTCGAGGTCGATGCTGGGGATCCGACCTTCCCGACGGCGGTCGAGCTGCTCCTGCAGGATCGCGGCGCACGCGCTGCCCTCGCCGCCGACCCACTCGACCGTCGTGGCGGCGGGCGGCTGGGAGGCGACCGACACCACGCGCGCGCGGGTGGCCTCGGCCGGCAGGGGCAGGTCGTCGAGCCAGCCGATGACGAGGATGAGGCCCGAGCCGATGCCACGTCCGTCCAGCCGGGACGCCATCGCGGCGAGCTGGGCCGACGGGTCCTTGGTCGTCACCACGACGTCGACGCCCTCGTGGCGCAGGGCATCCGCGAGCGCGCTGAGGTCGGGCGCGGCGTCGGGGGTGACGCCCGGGGGCAGGCAGACGACGACTCCCTCCGCTCGCGTGTCGTGGGCGGGTGCCGCGACGGCCGGGAATGCCAGCGGCGCCGCTCGCAGGAGGTCGCGCACGTCGCTGAGCACGATGTCGGCGCCGTTCTCGGCGAGCACCTCCGGACGGCCCAGCCGGTCCACGCCGACCACGAGGCCGAAGTTCCCTTCGCGGCCCGCGCGGACGCCGGCGATGGCGGCGTCGAGCACCACCGCGTCGGCGGGCGCCACCCCGAGCAGGTCGGCCGCACGAACGAACGTGTCCGGTGCGGGTTTCCCACGCAACCCCCAGGCCGCGGCCTCCTCCCCGCCCACCCGCACCTCGAAGCGGTCGAGGAGCCCCGCCCGCCGGAGGATCGGAACGCAGTTCCGGCTCGCGGAGACGACCGCGGTCCGCACACCCGCCGCCTGCGCCGCGTCGACGAGGGCGACCGCGTCGGCGAACACCTCGAGGCCGTCCCGCTCGAGCGCGTCGGCGACGAAGGTGTTCTTCCGGTTGCCCAGTCCGTGGGCGGTCGCCGCCTCCGGCGGGTCGTCCGGGTCACCCAGGTCCACCGGGATGCCGCGCGAGGCGAGGAAGGTGGCCACGCCCTCCTCCCTGGGGCGTCCGTCGACGTAGGCCAGGTAGTCCGACTCGATGTCGAACGGGACGAAGGGCCCGGTGCCGTCGGCGGCGGCCCGGGCCGCGAGGAAGTCGTCGAACAGCCGCTTCCACGCCGCCGCCTGGAGTGAGGACGTGCGGGTGACGACGCCGCCGAGGTCGAAGAGCAGGGCCTGGTAGTCGCTCCACGGGCGCTGCAGACCCAGTGCAGGTGGGGTCGTGTCGGCGGTCATGTCGCACCCGTTCGTCGATGTGGTTCTCAGCACGTCCCGGCAGCTGCCGGGTTGCAGGTGGCCGGGAAGGGGTAGAACGAAGACAAGTCTGCCCCGGGCCGTCTCCACGTCCGGGGATGAGGAGAGGAAATCCTGATGCGGATCGCCCTGGTCGCTGGGCCGTGGCTGCCGGTGCCGCCACCGGCGTACGGCGGGACCGAAGGGGTGATCGACCGGCTCGCCACCGGCTTCCGGGACGCCGGGCACGAGGTGCTCCTGTACACCACCGGCGACAGCACCTGCTCGGTGCCCAAGGCGTGGGTCCGCGAGCGTGCGGTCCCGGAGTACATCGGACAGTCCTACGTGGAGGTCCACCACCTCCTGCACGCCTACGACGAGGTGGCGGACTACGACATCATCCACGACCACACCATCGTCGGACCGGTGATCGCCGAGAGCAGGGCCAAGGGCCGGGTCGTCACGACGAACCACGGGCCCTTCACCAACGAGCTCAACGAGATCTACGCCCGCGCAGGGCGGCACGCGGAGGTCGTCGCGATCTCCCACGACCAGGCATCCCGCGCGAGCGAGCCGGTGTCGGCGGTGATCCACCACGGCCTGCGCCCGGAGGAGTGGACCGTCGGGCAGGGGGAGGGCGACTACCTGCTCTTCCTCGGCCGGTTCTCGCCCGACAAGGGAGCCCGTGAGGCGGCGCTCGTCGCCCACCTGTCCGGGGTGCCGCTCATCATGGCCGCCAAGATGCGCGAGCGTGAGGAGATCGAGTACTTCAAGGACCAGGTCGAGCCGCTGCTCGACTCCCACGTGCAGTACGTCGGCGAGGTCGGCATGGTCGAGAAGCAGAAGCTGCTCGGGTCCGCACGCGCGCTGCTCAACCCCATCCTGTGGCCCGAGCCCTTCGGCCTGGTCATGACCGAGGCCCTGGCCTGCGGGACGCCCGTGCTCACGCTCCGCTCGGGTGCCGCTCCGGAGATCGTCGAGCACGGTGTCACGGGTTCGTCTTCGACAGGGTCGAGGAGCTGGCCGCGTCCCTCGACCGGATCGACGAGCTCGACCGCGCGGCGTGCCGGCGGGCGATCGAGGGCCACTTCTCCGCCGACCGCATGGTGCGCGAGCACCTCGACCTCTTCGAGCGGATCCTGGCCACGTAGCCCGATCACGGTGGAGCCCATCACCGGGCCGCGGCGGCCGGGGCAGGGGAACCACCCCGCGAGGGTGGTCCGGACCCCGCCGACCCGTCCCTAGCGTGGGGTGACCCGGCCCGGCCGCCGGGACCACCGGGTGATAGGGAGACGGGCCGTGAGCGAGACCGACGCGACAGGCACGACGGGAGGCGCGTCGACCGTGCCCGCCGGTGCGCCGACACCGCCGTACGCGATGACCGCCGACGAGGTCCTCGCCGCCGCCGGCACGGACCAGGGTGCCGGGCTGAGCGCCGCCGAGGCCGCGAACCGCCTCGCGACGCACGGCCCCAACGAGGTGGCGGCCGAACCACCGCCGTCGGCCTGGGCGATCGCGGCCCAGCAGTTCCGCGACCCGATGAACATCATGCTCGTCGGGGTCGTCGTCGTCAGCCTGCTCATCGGCGAGCGTTCGACGGGCATCATCGTCGGCCTCCTCATCCTCCTCAACATCGGCCTCGGCACCCGTCAGGAGCTCACGGCCCGCGCCAGCGTCGACGCCCTGGCGAAGATGCAGGTGCCCCGGGCCCGCGTCGTGCGCGACGGTGCCGTCAGTCTCACCGATGCGACCGGCATCGTCCCCGGCGACGTCGTCCTCGTCGAGGCCGGTGACGTCGTCCCCGCCGACGGGCGCATCGTGCGGTCCGCGACCCTCGAGGCCCAGGAGGCGGCCCTGACGGGGGAGAGCGCCCCGATCGCCAAGGATGCCGGGGTGCTCGGCGCGGCCGACGTCGCCCTCGGCGACCGCACGAACATGCTCTTCCAGAACACCTCGGTCACCCGGGGGACCGCGACCCTCGTCGTCACCGCCACCGGCATGGACACCGAGATGGGCCGGATCGCGACGATGCTCACCTCGGTGACCCGGAGCCGCTCACCGCTGCAGCGTGAGCTCGACTCCCTGACCAAGGTGCTCGGCATCATCGCGTGGGGCGCCGTGGCGATCATCATCGTCGCGGGCCTCGTCCGGGGGATGCCGGTCGACCAGCTGCTCCTGCTCGGGATCGCCATGGCGATCTCCGCCATCCCCACCGGGATGCCGGCGTTCGTCTCGGGGCTGCTGTCGATGGGGGCCCGACAGCTCGCCGACGCCAAGGCCGTCGTGAAGAACCTCACCGACGTCGAGACCCTCGGCGCGACGAGCGCCATCAACACCGACAAGACGGGCACGCTGACGCTCAACGAGATGATGGTCTCGACCGTCTACTCGGCGGGGTCGTGGTTCACCGTCGACGGCGAGGGCTACCGCAAGACCGGCGCCGTCCGGTCGGTCGCCGGCGCCCCGGTGCCCGACTTCACCCGCCTCGCCATGGGGCTCGTGCTCGACAGCGACGCGGTCGTCAGCGACGACGGGGCGGTCATCGGCGACCCGACCGAGGCGGCCCTCGTCGTGCTCGCGGCGAAGCTCGGCGTCGACGCCGAGGAGACCCGCCGGGCCTACCCCCGGCTGGCCGAGGTCCCCTTCGACTCCGACTACAAGTTCATGGCGACCTTCCACCGGGCCACGCTCGACGGGGCCGAGCACGTCATCGAGCTCGTCAAGGGCGCTCCCGACGTCGTCCTGGCGCGCTGCAGCCGAGCCGGCGGCCCGCTCAGCGGCTCCCAGGTGCCGATCGAGCAGGCCCGCGACGGCATCAACGAGGCGAACGCCCGGATGGGCGGCAAGGGGCTGCGGGTGCTCGCCTTCGCGGCCCGCCTCGTCGCCGACGACGAGCTCTCGACGATGCAGAGCGACCCGATGGCGCTGACGACCGAGCTGTCCTTCGTCGGCCTCACCGGCATCATCGACCCGCTGCGCGCCGAGGCGAAGGTCGCGGTCGCCACCGCGCTCGCGGCCGGCATCGACGTGCGGATGATCACCGGCGACCACGCCGTGACGGCCCAGGCCATCGGCGAGGACCTCGGGCTCGGCCCGGGCGCGATCAGCGGCAGCGAGCTGCAGGCCCTGACCGACGCCGAGCTCAAGGAGAGCCTGCCGCAGCTGCACGTCTTCGGCCGGGTCACCCCCGAGGACAAGCTCCGGCTGGCGCGGGCGATGCAGGAGCAGGGCGAGATCGTCGCGATGACCGGTGACGCCGTCAACGACGCCGCCGCGCTCAAGCAGGCCGACATCGGGGTCGCGATGGGCAGCGGCAGCGAGGTGACCAAGCAGGCCGCGCGGATGGTGCTCACCGACGACAACTTCGGCACCCTCGTCCACGCGGTCGAGATCGGTCGCCGCGTCTACGACAAGGTCGTCTCGTACGTGCGCTACCAGATGACCCAGCTGCTCTCGCTCGTGCTCCTCTTCATCGCAGCGAGCGTGTTCGGCATCAACGACGGCGTCGCGATGACCCCCTCGATGGTGCTCTACCTCCTCTTCTTCGCCACGGCCAGTGGCGTCGTCATCATCGCCGTCGACCCGGGCGACCCGGACGTCATGTCGCGTCCGCCGCGCGACCCCGCCGTCACCATCACGAACCGGTCGGCCGTGACCGGCTGGGTCGTCTACGCGGTGGCCCTGTTCGTCGGGGCGCTCGTGCCGCTCGTCGCCGGCCCGGACGAGCCGAGCCCGACCGCCGCGAGCACGTCGATGACGATGACCTTCGCCGTCATGGGGCTCGGCACGGTGTTCAACGCGATCGTCAACCGGCGTGACCCGACGAGCGGCCTGACCGCACCCGTCGTCAAGGCCCTGGCCATCGGCATGTTCCCGGTCGGGATGGTCTTCCTCGCCACCCAGCTGCCGACCCTGCGCGCCTCCCTGCAGACCGTCGAGCTCACCCCCGGCCAGTGGCTCGCGTGCGCAGGCCTCGCCGCCCTGCTGCCGATCACCGTCGAGGTGGGCAAGGTGCTGCGTCGCCGCCGCGCCCGGATGCCGTCCGCACCGGCCGCGGAGGTCGTCGTCGCCCCCGCGCGGGCCCGCACGTCACGACCCCTGGGATCCTGACGCCATGTCTGCCCGCCCCACCGGCCGTCGCCCGCTCGCGGTGACGATCGTCGTCGTCCTGACCGTGCTCCAGGCGGTCGGGAACCTCGTCCTCGGGGTCCTCGTCGTGGCGGCGGCCCCCGAGGCCACACCGATGGCGGGGCTCGACCCGGCCCAGACCGTGACCGCGCTGCGCATCGTCGGGGTGGTGCTCGTCGTCCTGGGCCTGCTGCAGCTCGGCATCGCGGTGCTCCTCGCACGCGGGGTCAACGGGGCGCGCCTCGCGACGACCCTCGTGCTCCTGGCCCAGCAGGCCCACTCGTGGACGGTGCTCGACGGGCTCCCCGCGCGTCGGGTCGAGGGGTTCTCCGGGCTGGCGCTGGCCGTCGTCATCGTCTTCCTCCTGTGGAACCCCTCGACCTCGACGTGGTTCGACCGGCACCGCGAGGAGGCGCTCGCCGAGACGCTGAACGAGCCCGGGCACCAGGACCCGGACCGCCGGTCGGGGGCGCGGGTGCTCGACTTCCTCCTGCGCCTCACCGTGCTCGGCGCCACCATCGCGCTCGCGCCGGGCATCGAGGTCGAGTCCACGGCGTCGCTGCTGCTCGCCGTCGTCATGATCTCGTTCGCCGGGTGGCTGCTCCAGCCCTTCTTCCTGCGGGTCGCGCTCGTCTTCGGCTGGTTCGGGGCGGTGCTGCTCGCCCTCTTCGCCAACGCGGCCGTCATCGGCATCGGGCTCTACGTCACCCCGGGCGTCACGGTGTCGAGCGTCCTCAGCGCGGTGGCCGCCTCGTGGATCTACGCCTTCGTCATGACCCTGCTCACCTGGGCGTTCAGCATCAACGGTCGGGACTACCTCACGGTGCACGCGATGCGGATGGGCGCCAAGGAAGGTGAGGTTCCTCACTCGGACGTCCCCGGGGTCGTCTTCGTCCAGCTGGACGGAGTGCCGGCGCCCCTGCTGCAGAACGAGATCCGCGCAGGGAACATCCCCACCATCAGCCGGTGGATCCGCAGCGGCAGCCACACGTGGACCGAGTGGACTGCGCGGGTCCCCTCGACGACCCCGGTGAGCCAGGCCGGCCTGCTCCACGGGGTGAACGACGGCATCCCGGCCTTCCGCTGGTTCGACCGCGAGCTCGGCCGCCTCGTCGTCGCGAACAAGCCGGCGGATGCCGCGCTCATCGAGAGCCGGGTCTCCACCGGTCACGGCCTCCTCGCCGACGGGGGGGTGAGCATCTCCAACCTCTTCTCCGGGGACGCGCCGACGTCGCTGCTCACGATGAGCGGCCTCAAGGAGGGGCGGCGCGGGCTCGGCCCGTCGTCGTCGTACGCCGCGTTCTTCACCCACCCGGCCGGCATCCTGCGCGCCGTGATCCTCACGGTCGGCGAGATGGTCAAGGAGGTCTTCCAGGCCCGGCGCCAGGTGCGCCGGGGTGTCGAGCCACGCATCCACCGCGGTGGGGCGTACGTCGCCCTGCGGGCTGCGACGAACGTCTTCCTCCGGGACCTCAACGTCGCGCTCGTCGTCGAGGCGATGATGCGCGGCTCGAAGTCGGTGTACGTCGACTTCGTCGACTACGACGAGGTCGCCCACCACGCGGGGGTCACCCGGGCCGAGTCGCTCGCCGCGCTCTACGGCCTCGACGAGGCCCTGCGCAGCATCGAGCAGGTCATCGACTCGGGCATCACGCCGCGTCCGTACCACGTCGTGCTCGTCTCGGACCACGGGCAGAGCCAAGGGGCGACCTTCCTCCAGCGGTACGGCACCTCGCTCGAGGACCTCGTGCTGCAGCACCTGCACGGCGACGCCACGGTGACCGCCGCGACCGGGGAGATCGAGGCGTGGGGGCCGGTCAACCTGCTCCTCGGCCAGCTCTCCGGGCAGGACTCGGTCTCCGGGCGGTTGACGAAGCGCGCCATCGCGGACCGCGACCCGCAGGCCCCGGTCGGACCGTCGGGCGTCGTCGAGGACACCTCGGGCCCGGGTGACGCACCGGCCGAGCTCACCGTCGTCGGCTCGGGCAACCTCGGCGGGGTGTGGTTCAGCCGGCACCCGGAGCGCCTCACCGCGACCGACATCGAGCGACTCCACCCCGGGCTGCTCGCTGCGCTCTCGGCGCACCCGGGCATCGGCTTCGTCGTCGTGCTGGGCGACGCGGGCCCGGTGGCGCTCGGCGCGGCGGGCACCCACGACCTCGCGACCGGCGAGGTCGTCGGCGACGACCCGCTCGCTCCCTTCGGGCCCGATGCCGTCGGCGACTTCCTCCACGTGTCGGCCTTCCCGAACGCCCCCGACATCTACGTCAACTCCCTCTACGACCCCGTGCTCGACGAGGTCGCGGCCTTCGAGGAGCTCGTCGGGTGCCACGGTGGGCTCGGGGGCTGGCAGACCCGCCCCCTGCTCGTCCACCCGGCGGAGTGGCCCGTGGACGCCGACCTGCTCGACGAGCGCGGCCGGCTGCGGGGGGCCGACACGGTGCACCGGCAGCTCGTGCGGTGGCTCGAGCGCCTGGGCCACCGCACCGACCTGCCGGCCGACGCCGGGACTGCCGAGCGGGTGAAGGCGCCGGGCTGAGCCGGCCCTGACGCCGGGTCGTGCAGCTGCCGCCCTGACGAGTGCCGTGGCCGTGGGCCCGCGGGGGTTGTGGGGCGCCGCGCTGTGGACTTGGCTGGACGCCATGAGCGACATGTGGGTGCCCCCGGCCGACGACCCGAGGCCCGCCGGTTCGCCCGTCGGCGAGCTCGCGACGTACCGCGACTACCTCACGCACTACCGGATGACCCTGGCCATGAAGTGCGAGGGGCTGGATGCCGAGCAGCTCGCCCGTCGCTCGGTGCCGCCGAGCACGCTCAGCCTGCTCGGGTTGGTGCGGCACCTCGCGGCCGTGGAGCAGTCGTGGTTCCGGGGCGTGCTCCAGGGCCGGCCCGTGACCCGGTTGTACCGCCGCCCGGATGACCGGGACTGGGACTTCACCGGGGCCGTGGCGGACGACGAGGTCGTCGCCGAGGCGTTCGCGACGTGGGAGCGCGAGGTCGCCGACGCCGATGCGTGGCTCGACACGCTCGACGACGCCGCTCTGGGGCGGCAGGTGCACCACCACGGGCAGCCGGTGAGCGTGCGCGGTGTCCTCGTGCACCTCGTCGAGGAGTACGCGCGTCACCTCGGCCACGCCGACCTGCTACGCGAGTGCATCGACGGCCGCACCGGGCAGTGAGCCGGGGGAGCTGCATCCCATCGGTGGCGAGGTGCCGGGGTCGCCAGGTGCCGGGGTCGCCAGGTGCCGGAGTCGCGAGGTGCCGGGGTCGGCGACGTGTCGCCGTGCTCAGGCCGGGACGAGGTCGGGCGCGACCGTCTCGGTCGTCACGGCGCCGGCGCACAGCCCGAGGAACGCCCCGAGGGCGATGAGCTCGTCGGGTGAGCGGGGCGCGAAGTCGGTGAGCACGCGTGAGCGGACGACGAACGCGCAGTGCTGCCCTCGCGACACCGCGACGTTGAGGCGGTGCCGGTCGAGGAGGAAGCCCATGCCGCGGGAGACGTCGGAGTGCGAGGAGGCGGCCATCGACAGGATGGCGACCGGGGCCTCCTGGCCCTGGAACTTGTCGACCGTGCCGACGGCGACGTCGTCGAGACCCGCGTCGTCGAGGGTGCGCCGCAGCTGCCCGACCTGGCTGTTGTAGGGGGTGATGACGATGACGTCGGAGGGCACGAGAGGCCGGGCCCCGACGGGCGCGCCGCCCGAGCCGAGCTCGGCGGGGTCGTGCCACGTGCGCCCGAGCAGGTGGCGCACGAGGTGGAGCACGGCGTCGGCCTCCTCGGGCGACCACGTCGAGTTGTCGTGGTGGTCGACCAACCGTACGTGCAGACCGGGTTCGACGCCCTCGAGGGTGCGCCGCGCGGTGACGGACTCCTCGGAGCGCAGCCGGCCGGCGTACGACAGGCGCGAGACCGCGTCGGTGAGGGCGGGGTGCATCCGCCACGTCGTCTCGAGGAAGTAGCCGAGTCGCGGGGACAGGACCGGCTCGTCGGCGGCGAGCCAACCGAGGGCCGAGGCGTCGACGGGGTCGGGATGGATGCCCTGGGAGACCTGGGGCAGCTGCTGCGGGTCGCCCAGGAGGAGCAGCCGGGAGCCCGCGACGGCGCACGCCAGTGTCTTGGCGAGGGAGAACTGCCCCGCCTCGTCGACGACGACGAGGTCGAGCTCGCCGCGCTGCACCCGCTTGGTGTTCGTGAGGTCCCAGGCCGTGCCGCCGATGACGTACCCGCGGCCCGCGGCCCGGTGGGTGGCGGCGAACGCACCCAGCTCGTCGGCCCGGGCCAGGGTGGTCCACGGTGCGTCGACGGTGTCGCGGGTGGCCTTGCCGACCTGGGCTGCGGGCACCCCGGCGGCGACGACCGCGCGCAGGACGTTCTCGATCGCCTTGTGACCCTGCGAGGTGACGCCGACCCGCCAGCCGTGCTCGAGGACGAGCCGGGCGATGACGCGGGACGCGACGTGGGTCTTTCCGGTGCCGGGCGGGCCCTGCACCGCAAGGTAGGAGCCGTCGCTGTCGAGGAGGGCCTCGGTGACGGCGTCGCGGTGTCGGGCGGCCCCGGTGCCCACGGGAGGCAGCCCTCGGCTCGCCACCTGACGTGGGGGCCGGCGGAGGAGGAGGTCGATCCCGGCGGTGCGGGGGAGCGAGTCGCCGGCGTCGATGACCGCCCGGGCGACCTCGGCGAGGGCTGCGTCGATGGGCCCGGTGCCCACCCGGTCGTTGGGTACGAGCGCGAGCGGGAGGTCGGTGTGCTCGCAGGCCGGCCTCGGCTGGAGCTCCTCGACGAGCAGGGTCTGGTGGAGCCGGCCGTTGGCGGCGAGCCGGTCGACCGCCTCGAGCACGGTGACTCCGGCCGAGGAGCACGCGTTGGCGTGGCCTGGCAGGGTCGTGATGCCGCTGGGCGGCGGGTCGGCGTAGACGGTGCTCACGCGGGCGCCGGGGGCGAGCGCGAGGCCGCGCATCGGCTCACCGTCGAGCCGGAGCCGACGCCTGGCGCTGCGGGCACCCGGGGGCTTGTGCCAGGGCTGCACGACCTCGCCCGCCTCGACGACGAAGCAACCCTCGGCGGAGCGCCAGTCGCGCACCGGGGTGCGCAGCCGCTCGAAGTGCGCCTGCCAGCCGGGCTTGTCCTCGCGGGCGTGGAAGAGCACCGAGGACGCGACGAGCGCGACGGCCTGCTGCTCCGGTGAGCGCTCGTGCGGCCTGACCCCGACGAGGCGCTCGCGCAACAGCGCCTCGAGGTCGAGGAGGGCGCGCCGCTGGTCCGACGCGACCTGCGCCGTGGCGGGCTCCGCCGACTGGCCGTCGCTGGGTGACCCGGCGCCGACGACCCCGACCGCCGACCCCTGCGCGAGGAGCCAGTCGCGCAGCCGCCACGTCGACTCGCAGTCGTCCCGGTTGTAGTCGGCGATCTCGGCGAGCAGGGTGGCGGCCTCGTCGGTGCGCCCGGCCACCGTCGCCGCGACGAACTGGTGGTAGACGACGATCGAGTCGGCGGCGTTCGTGACGGCGGCCTCGCGGGCCGCCATGTACAGCGGCTCGAGCTTCTTGATCGAGTACGAGCGCTGCGACACCCGGACGGCCGAGCGGACGACGGCGTAGAGGTCGACGAAGACCCCGTCGCGCAGCAGCTGGTCGATGTCGTCCTCGCAGACGCCGTGTCGGGCCGCGAGCCGGAGCAGGGCTGCCGTCTCGTAGGGCGCGTAGTGGTAGACGTGCAGGTCGGGCCAGCGCTGCCGCCGCCGCGTCAGCCACGTGACGAAGTCGACGAGGGCCTGACGCTCCTCGACGCGGTCGTGCGCCCAGAACGCCCGGAACACCGGGGCGCCGGTGTCGACCTCGACGATGCCGAAGAGGTACTCCAGGCCCCAGACCGAGGACCCGCGCTCGGACCACAACGGGTCGCCCTCGAAGTCGAAGAAGACGTCGCCGGGACTGGGCGTGGGCATGAGGCGCAGCGGCTCGGCGTCGACCACCTCGGAGCGCACCTCCCCCGACCGCTCGCCCTCGAGCTGGAGGCGGGCCTGCTCGCGCAGCCGCTCGAGCGTCGTGGCCCGCACGTCGGGGACCGGCTCGGTGCGCACGGCGAGGTCGTCGAGGGTCGTGACGCCCGCCTCGAGGAGTCGCCGGCGGGTGGGTCCACGCATGCCCGCGACGAGCAGGAGGTCGCGGGCGGCCTCGACCTCGGGCTCGCACACCTCGCAGCGCCCGCACGCGAGCCAGCGGGGGTCGCCCCACCGCGCCGCCGCCCCCGACGCGTGGTGCTCGGCGAGCAGGGCGTCGAGCCGGGCCCGCCGCGCGAGGTACACGGGGACGATGTCGTCGAGCGCGAAGTCGCGCACCTCGCCGCTGCCGACGACGAGCCGGGCGACCGGCGCGGTGGGCACGCCTGCTCCCGCGAGCATCGCGGCGTAGGCGGCGATCTGGAGCAGGGCGGGCACGCTCTCGGTGCGCGCCAGCTTCGTGTCGCTGACGAGCCAGCCGTCGGGGGTGCGCTCGAGGAAGTCGGCATGGCCGACGAAGCCGCCGTCGAAGAACGTCGCCTGGTAGACGACGTCGGTCGTGGGGGAGGCGAGGGCCTCGACGGTGCGGGCGTGGGCACCCTCGAGCGCCTCGCGGGTGTAGCCGGGTCGCTCGAGCTGCACGACGCGGCCCCGGTGCTCGGCGACCAGTCGGCGCAGCTCGGCCTGCTCGTGCTCGTTGCCGAGCTGCACGACCCGTGCGGCCATCGGGTCGGCGGCGACCGGCGCGACCTCGGCGCGGCCGAGCAGCACGTCGAGGCCGCGCACGAGGGCGAACTCGCACGCCGACGCGGTGCGCAGGTCGCTGGCGCTGATGACGAGCCGGGCGTCGCCGAGGAGGAACATGACCCGAACCTAACGCCGGCCACCGACAGGCCCGAGGTGCGCCACGGCATCCGGCAGGCCACGGCATCCGGGGTCGGGTGCTGAGGTGGTCGCCGGGGCAGCCGGCTGGGCACCCGACCCGGACGGGGGTGCGGCTAGATCCAGCTCGGGAACCACATCCTCCAGCGCCACTGCTCGTAGGGGATCGTGTCGGCGACGTAGACGGGGTGGAAGAACGCGAACAGCGCGAGGGTGAGCAGCAGGTACGCGCCGACGACGAGCCAGCGCCGCTGCCAGCGGGCCGGGTCGTCGTCGCGGCGCCCGAGCCAGAGGCCGATGAGGAACGTGACCGCGAGCACGACCCACGGCTCGAACGCCACGGCGTAGAAGGTGTAGATCGTGCGGTCCTGGAAGACGAACCACGGCAGGTAGCCGCCGGCGAAGCCCGCAGCGATCGCCCCGGCCCGCCAGTCGCGGCGCACGAGCCACCACCACAGCACGACGAGCAGCGCGACGATGCCGAGCCACCACACCGAGAGCGTGCCGATCGGGTTGACCGCCTGCGAGCACTGCTCGACGGTGCAGCCGTCGACCCCCCGTCCCGGACTCTCGTAGAAGAAGGACGTCGGCCGGGTCTGCACCATCCACGACCACGGGTTCGACTGGTAGGGGTGGGGGGTCTGCAGCGTGGTGTTGAAGTCGAACGCGTCCTGGTGGTACGTCACCCAGTTGCGCAGCGTCGGCGGCAGCCACAGCACGCCCTCCCCCGGGTGGAAGGTGTGCCACTGGCGGTGGTAGCCGATGTCGGTGAGGAACCAGCCGCTCCACGAGACGACGTACACGACCGCGCTCGTGCCGACCATGGCCAGCGCGGCGAGCGGGCCGTCCTTGACGAGTGCCCCCAGCCCCCAGCGGCGCACGCCCGCCGCTCGCCGGGCCCCCATGTCCCACCACACGGTGAGCAGCCCGAACGCGGCGAGGAAGAACAGCCCCGACCACTTCGTGCTCGTGCACAGCCCGAGGGACAGGCCCGCCACCCACCGCCACGGGCGCCAGCCCAGCCACGGCCCCATCCCCTCGGGCCACGTCCCCTGCGGGAGCGCGCCGACCTTCTCGGCGAGGATCGCCCGGCTCCGGTCGCGGTCGACGAGCAGCGCCGCGAACCCGCAGAGGGCGAAGAACATGACGATGATGTCGAGGATGCCGGTGCGCGACATGACGAAGTGCGACCCCTCGAAGGCGAGGAGGAACGCCGCGACGCAGCCCAGCGCCGTCGAGCCGAACATCCGGCGCGCGACCCGCCCCACGACGAGGATGGACAGCGTGCCGAGGAGTGCGACCGAGAAGCGCCACCCCCACCCCGACCCCGCGCCGAGAAGCGCCTCGCCGACGGCGATGACCCACTTGCCGACCGGCGGGTGGACGACCATGTCGCCGTCGACGCTCGAGAAGACGTCCGGGTTGCCGCCGACGAACGCGGCGTCGGGCTCCGTGAGCGAGTCGAGCACCCGCATCTCGACGCCGAAGCGCAGCATCGACCAGGCCTGCTTGACGTAGTACGTCTCGTCGAAGACGAGGGCCCGGGGCCGGTCGAGGTCCCAGAACCGCAGGGCGCCGCCGACGAGGGCGATGAGCCCCGGGCCCAGCCACCCCCACAACCGGTCCGTCGGCCCGGTCCCGAGCAGGCGCAGGCGCAGCTCGTCGGTCCGGGTCACCGGGTCATCCTAGGTGGGGTGTCCGTGCCCTCCCGGCGCCCGCGGGGTGGCGCCGGCCGTGCGAGGATCGGGCCATGAGCGGCGGCGTCCTCGTCCTGGCAGCGACCCCGATCGGCGACCCCCGCGACGCGGCGCCGCGCCTCGCCGACGAGCTGCGGCTCGCCGACGTCGTCGCCGCCGAGGACACCCGCCGGCTGCGCCGGCTCTGCGAGGCGCTCGACGTCAACCCGACGGGTCGGGTGCTCAGCTACCACGAGCACAACGAGGCGCAGCGCACCGACGAGCTCGTCGAGCTGCTGCGCGAGGGCGCCCGGGTCGTCGTCGTGACGGATGCCGGGATGCCGTCCGTGTCCGACCCCGGGTACCGCCTCGTCAGTGCCGCCGTCGGGATCGACGTGCGGGTCACCTGCGTGCCGGGGCCCTCGGCGGTGCTCATGGCGCTCGCCGTGTCCGGGCTGCCGGTCGACCGGTTCTGCTTCGAGGGCTTCCTGCCCCGGCGGGCGGGGGAGCGGGCCCGGGCGCTCGCCGCGCTCGCCGGCGAGCCCCGCACGCTCGTGCTGTTCGAGGCCCCGCACCGCCTCGCCCGGACCCTCGCCGCGATGGAGGAGGCCTTCGGGCCGGACCGGCGGGCCGTCGTGTGCCGCGAGCTGACGAAGACGTACGAGGAGGTGCGGCGGGGCTCGCTCACCGAGCTCGTCGCCTGGGCCTCGGACGGCGTGCGGGGCGAGGTCACCCTCGTCGTGGCGGGCGCCAGCGGGCCCGTGGCCGACCTCGAGAGCCAGCTCGAAGGCATCCGCGAGCGGGTCCACGAGGGAGAGCGGCTCAAGGACGTCTGCGCCGACGTGGCCGCCGCCACCGGGCTGTCGAAGAAGGCGCTCTACGACGCGGCGGTCGGCCGCCCCTGACCCCGTTCGCGCCGGCTCTCCTCGACCTCGTGCGACCTGGGTACGGGTTCTGGGAGATCGCCGACGGGAAACCGTGGGTCAACCGCACGAAGTCGACGCACCCGGCGCGAGGGCTGGCCGGACGGGTCGGCGCCCCACGGATGCCGTGTGCGCGCGCCGTGCGTCGGCGGGTCGTCGCCGACAGATGCCGTCCGACGGGTGCCGTGTCCTGCCGTCCTGACCATGTGCTGACCATCTCTTGACCCGCTCTTGGTTCACGCGGCGTGGGTGCGGGACTAGCGTCGGGCCACCCCAACCGGGGCCACCCACTGAGACACCTTGGAGATCGCACATGTCTCGTACCCCCCTGCGGATCGGCGCCGCCGTCGTCGCCGCCGCCGCGGCCGCGGTCGCGTTCACCCCGCCGGTGCTCGCCGGCCCGAACGCCTGCGACACGCGCGTGAACAACACCCACGCCAAGCTGCTCGAGTGCATCACGCTCGACGGCGTCATGGAGCACCAGCAAGCCCTTCAGGACATCGCGGACGCCAACAACGGCACCCGTGTGTCGGGCAGCCCCGGCTACGACGAGTCCGTCGAGTACGTCGTCGAGCGGCTGGAGAAGGCTGGGTACACGCCCGAGGTCCAGGAGTTCACCTTCCAGACCTTCATCAGCCTGAGCCCCCCGGTCCTCGAGCGGGTGTCGCCACCGCCGGCCGGTTCGGTGTCCACGTCGATCCTCAGCTACTCCGGCAGCGGAGACGTCACCGCCGCCGTGACCGCCCTGCCGGCGCCCCCCGCCGACGCGACACCGGGCTGCGAAGCCTCCGACTTCGCCACCTTCTCGGCGGGCAACATCGCGCTGATCAGCCGCGGTTCGTGCACCTTCGCGATCAAGGCGACGAACGCATACAATGCCGGGGCATCCGCTGTCATCATCTACAACAACGCGCCGGGCGTCATCAACGGCACCCTGGGCAACGACTTCACCCTCGACATCCCCGTCCTGGCCGTGACCCAGGCCGACGGGGCCGCGCTCGCGAGCACGGCCGGCCTGACCATGCGCGTCCAGACGGACACGTTCCGGGGCCAGGCCACGACGTCCAACGTCATCGCCCAGACGAGTGGCAACACCGACAACGTCGTCGTGGCCGGCGCCCACCTCGACTCGGTCAACGCCGGGCCGGGCATCAACGACAACGGGTCCGGGTCCTCGTCGCTCCTCGAGGTCGCCGAGCAGATGGCCAAGGTCAAGCCGGTCAACGCGGTGCGCTTCGCGTGGTGGGGCGCCGAGGAGGCCAGCCTCGTCGGCTCGACGTACTACGTGAACAGCCTCACCGCCGAGGAGAAGGAACAGATCGCCCTGTACCTCAACTTCGACATGGTCGGCTCGCCGAACTACGTGTTCTTCGTCTACGACGGTGACGACTCCGACGCGATCGGCGCAGGCCCCGGCCCGGCCGGTTCGGCCGAGATCGAGAAGACCTTCGAGGCGTTCTACAGCCAGCGCGGCATCCCGTTCAAGGGCACCGACTTCAGCGGTCGCTCCGACTACGGGCCGTTCATCGCCGCCGGCATCCCGTCCGGTGGCCTGTTCACCGGTGCCGAGGGCATCAAGACGGCCGAGGAGGAGTCCATCTGGGGAGGCACGGCCGGCATCGCCTACGACCCGTGCTACCACCAGGCGTGCGACGACATCGACAACCTCAGCTCCAAGGCCCTCGACGTCAACAGCGACGCCATCGGCTTCGCGGTGCTCCAGTACGCGATGAGCACCGTGGACGTCAACGGCAAGCCGGGCAAGGGCAACTTCCCCCCGGCGCAGCCGACCGACAAGCCGCGGCCGTCGACGTCGCTCCAGTCCGGGCACGCCGACGGCCACGAGCTCGAGGTCGAGTGACGCCGAACGGCACCACCCGCACCACCTCATGACCGTGCCGGCCCGTCCTCCTCGGACGGGCCGGCACCGTCGTCCCCGCCGGACCGCGGCGGTGCCGGGCCCTCGTGCCCGGCGACGCACCTCCCCGACGTCGGGCAGCTCGCCGCCCCGGCATACCGGCTGGTAACCGGGCGCATCTCACAACCGCAGACCTTCGTGCCACCCTCGCCCCGCGCGGCGGGCCACGTTAGGGTGCCGTCCGTGGCCACAACGACAGCTCCCTCGCGTCCCGCGTCGGCCCGCCGCACCACCATCGCCCTCAAGATCCTCATGGCGGGGACCGGGCTGGTGTTCGTCGGGTACGTCCTGCTTCACATGTACGGCAACCTCAAGGTGCTCCTGGGGGAGGAGGCGTTCAACACCTACGCCGAGCACCTGCGCACCTTCGGGGAGCCGATCCTGCCCTACGAGGGGCTGCTGTGGATCGTGCGCGTCGTGCTCGTGCTCAGCCTCGTCGGCCACGTCTACGCGGCGTTCTCGCTGTGGAGCCGGGCGGGCACCGCGCGCCGGACGAAGTACGCCGCCGCCAAGACGGCGATGCGCACCGCGTGGATGCGGTGGGGTGGGGTCTTCCTCATCCTCTTCCTCGCCTGGCACCTCCTGCACTTCACGATCCTCAAGGTCTCCCCGAACCCCGACGCCACCGGCCCCGACGTCGAGAACAACCCCTACGAGCTCGTCGTCGCGAGCTTCCAGGTGCCGTGGATGACCCTGATCTACCTCCTCGCGATGGGTGCGCTCGCGCTGCACCTCGCGCACGGCGTCTTCAGCGCCCAGCAGACCCTCGGCCTGACCAACACCCCGGCGGCCTACCGGCGCGCCAAGGTCGTCGGCCACGCGACCGCCGCCGTCATCGCCGTCGGCTTCTCCATCCCCCCGCTCGCGATCCTCTTCGGCCTGATCAAGTGAGGCACTGACACCATGACCGAGACGACCGTCAACGCCGGGATCGCCCACGGCCTGTTCACCGAGGGCGACAAGATCGCAGACACCAGGGCCCCCGCCGGCCCGATCGCCGAGACGTGGACGCGGCGCAAGTTCGAGGCGGCCCTCGTCAACCCCGCCAACCGCCGCAAGCTGTCGGTCATCATCGTCGGCACCGGACTCGCCGGCGGCGCCGCCGCCGCGACGCTCGGGGAGGCCGGCTACAACGTCAAGGCGTTCTGCTTCCAGGACAGCCCGCGCCGCGCCCACTCGATCGCGGCCCAGGGCGGTATCAACGCGGCGAAGAACTACAAGGAGGACGGCGACTCCGTCTACCGGCTCTTCTACGACACGGTCAAGGGCGGCGACTACCGTGCCCGGGAGACCAACGTCTACCGCCTCGCCGAGGTCAGCGCGAACATCATCGACCAGTGCGTCGCGCAGGGCGTCCCGTTCGCCCGCGAGTACGGCGGCCTGCTCGACAACCGCTCGTTCGGTGGCGTGCAGGTGTCACGTACGTTCTACGCCCGCGGCCAGACCGGCCAGCAGCTGCTCATCGGCGCCTACCAGGCGCTCGAGCGGCAGGTGGCGGCCGGCACGGTGGAGCAGTTCACCCGCCACGAGATGCTCGAGGTCATCGTCTCCGAGGGCCGGGCGCGCGGCATCATCGCCCGCGACCTCGTCACCGGTGAGATCGAGACGCACCTCGCGGATGCCGTCGTCCTCGCCTCGGGGGGCTACGGGAACGTCTTCTTCCTCTCGACGAACGCGATGGGCTCCAACGTCACGGCATCCTGGCGCGCCCACCGCAAGGGCGCCTACATGGCCAACCCCTGCTACACGCAGATCCACCCGACGTGCATCCCGGTCTCGGGCGACCACCAGAGCAAGCTGACCCTCATGTCGGAGTCGCTGCGCAACGACGGCCGGATCTGGGTGCCGAAGCGTCGCGAAGACTGCGACAAGGACCCGCGCCAGATCCCCGAGGAGGACCGCGACTACTACCTCGAGCGCATCTACCCGAGCTTCGGCAACCTCGTGCCGCGCGACATCGCCTCGCGCCAGGCGAAGAACGTGTGCGACGAGGGTCGCGGTGTCGGCCCGATGGTGGGCGACTTCCGCCGGGGCGTCTACCTCGACTTCACCGACGCCATCGCCCGCCTGGGCAAGGCGGCGGTCGAGGCGAAGTACGGCAACCTGTTCGACATGTACGCCCGGATCACCGGGGAGAACCCCTACGAGGTGCCGATGCGGATCTACCCCGCTGTGCACTACGTCATGGGCGGGCTGTGGGTCGACTACGACCTCCAGTCGACGATCCCCGGGCTCTTCGTCACCGGCGAGGCCAACTTCTCCGACCACGGCGCGAACCGGCTCGGCGCCTCGGCCCTCATGCAGGGCCTCGCCGACGGCTACTTCGTCCTGCCGAACACGATCCGCGACTACCTCGCGAGGGGCCCGTTCGAGCCGCTGTCGGCCGACGCCCCCGCCGTCGTCGAGGCGCGATCGTCGGTCGAGGAGCGCACCCGGCGCCTGCTCGCGATCCAGGGCGAACGCAGCGTCGACTCCTTCCACAAGGAGCTCGGCCACATCATGTGGGAGTACTGCGGCATGGAGCGCTCCGAGGAGGGGCTGCTCAAGGCCATCGACCTCATTCGCGGCCTGCGCGAGGAGTTCTGGCGCAACGTGCGCGTGCTCGGCGCCGGCGACACCCTCAACCAGAGCCTCGAGAAGGCCGGTCGGGTCGCCGACTTCCTCGAGCTCGGCGAGCTCATGTGCATCGACGCCCTCCACCGCCGCGAGTCCTGCGGCGGCCACTTCCGCGCCGAGTCCCAGACCGAGGACGGCGAGGCCCTGCGCCACGACGACGAGTTCCTCTACGTCGCGGCGTGGGAGTTCGCCGGAGGCACCGGCGACGGCGAGATGGGCGCCCCCGTGCTGCACAAGGAGGACCTCGTCTACGAGGCGATCGAGCTCAAGCAGCGGAGCTACAAATGACGCACCGCGGGCGTCGCCCCCGACCCCGCTCGCCCCACGCACTGACCCCCGACGCGCCCACCCAAGGACCCCGCGCATGAACCTCACCCTGAAGATCTGGCGCCAGGCCGGACCGCGCCACACCGGCGACCTCGTCGTCTACAAGGTCAAGGACATCAGCCCGGACATGAGCTTCCTCGAGATGCTCGACGTCCTCAACGAGCAGCTCAACGCCAAGGGCGAGGAGCCCATCGCGTTCGACTCCGACTGCCGCGAGGGCATCTGCGGCATGTGCGGCCTGATGATCTCCGGCGAGGCCCACGGCCCCGAGAAGACGACGACGTGCCAGCTGCACATGCGCAGCTTCAGCGACGGCGAGGTCATCACGATCGAGCCGTGGCGCGCCAACGCCTTCCCGGTCATCAAGGACCTCGTCGTCGACCGCGGCGCCTTCGACCGGATCATCCAGGCCGGCGGCTACATCTCGGTCAACACCGGCTCCGCCCCGGACGCGCACGCCACGCCGGTGCCCAAGCCCGATGCCGACCGGGCCTTCCAGGCGGCCGAGTGCATCGGCTGCGGCGCCTGCGTCGCGGCCTGCCCGAACGCGAGCGCCATGCTCTTCATGGGGGCCAAGGTCACCCACCTCGCCGAGCTGCCCCAGGGCCAGCCGGAACGGATGGCCCGGGTCGTGTCCATGGTCGACCAGCACGACCACGAGGGCTTCGGCGGCTGCACGAACGTCGGCGCCTGCTCGCAGGCCTGCCCCAAGGGCATCCCGCAGGACGTCATCTCGACGCTCAACAAGGACCTCCGCACCGCGATGCGCACCGGCCACTGAGGCCGCCGTCCACGCCGCGGCCCGCCGAGCCGGAAGGCCCGCCCACCCGAGAGGGGGGCGGGCCTTCGCCGTGGGTGCGGGGGTGGTCGCCCCGGCGACCGTCTCCGCCCTCGCCGCGGGAGACAGCGCTGCCGGATGCCGTGGCGAGGGTGTCCAAGTCGGCGTCAAGTGGGCTGCAAGGGCGGGCCGGGACGGTGGTCCCACCACACCACCGATGAAGGGACACCACCCATGACCACCCTGCGCACCCACGGCTGGCGCCTGCTCCTCCTCGGCTCCGGCGTCTTCGTGATGGCCGGCGGCCCCCGGCACCCCGAGGCCGACGCCAGCCACCCGCTCCGGGAGGAGCTCGCGACGATGACCGCACACCCCGACTGGGTCCCGGCCCACGCGCTCGTGCTCGTGAGCGCCGTCCTCCTGACCCTCGGCCTGTGGGCGGCCCGGGCGAGCGGCACCTGGCCGCTGTCGACCCGGCGCTCCCTGACCGTCGGCGCCCTGGCGACGTCGGTCTACGTCGTCGAAGCGGTCCTCCACCTCGCGGCGGTCGTCGACAGCCACGCCCTCGCCCACGGCGGGGCGGCTCCCGTCGCGTTCACCCACGTCGGGCTGAGCATCGTGCTCTACCCGGTGACCGGTCTCGCCATCGCGGGCCTCGCGCTGTCGTACGGCCGGGCCCTCGGTGGCTGGCGGCGCGCCGTCGCGGCGGTCGGTGTCGTCGCCGGCCTCGCCCAGGCGGTGTCGGTTCCGCTGACCCTCGTGCTTCCGGATG
Source organism: Fodinibacter luteus (assembly GCF_039541575.1). Lineage (NCBI taxonomy): Bacteria > Bacillati > Actinomycetota > Actinomycetes > Micrococcales > Intrasporangiaceae > Fodinibacter (ex Wang et al. 2009) > Fodinibacter luteus. The sequence continues at coordinate 198,181 of NZ_BAABGM010000001.1, read as the reverse complement.
CCGAGCTGTCGCCGGTGTTCGCCGCGGCCGGCATCCTCACGGCCGTCTGGGCGATGGGCACCGCCATCGCGGGGGTCCGCTCGCCGCGCACCAGCACCCCGCACGGTGCGGCGTCGGCCGAGGCGCTGCCCTCGAACGCTGCTGGCGTGCCCCAGCGGGTCCCCGCCTGACACCCTCCTCGCCCTGAGTGCGGAAACGGTTGCCCCGGCGACCGTTTCCGCACTCACGGCCGGGACCGGCGCTAGCATCGGCCGATGCAGGTGCGCGTGCTGGGCGACCTCGAGGTGCTCGTCGACGACGTGCCCCTCGAGCTCGGCGGCCCCAAGCCGCGCGCCCTGCTCGCCCTCCTCGTCGTCGGCGAGGGTCGCCCGGTCTCCATCGAGCACCTCATCGACCAGATCTGGGGCGACGAGCCCCCCGAGCGCGTCGAGGCCTCACTCCAGTCCTACGTCGCGCGCCTGCGCCGGGTGCTCGAGCCCGCCCGCGACGCGCGCGCGGCCGCCCGGGTGCTGCGCACCCACCCCGGGGGCTACTCCCTCGACCTCCCCCCGGATGCCGTCGACGCCCGCCGCTTCACGGCACTGCTCGGGCGGGGTCGGGACCGCGCGGCCCCGGACCCCGGGGCCGCCGAGGGCCTGCTCGGCAAGGCGCTCGACCTCTGGCGCGGGGACGCGTTCGCCGGGCTCCCCGGCTCGGCCCTGGCCGCCGAGGCCGTGCGGCTCGACGAGCTGCGCGCGGGTGCCCTCGAGGACCTGTGGGAGCTGCGGGTGCGCGCCGGCCGGCATCCCGAGGCGGTCGCCGAGCTCGAGCACCTCGTGACCCTCCACCCCCTCCGCGAGCGGCTGTGGGCGCTGCTCGCCCGGGCGCTCTACGGCGCGCACCGGCAGGGCGACGCCCTCGCGGCCCTGCGGCGCGCCCGCGACCACCTCGCCGACGAGCTCGGCGTCGACCCCGGGCCCGAGCTGCGCCGGGTGGAGGAGCTCGTGCTGCGCCAGGACCCCGAGCTCGACGCACCTGCACCGCCGCCGGCCCGGGCCTTGGCCGCATCGGCTGCGACGCCGGGTTCAGCGGGCGCACCGACCCCACCGACCCCACCGACCCCACCGGCCCCGTCGGCCTCACCGGTCGCCTCGGCCGCCCCGGCCGTACCGGCCGCACCGGTCCTGCTGGCCGCCCCCGCCCGGACCACCCCGCCGACCGTCCCGGACACCGAGCCGCTCGTCGGGCGCGACGGCGTCCTCGACGACCTCACCGCCGTGCTCGGTGAGGCGGCGGGGCAGGGACGGGGCCGGCTCGTCCTCGTGACCGGGGAGCCCGGCATCGGCAAGACGAGCCTGCTGCGGGCGCTCGCGGGCCGGGCCGCAGCCCTGGGGATGCGGTGCGGCGCGGGCACCTGGGAGACCGAGGCGGTGCCGGCGCTGTGGGGCTGGACCCACGCGGTCGGCGAGGCCCTCGGCGCGGCGGACGTCCTCGTGGCGGCGACCGGCGACGACGTCGACGCGGCGTCGGTCAGCGTCCGGCAGGCCGATGCGCTCGTGGCGACGCTCCAGGGCGGGCAGGCCACCCTCCTGCTCCTCGACGACGTGCACTGGGCGGATGCCGACAGCCTGCGCCTGCTCCTGCGCGTCGCCGCCCGGGTGCGGTCGGTGCCGCTCGTCGTCGTCGCGGGGCTGCGCTCGTCGGAGGCCGACCACGGCCCGGCGGTCGCCTCGATGCTGGCCGGGCTGGCCCGCCTCGACCCCGTGCGTGTCGAGCTCGGCGGCCTCGACGTCGCGGCGGTCACCGACTGGGTGGCCGGCCGGGCCGGTGTCGAGGTCGGGGCCGAGGTCGCCGCCGCCCTCGTCGACCGCTCCGGGGGCAACCCCCTGTACGTCGGCGAGCTCGTGCGGCTGCTCGTGGGGCACGGCGCGCTCGGCTCGCTCGACGCGCCCGCGTGGCGCACGGTGCCCGACAACGTGCGTGACCTCGTGCGGCACCGCACCGCAGGACTGCCGACCGGCTCGGCGCACGTGCTGCGCACCGCGGCCGTGGCGGGGCGGGTGTTCGACCTGCTCGTCGTCGAGCGCGCCTGCGGTGAGGACGGCGCGACCGTCGACGAGGCGGTCGAGTCCGCGCTCGTGCTCGGGCTCGTCGAGGCGGACGACGTCGGCCGCTACCGCTTCACCCACGCCCTCGTGCGTGACGCCCTCTACGCGATGGTGCCGCCCCCGACCCGAGCCCGGACCCACGCGGCGGTGGCCACCGCGCTCGAGGACCGGTACGCCGGCGCGGTCGGTGCCCACGTCTCCGAGCTCGCCGAGCACTACCGCCTGGCCGGCCCCGCGCTCGCCCGGTCGGCGTGGCTCTTCGCGACCCGCGCCGCGGAGGCGGCGGCGGCCCAGTCGGCGTGGGACGAGGCGCTGCGCCTGCACGACCTCGCCGCGACGCTCCAGGAGTCCGACGCGGCCGCCACGCCGGTCGAGCGCGAGGGCGTGCTGCTCGGCCGGTCGGCCGCCCTCCTGCGCCTCGGTCACCCGATCCAGGCCTGGCCGGTCGTGTCCGAGGCTGCGAGGTCGGCCCTGGCCCGCGGCGACGTCGACGCCGCTGCCACGGCCCTCATCTCGATCACCCTCGGGAGCGTCTGGGGCTGGCGCCAGACCTCGGAGTACGACGAGGACGCCGTCGCCCTGTGGGAGCGGGTGCTCGACCTCCTGCCCGCGGACCGCGAGGCGACCCGGGCGCACGTCCGGGCCGCGGTGGCCGCCGAGCTGCTCTACGTCCCCGGCGCGGCCGGTCGCGCCACGGCCCTCGCCGACACCGCGGTCAGCACGGTGCGGCGGTGCGGAGCGAGCCCGGCCCAGCGACTCCACGTGCTCCGCCTCGCGCTCCAGGCCATGCCCCGGCCCGACCTGCTCCACCACCGGGCGGCGCTCCACGACGAGTTCGTCGAGCTCGCCGACGCCGTGGGCGACACCTCGGCGCTCAGCACGGGGCTCACCGGCCGGGCGTCCGACCGCGTCGACCTCGGCCGCCTCGCCGAGGGGCGCGAGGACATCGCCCGTGCCGATGCGATCGCGCGACGGCACCGCCTGCCGCAGAACGTCGTCATCGCCGGCTGGGCTCGCGCGACGCTCCACCAGCTCGACGGCGACGAGGCCGCCGCGGAGGCCGTCATCGCCGAGACGGCCGCCCTCGACGCCACGCTCTCGATGGCGGGGCACGGCATCCCGCTGTACAAGCGCAGCATCCTGCGGCTCATCGACGGCCGCCTTCCCGAGCTCGAGCCCGAGCTGCGGGCGGCTGCGAGCAGCCCGCTCTTCCGCGACATGCACGCCCTGGCGCTCGTCGAGGCCGGCCGCCACGACGAGGCCCGCACCCTGCTCGGCCCGTGGTCCGAGCAGCCCCCCGTGCCGTGGAACTACCTCTGGGTCATCTTCACCGTCGTCCGGGCCCGCCTGTGGTGCCGGCTCGGGGACCCGGATGCCGTCGCAGCCCTGCGCGCCGACCTCACCCCGTTCGCGGACCGGTTCGCGACCGGGTCGGTCGCCGTCGCCTTCCTCGGCTCGGTCGAGCTCGCGCTCGCCGAGCTGGCCGCGACGGCCGGCGAGCGCGACGCCGCGACCGAGCACCTCGCGCACGCGCGCCGGGTGCACGAGGAGCTCGGCCTCGACCTCTGGGTGCGCCTCACCGACGAGCTCGGCGACCGGCTCGGCCTGTCGGGGGGCGGCTGAACCGCGTCACGGCGTCGCCGTGCCGTGCACGAGCAGCGCCCGGCGCCGGAAGGCCCGCCGCGCCAGCACGGGGAGCACCCGGCGCACCGGCGCCGGCGCCCCGGACAGCATCCGGGTCACGACCTCGGGGTCGCCGTCGTGCTGGATCATGCCGAAGGTCAGCACCTGCTCGCCGCGGCGGGTGCCGGCGCGGGCTCGCGCGCCGACGGCATCCCACTCCGCCTGGCTCAGGCAGCGGGCCGCGATCGGCAGGAGGCGCTGCTCCTCGGCGTCGAGGTGCTCGGCGAGCGAGGCGTGGAGTGTGTCGAGGACGTCGGCGAGGTGGTCGCGCTCGGGGCCCCCGGCGGCGCGCAGCCACCGCGTGGCCGCGGCATCGGACTCCCTGAGCAGGGTGTCGACCCGCTCGTGCTGCGACTGCATGAGCTCGACGATCGGGGCCAGCTCGAGCGGGACCCGGGCGAGCAGGAGCGGCCACACGAGCTCGTCCTCCGCGGTGTGGTGGTGGTGCAGCGCGTGCCCGACGTACTCGAGGTGGGCGGCGACGACACGGGCGCGGCGGACGTCGCCGACCGGGACGCGGCGCACCGCGGCCCCCGCGAGGCGCAGCTCGCGGCGGAAGAAGGTGTGGACGGCCGGCATCTCGGCGGTGTCGAGGACGGGGGTGGTCGTCGTGCTCGTCATGGTCTGCTCCTCGTGGGCTGTGGTGGTGCCACCACCGTGGCCCGGGGGCCCTGCAGGTCGCTTGCACCCGTCTTGCACCGCCCGCTAGAGCCAGCCGACCTGCTCCCTGAGCAGCGCGTAGCCGACGAAGGCGACGACGTCGAGGACCGTGTGCGCGACGACGAGGGGCATGACCCGCCTCGTGCGGGTGTACAGCCAGCCGAAGACGAGTCCCATGACGAGGTTGCCGACGAACCCGCCGAAGCCCTGGTAGAGGTGGTAGGCCCCGCGGATGACGGCGCTCGTGACGATGACCTGCCAGGTGCCCCAGCCGACCTGGCCCCAGCGCCGGAAGAGGTAGCCGACCATGACGACCTCCTCGAGCACGGCGTTCTGGGCCGCGGCGAGGATGAGCACGGGCACGGTCCACCACGTCTCGGCGAGGTTGGCGGCGGCGACCGTCGTGTTGAGGTCGAGGGCCTTCGCGGCGGCGTAGAGCGCCAGGCCGGGGATGCCGATCGCGGCGGCGAGCAGCGCCCCGCGGGCGAGGTCCTGCCACGGGCGGCGCAGGTCGAAGCCCATCGTGTGCGGCTCGTCGGGGTCGTCGCGGCGCAGCAGGTGGAGGGCGAGCAGCACCGGCACGAGCGCGAGCACGATGCCGGTGAGCTGGTACGCGAGGTCGAGCCAGGGGCGGTCGGGGGTCACCGAGGAGTTCATCGCGGTCGTCTGCGACCCGAGGGCCTCGGCGCGGGTCAGCCGGTCGACGATGCGCAGCAGCGACCACACCGCGGACGCGCCGAGCGAGACCCCGAGCACGAGCCAGGTCTCGGTGAGGTGCTGACGGCGCATGGGCGACAGGGTATGCCGCGTGCCGCGGTCCGGGGTCCGGGGTCGGCCCGCCTACCATGGCGGTCCGTGGACGTGAGGAGTGCGCAGTGGTGACGATCTCGGGCCGACCGGCCCTCGGCCTCGTCGTGGTCGTCGTGGCGGCGGCCCTGTCCGCCTGCTCCGGCGACGGCGGGTCGGGCACGGCCTCCGCCTCCGGCACCGGTTCGTCGACGGCGACGGCGACGGCGACCGCGGGCCCCACACCCGTCTCGACGGCACCCACCGTCGCCGAGGTCTACCGGGAGGCGCGCACGGCGGCACTGTCCGCGGCATCCGGCCACGCGGTCGGAACCCAGACCCGCGAGGGCAAGACCCTGCGCATCGACGTCGAGGGCAACGCCGCCGGGTCGAACCAGACCGTCTTCATCACGACGCCAGAGGGCGGCACCGCCGAGGTGCGCACCGTCGACGGCGACTACTGGCTCGGCGGCGACGAGGCCTTCTGGGTGGAGCAGACCGGCGACGAGGCGGCCGGCCGGGACATGGTCGGCAAGTACGTGCAGATCACCGAGTCCGACGCGACCGAGCTCGGCTCGTTCACGCTGCGCAGCATCCTGTCCGAGAAGTTCGCGCTGCCCGAGTTCGCCGCGTTCGAGACCGACACCGGCCCGGTGGGCGAGGCCGAGGTCGAGGGTCGCGCCGCGTACGTCCTCGGCGAGGAGGGCGGGGCCCGCCTGTGGGTCTCCGCGGACGGCAGCGCGACGCTGCTGCGGGCCGTCGGCCCGCAGAGCGCGCCGTCCGACCTCGAGTTCAGCGACTGGGGCCGGGCGCAGGTGTTCGAGGCGCCGGAGTCCTCGCAGGTCGTCGAGGGCTGACGTCCGTCCGGATGCCGGTCCGCTCCCGCGGTCCTGCGGCCGGGTGTGGGTCAGACCGGGTCGTAGGCGGGGTCGCGGCGGGTCCGCCGCCAGCGGCGCACCCGCAGCCACATCCAGATGAGCAGCCAGGCGAGCAGCGCGAGCGCGATGATGACGAGCAGCGGGGCGATGAGCGCGATGAGGGTGAGGCCGAACGATGCGCCGTCCTCGACCGTCGACACGACCGGTGCACCCATGCCGACCGTCCCCGCGTTGACGACCGGGCGGGCGGCCATCTTGCCCGTGTGGACGAGACCCGAGATGACGACGCCGAGCACGACCGAGACCCACGGGTTCTCGGTCATCCACGTCGAGTTGTCGAGCTCGGAGGCCGCCGTCGACGCGGCGAAGATGAGCCCACCCATGCTCGGGCGGATGAAGGTCTGGATCGTGTCGTTGACGGTGTCGACGACGGGCACCTTGTCGAGGATGACCTCGGCGAGCAGGAGGGCCGCGCCGATGCCGATGGCCCAGTTGCTCTCGATCCACTCGTACCCGGCGGGGAGCGTGATGTAGTCGGTGAAGCGTGCGACGAGCGCGACGACGAGGAACGGGATGTAGGCGTTCAGGCCCGCGGCGGCGGACAGCCCCATCCCCGTGAGGGCAGCGAGCACGGTGGTGTCCTCCTTCGCGCCCACGACCGGACGGTCGTGCCGACGGTGCAACGCAGGCTGGCCAGATCCTAGTCCCGGTGGGTGGGGCGAGGCGGGTGGGTCGTGGCTGCTCGCGGTGGACCGGGGCGCGCCGGGGGAGTCACGTCACGGACGCCTCGATGCGCCGCAGCTGCGGGCCGAGCGCGGAGAGCGGCAGCGCACCCGCGTCGGCCTCCGACATCGCACTCACCTCGAGCGGCCACGGGATCGCGAGCGTCGGGTCGTCGTGGGCGATGGTGAGGTCCTCGGTGGGGTCGTGCTCCCGGGCGATGCGGTACGACGTGTCGGCCGGTTCGGTCAGCGCCTGGAAGCCGTGGGCGCAGCCGGGTGGGATGTACACCGACCGCTGGGTGTCACCGTCGAGGTCGAAGGAGAGCCACCGGCCGAACGCGGGCGAGCCGGGACGCAGGTCGACGACGACGTCGAAGACGGCACCGGACGAGCACCGCACGAGCTTGGCCTCGCCCAGCCCCACCCGCACGTGCAGCCCCCGGACCACGCCCCGGCGCGAACGCGACATGCTGTCCTGGACGAACGCGGCGGGGTCGACCCCCCCGGCGCGCGCCGCCGCTGCGTCGAAGGTGCGGCTGAAGAAGCCGCGGTGGTCCCGGTGCGGCGTCGGTGCGAACACGACGACGCCCGGGATCTGCGTGCGCGTGACCTGCACCGGCGGTCCCTCCTCTGCGGCCCTGCTCCGCCCTCGGAACGCCTCCCATCCAACCGCAGGCTGTGGCACCCTGACCAGAGACTGCGCGGAACCGGTGACAGGAGCGCTGACGATGAGCCCCACCCCGACGGCAGTGGCCGACCCCCAGCGACGGCACCGGTGAAGGCGCTGGCGCCCGCGGCAGGCCCTCTCCAGGTGCTGGCCGTCGGCGCGCATCCCGACGACATCGAGATCGGGTGCGGGGCGACGCTCCTCACGCTCGCCGCCCGCCCGGGCACGACCGTTCGGGGCGTGGTGCTCACGGGGTCCGACGCGCGGGTCCAGGAGGCGACCGGGGCGCTGGCGGCCTTCGTGCCGGGTGCCGCCCTCGAGGCGCACGCGTTCCCCGACGGCCGGCTCCCGGCCCACTGGGAGGCCGTCAAGGACGTGCTCCACGAGCTCGCCACGAGGGCGGCGCCGGACGTGGTGCTCTGCCCCGGGCCGGGGGACGCGCACCAGGACCACCGGCTGCTCGGGCAGCTCGTGCCCACGGTCTGGCGCGACGCCCTCGTGCTGCACTACGAGATCCCGAAGTGGGACGCCGACCTCCACCCACCGACGCACTACGTCCCGGTCTCGCCGGACATGGCTCGACGCAAGGTGGCGTTGCTCGACGCGCACTACCCGAGCCAGCACGACAGGGACTGGTGGGACGAGGAGCTGTTCCTGGGGCTGATGCGCCTGCGGGGTGTCGAGTGCAAGTCCCGGTACGCCGAGGCCTTCTCAGCACACAAGGTGGTGCTGGACCTCGGGTGAGGTCGAGTGTTCGTCCAATGCCTGACACGACAGCGCCGCTGCGGGCACAATGGACGCCACGTGCTGAGAGGGGGTGCCGCCTGATGGACTTCGCCCGCTCCGTGGCGGCCCAGCGCCGCCTCCATGAGCTCGTTCCCGGAGGAGCGCACACGTACGCGCGTGGCGCCGACCAGTACCCCGCGGACCAGGCGCCGGTGATCGTCCGCGGTCAGGGCGCCCGGGTCGTCGACGTCGACGGCAACGAGTTCGTCGAGTACGGGATGGGGCTGCGGTCCGTGACCCTCGGCCACGCGTACCGGCCGGTCGTCGACGCGGTCTGCCGGGCGGCGTCGGACGGGGTCAGCTTCACCCGGCCCTCGGTGCGTGAGCTGGAGGCGGCCGAACGGTTCGTGGAGCAGGTGCCGACCGCCGAGATGGTGAAGTTCGCCAAGAACGGCTCCGACGCGACGACCGCGGCCCTGCGACTGGCCCGCGCCGCGACCGGTCGTGACCTGGTCGCCATCTGCGGCGACCACCCCTTCTTCTCGGTCGACGACTGGTTCATCGGCACGACCCCGATGGATGCCGGCATCCCGCGCAGCGTCCGCGAAGCCACGGTCACGTTCCGGTACAACGACCTCGCGTCGCTCGAGGCGCTGCTCGACGCGCACCCGGGCCAGGTCGCCGCCGTCTTCCTCGAGCCGGCGACGTGCACCGCGGAGCCTGCCCCGGGGTTCCTCGAGGGGGTGCGGGCGCTGGCCGACCGCGACGGGTTCGTCCTCGTCTTCGACGAGATGATCACCGGTATGAGGTGGTCCGCGGCCGGCGCGCAGGCGGTCTACGGTGTGACGCCCGACCTGTCCACGTGGGGCAAGGCCCTCGGCAACGGGTTCGCCGTGTCGGCGCTCGCGGGCCGCCGGCACCTCATGGAGCTCGGGGGGCTGAGCACCGGTGAGCCGCGGGTCTTCCTGCTCTCGACGACCCACGGCGCGGAGACCACCGGCCTGGCGGCGTTCCTGGCGGTCAGCGACGCCTACCGCGAGCGGGACGTCGTCGGGGTCATGGAGGCCCGCGGCGCCGCGCTGCGCGCCGGGTTCCGGGCCGTGGTGGCCGACCACGGGCTCGAGGGCGTCGTCGAGGTGACCGGCCGGCCCTCGTGCCTCGTGTTCGGCACCCGTGACCACCGGGAGGTCCCGTCCCAGGCGTTCCGGGCGCTCTTCCTGCAGGAGATGCTCGCCCGAGGCGTCCTCGCGCAGTCCTTCGTCATCTCCGCGGCCCACACCGACGACGACGTCGAGCGCACCCTCGAGGCGGCCGACGGGGCACTTGCCGTCTACGCCAAGGCCATCGCCGCCGAGACGACCGACGGGTTCCTCGTCGGCCCGCCCGTGGCGCCGGCCCTGCGCCGGTACGCGGAGCCCCGCCGCTCCTGACCACGCCTCGTGGGTGGCACGCAACGGTGGTCCCGTCAGCCGATGGTGCTTCCGCGGTCCTGCCCGTAGGGCGCGCCCTGCCACTCGGAGAACGACACCGTCGTGGACTGGTCGACCACGAGGAAGCGCCAGGGCCCGCGATAGGTGTTGTCGAACCACAGGTTGTCCTGGTGCAGGGCGACGGCCTGCTGCACCCCCGGCCCGAGGTAGGGCGACCAGTCGGGGTAGCTGCCGTAGTTGGCCAGCAACGCGGAGGAGCCGCACAGGTTCGCCGCCGTGCACTCCGGCCCGACCTCTTCGGGGGAGAACACGAAGGTGTTGTCGTGGACGCGCAGGTGCTGCGTCTTCCACCGGCAGTCGTCGACGTAGGGCGTGCGGCGGATGACGTCCGGCGTTCGGCAGCGCGCGAGCGTCGCACGCGGGTTGACCAGGGTCGTGGCGTCCGTGCTCGTGTTGGCGGGCGACCCCGCGAAGCGGTCGGCGTTCTCCCAGGCGACCACACCACCCCAGTTGTCGACGAAGAGGTTCCCCGCGACCTCGAAGGTGCTGCGGTGCGCCGTGTCGACCCGCTCGTCCGAGCCCGACTCCGACACGTAGACGGCCGCCACCGGGAACCCCGGGGCGTCGCGCCACGCGCGCAAGGCGTTGCGCACGAACGTGTTGCCGGTGATGGCGGCGTTGTAGCTCGTCTCGAAGACGATGGCGGAGTCGTCGTTGTCCGCGAAGTGGTTGCCCCGGATGAGGAAGCCCGCGTTGTTCGTGTCGGCCCAGAGGCCCACACCACGGTTGTCGTGGATGGCGTTGCCCGTGATCGTCGCTCCACGGGTCTCCCAGAACTTGCCGCCGCCGGTGCAGCCGCACCCCTGCCTGCGCCGCTCCCAGTCGTCGGTGTTGTTCCCGGTGACCTCGTTGTCGCGGAAGGTGACGTCCCGCACCCCGTCGGGGGAGTAGGCGTTGAACCCGTACTGTCCGTTGTCGGCGAGGCAGCTGTCCTCGACGACGGTGCCGTCGCCGAGCATGACGCCGGCCCCGGCGTTCTCCCTCACGGTCAGGTGGGCCAGCACCCATCCCGGCCCCGCGTCGTGGTTGACGACGGCCTCGTCCGAGTTCGTGCCCGGGCGTCCGAAGTGCTCGATGGTCAGGTGCTCGATGTGCACGTCGGCTGCCTGCCCCGTGAAGGCGTAGCGGTTCAGCCGGCGGCCGTCGAGGACGGCTCCGGGTGCACCGACGTAGCGGTTCCCCGCCTTGGGGACGACCTGGTCGTACTCCCCGTCGTCGAGAAGGTGGCGCCCCGGCGCGAGCCAGAACGTCGTTCCGGGCGGGCTGGCCTCGGTGAGCCGGCCCAGGTGCTCGGAGGTCGGGACGACGACCGCGCCGTCCGGCGGGCTGGACGGCCCGCGCAGCTCCGGTGAGTCGCACACCGCCGGGGGCGGGTCCGGCGCGGGCGTCAGGGTGGTGGTCGGCGTGGCCGACGCCGATCCGGCGGCCACGGCCGTCGGGGTCGCCGAACCCTCTGGTCCGGCGGCCCGGCGCGAGGAGTCCACACCGATGACGATCGCGAGGGCGACGGCGACGGCGACGCCGACGGCGGGCGGCGCCCACGACCGCTGGGGACGGAGCATCAGGGCAACGACAGCTCACGGGGCTCGGGGAGCGGTGCCCAGAGCCGCGGCTGCCACCCGCTGCCCGCACTCATCCGGGCCAGCTGGGCCGCCACCTCATCGACGATGTCCCAGGTGAGGACGATGACGTCCTCGGGCCGGTCGTCGACGAGGTACTGCACGGACCGGATGGGAACGCCCGCGCCGGGCACCCGGCGCCCGCCCTTGGCCGGTGAGAGGTCGACCGTGTACGGCAGCAGGCCGGCACCCACCCCCGAGAGGGCGAGCAGGACCGGAGCCTTGGACGGGGCGCCGTAGCCGGCGACCCGTCGGCCCTCGCCGCGCAACAGCTCGAGGTGCGATCGGAACTCCCTCGCCGCACGGGCGCCGCGTGCGCCGAGCGCCTCGAGCGTCTCCAGTCGGTCGAGGCCCGCGGCCCGCTCCCGGGCGAGCACCTCCTCGACCCCGGGGTCGACGACCGGTGCCTCGTCGGCGCGCGCTGCCGTGAGCCGCACGCTGCCGCCGTACACGTCCACGAGCTGGACCCGGGTGACGGTGAGCCCGTGCCGGGCGAGGAGGGGGCGTGCCGCGAGCACCGACAGGTAGACGAAGTGGCCGTGCCGGATCGTGTCGATGAGGGTCTGCTCGACGACCGGGAGCACGTGGAAGAACTCGCAGACGAACCGCCCCCCGGGGGCCACGCGGGCCGCATGGGCGGCGAGGACCGGGTTCGGGTCCTCGCCGTGCATGAGGTGGTGCACGTCGACGACGAGGTCGGCCCGGCCGTCGGGGGGAGCCTCGAGCAGTCCCGCCTCGAGGAACCGCGGCAGCCAGGAGGCACCGTGCGAGCTGTCGAGCTCGATGACGGTGGCGCCGGGGCCGATGCCCTCCGCGGCGAGCACCTCGGTCACCGAGGTGCGGGCGTGCTGCAGCGCGGTCGCCGAGTCGACGGCCAGCTGGGGCTCGGGGAACGCCCCGCGCCCCGGGCCGAGCTGCACGAGGAGGCACGAGGGGCACATGTGCAGCGTCAGCGGCCACGTCGGGTCGGGACCCGGCTCGTCCGCCCGCGGGAACTGGTCGGAGGCCGGCACCTCCCCGAGGTCGAGCACGAGCGGTGGGTCGGGCCGGCCACAGGCCCGGCACGCGAAGGTGCCACTCGCGGGCAGGGAGTCGGTGACCGTCACACCGGGATCGCCACGTCGACGGGGTTGGTCCGCCTGCCCAGGGCCAACCGGTCCGCACGCCAGACGGCCCACGGGCACTCGCCGTGGCGGTACATCTCCTCCAGGGCCGCGCGCTCCTTGAGCGTGTCCATGGGCGCCCAGAAGCCCTCGTAGGGCACCGCCCGCATCCGCCCCACCGCCGCGGCGTTGACGCACGCGTCCATGACGAGGTCCTGGTCCGGGCCCATGAAGTCGAAGATCTCCTGACGCAGGACGAAGTAGCCGCCGTTGATCCGGAAGGCCATGTCGGCCGCGGGGTGGAAGCCGGCGATCGTCGTCTCGTCCCGCAGCTCGAGCACGTGGAAGGAGTCCTGGGGGCGCACCGCGAGGAGCGAGCCCACGGCATCCGTCGGGAGGAACTCGTCGATGATCGTGTTCATCGGGGCGTCCGTGAGCACGTCCCCGTAGTTCGCGAGGAAGACGTCGTCGTCCTCGAGGTGGTCGCGCACCCGTCGCAGCCGCTCCCCGATCGGGGTGTCGATGCCGGTGTCGATGAAGGTGATCTTCCAGTCGGAGATGTCGCTGCCGAGCAGCTCGACGTGCGCCCCGCCCTTGGTGAGCACGAAGTCGTTCGACGCGGTCTCCTCGTAGTGGAGGAAGTAGTCCTTCACCGAGTGGGCTCCGAAGCCGAGCGCGAGGATGAACTCGGTGTGCCCGAAGTGGGCGTAGTAGCGCATGACGTGCCACAGCACCGGGCGGCTGCCGATCGGCATCATGGGCTTGGGCAGCGACTCCGGGCCGGAACGCATGCGCATCCCGAGCCCACCACAGAACAGAACGACCTTCATCCCGGACCCTCCCTGCAGAGGTCTTGGCGGATTGTTGCGTCAGATGACCTCGAGGTGCGGCAGTGCCACGACGAGGCGACCACCCCAGTCCGTGACGACGGGGGCGAGCTGGGCGGAGATCTCCTCGCGGAGGTTCCACGGCATGATGAGCACGTAGTCGGGTCGGGCCGGGGCGAGTGCCTCGACGGGATGGATGGGGATGTGCGTGCCGGGAAGGAACTTCCCGTGCTTGAACGGGTTCCGGTCGACCGCGAACCGCACGAGGTCGGACCGGATGCCGCAGTGGTTCAGGAGCGTGTTGCCCTTGCCGGGGGCGCCGTACGCCACCACGGTCTCCCCGCGGCGCGCGCAGAAGATGAGGAACTCGAGCAGGTCGTTGCGCACCTCGGCGACCTGGCTGGCGAACCCTGCGTGCCCCTCGACCGTGCCGAGGCCGGCCGCGGCCTCCGCGCCGAGCAGGCGCTCGACCTCCGGGGAGGGCTGCGGTGCGTGCTCGGTGGGTGCCGACCAGGTGCGCAGGGACCCGCCGTGTGTCGGGAGCTCCTCGACGTCGACGACGGTCAGCCCGGCGGCGGCGAGCACCCGCTGGGTCGTGAGCAGCGACAGGTAGGAGTAGTGCTCGTGGTAGATCGTGTCGTACTCGTTGCCCTCGATGAGCCGCAGCAGGTGCGGGATCTCGATGGTGACCCGGCCGGTGTCGGCGACCAGCGCCCGCAGCCCCTTGGCGAAGTCGACGATGTCGGGCACGTGGGCGAAGACGTTGTTCGCGGCGACGAGGTCGGCGGGCCCGTGGGCGGACCGCACCTTGCTGCCCGACTCCTCTCCGAGGAAGAACACCTCGGTGGGGATGCCCTTCTCCAGGGCCGCCTCCGCGACGTTCGCCGCGGGCTCGATGCCCAGGCACCGGATGCCGCGTTCCACGACGTGCTGGAGTAGGTAGCCGTCGTTGCTCGCGACCTCCACGACGAAGGAGCCGGGACCCAGGCCGAGCCGCTGCGCGGCGTCGTCGACGTAGGCCTTCGCGTGCGCGACCCACGAGTCGCTGTACGAGGAGAAGTAGGCGTAGTGGCTGAAGATCTCCTCACCCGAGATGTAGGCCGGGAGCTGGACGAGGAGGCACTCGGAGCAGATGCGCACGTGCAGCGGGTAGAAGGTTTCACCCCGGTCGAGCTCGTCGGCCGCGAGGTAGCTCTCGCAGGGAGGCGACATGCCGAGGTCGACGAAGGTCACCGTGAGCTCCGCGCGGCACAGCCGGCAGAGGGGGGCGCTCATCGGGCCACTCCCGCCGTCGTCATCCGGAGGTTCTCGTCGAGGCGGCCGGCGCCCATGAGCTCACGGATCCGGGCGAGCCGCACGTAGCGGGCCCCCTCGAAGTCGTCGGCGGTCAGGCCGTACTCGCGCATGTGCGCCACGAGCTGGGCGATGCCCTGGGGGACCGTCCACTGCGGCCGCCAGGCGGGAAGGAGCCGGTTGATCTTGGCGAAGCTGACCCGGTAGTTGCGGGCGTCGGGGCCGGCGCCCTCGGCGAAGGTGACGGGGCAGTCGGTCTGCTCGGCCACCTGGAGGGCGATGGTTCGGATCTGCACGACGTCCTCGTCGCGGCCGACGTTGAAGGCCTGGTCGTGGACGACCCCACGCGGCGCCTCCACCACGGCGAGGGCCGCGCTCGAGATGTCCGACGCGTGCACGAGTGGCCGCCACGGGCTGCCGTCCGACTGGAGCCTGACCTCGCCGCGGGTCAGGGCGGTGCCGGTGAGGTTGTTGACGACGATGTCGGCCCGCAGCCGCGGGGACGATCCGTAGGCCGTCGCGTTGCGCAGGTAGGTCGGGCTGAAGTGCTCACCCGCGAGCGCCGACAGGGCCCGCTCGGCCATGACCTTGCTCTCGCCGTAGGGGGTCACCGGGTTGAAGGGTGACTCCTCGTCGACGGGGGCGTCCCCGGCCGCGCCGTAGAGGCTGCACGACGAGGCGAGGACGAACCTGGGGACGCCGGCGGTCCTCGCCGCGCGGGCTGTGACCTCCGCGCCGTGGGCGTTGACCGAGTACGTCGCACCGGGGTTGAGGTGCCCGATGGGGTCGTTCGAGATCGCCGCGAGGTGGACGACCGCGTCGAACCCCTCGAGGTCGTCGGGGCCGAGGTCGCGCACGTCGCCGACCCGCTGCTCGTAGTCGTCGACGAGGGGGCCGAAGTCGCACCCCTCGTACCAGCAGGCGTCCAGACCCACGACCTCGTGGCCCGCGGACCGGAACGTGGGGACGAGGACCTGGCCGATGTAGCCGCGGTCACCGGTGACGAGTACACGCATGGACGACACCCCTGCCTTCGGTCTGTGGACAGCATGCTGCCAGTCCGACGACCGCTGCGTAAGGGGTTTGGAGAACATTGTTCTCTAACGCCTCAGTCCCTATCATCGTGACGGAGGTGGCCCATCGGACAGTACGCCGGTTCGTGCCCGACGAGCGGTGACCCGGACGGGTAGGTGTGACGCGGTGCGGATGCGTGCAGGGCGCATGGTCGCTGTGACCACGGGGTGGTTCGCGCCCGTGGCACGGCTCGGCTGGGGTGTCGCGGACCAGGGTGTCGCGAGCCTCGGCAACTTCGCGTTCTCGATCCTGGTTGCAAAAGCACTGTCCCCGAACGAGTTCGGCGCCTTCGCGCTCGCCTGGGTCACCTACGGCATGCTTCTCAACCTCTCGCGAGGACTGGCGACGGACCCCTTGGTGGTGCGCTTCAGCCATGGCGGTCACTCGGCCTGGCGGTCAGCCGTGCAGGCCTCGACGGGAACGGCCGTGGCGGTGGGCGCGGTGAGCGGTGTCGTGTGCGTCGGCGTGGGATCCGTTCTGTCCCAACCGCTCGGTACGGCTGTCATGGCGCTCGGGGTCGTGCTCCCGGGCCTGCTGCTTCAGGACGCCCTGCGCTTCGCGTCCTTCGCGGCAGGGCGGCCGGCCGTCGCCTTCGCGAACGACGTCGTCTGGGCAACGCTCCAGACCCTCTCTGCGGCAGCGCTGTACCTGACCTGCCACGTCACCGTCGCAACCGCCACGCTCGCGTTCGGGGCCACCGCGCTCGTCGCCGCCATGGTCGGGTGGCTCCAGCTGCGGGTCCTGCCCCACGTGGGCCGGGTGCGCTGGTGGCTCGTGACCCAGCGCTCCCTCGCCCTGCGGTACGCCGCCGAGAACCTCAGCATCAGCGGCGCCCGCCAGCTGCGGATGACGCTGCTCGGGGTCATCGCCGGGCTCGCGGCCGTCGGGCAGGTACGGGCGGCCGAGATCCTCATGGGCCCCTTCATGGTCATCCTCATGGGCGTGAGCCAGGTGGCGGTGCCCGAGGGGGTGCGGGTGCTGCAGCGCTCGGGGCACCGGCTCCTGCGGTTCAGCCTGCTCCTCGGGTCGGTCCAGGCCCTGGCGGCGGTCGCCTGGGGCGCCCTCATGATCGTGCTCGTCCCCCGGGGGCTCGGTGAGCTCCTGCTCGGCGAGCTGTGGGTGGGAGCGTACGCGCTGCTGCTGCCCGTGCTCATCAACATGGCGGTGGGCTGCTTCGAGAACGGCGCGATGACCGGGGTCCGGGCCCTCGGCGCGGCGCGCCACAGCCTCGCCGCCCAGCTGTCGAACGCCGCGCTGTACCTCGTGGGCGGTGTCGGCGGAGCCGTCCTCGACGGCGCCCGCGGCTCGTGCTGGGGCGTCGCGTGCGCCACCACCATCGCCACGGGGATCTGGTGGAGCCGACTGCTCCGGGCTTACCACGAGCACGACTTCCACGACCGCCGCGACGAGCCGTCGTCGCGTCCCGCCGCAGTCACCGTCCAGGAGGCCCAGTGACATCCACGTCCGAGATCCCAGTCCTGACCCCGTCGTCCGAGGGCCGGGTGCCCGCGGTGACCCTCGGGCTCCCCGTCCACAACGGGGAGCGGTACCTCCGCCTGTCGCTGGACAGCCTTCTCGCGCAGACGTTCACCGACTTCGAGCTGATCATCTCGGACAACGCCTCGACCGACGGCACCGCCGAGATCTGCCGTGAGTACGCCGCGCACGACCGGCGGATCCGGTATGTGCGCCAACCGACGAACATCGGCGCGGGGCCGAACCACAACATCCTGCCCCCGATGGCGAGGGCACCGTACTTCAAGTGGGCGTCGCACGACGACGTCTACGACACCGAGCTGCTCCGCAAGTGCATGGAGGTGTTCCGCATGCACCCCGACGCGACGTTGGTGCACTGCTGGGACGCCCGGATCGACCCCGAGGGCAACCGCCTGCCGGAGCGGCCGTACACCCTCGACACGGCCAACCCGTCACCCGCGGCCCGGCTGCGCAGCCTGCTCCACACGGACGGCGGCGACGACTTCTACGGCGTCATCCGCACCGACGTGCTGAGACGGCTCGGGCCGCACGGGAGCTACTTCAACGCCGACCGGGTCTTCGTGGCCGGGCTGTCCCTCTACGGGCCGTTCCACCAGGTGCCCGAGGTGCTCTACTTCCGGCGCGAGCACCCCAACCGGTTGAGCCGAGCCTCGACCCGTGACCGGGCGGCCGGGCTGGACCCGTTGCGGCGCAGCCGTCTTCGGCACCCGGAGGTGCGCCTCTACGGTGAGTACGTCGCGGGCTACTACCGCACGATCCGGAGGGCGCCCCTCAGCGCCGCCGACCGGTGGCGCTGCAACGTCGAGGTCACCCGCTGGGTCGGCACCGTCACCGCACGCATCGGTCGCACCCGTCAGCTGCACGTCCCGGTCACGTGATGGCGGTCGCGCCGACGCAGCCGCTGCGCGTCGGGCTGTACGGCTTCTTCGGCATGGGCAACCTCGGCAACGAGGGCTCCCTCGCGGCGGTCGTCGCGCACCTGCGGGCCGCACACCCCGACGTGCAGGTCGTGTGCTTCGGGGCCGATGCCGCCCAGGTCGAGCGCGAGCACGGCGTCCCCGGGCGGCAGCTCATGGCGTTCCGGGCACGTCCGGGCGACCGACGGCTGGTCACCCGGGCGCGCAAGGTGCTCGGGCGCCTGTGGGACGTGCCCCGGACGGTGCGGATGGTGGGCCAGGTCGACGTGCTCGTCGTCCCGGGCACGGGGGTGCTCGAGAGCCGTCTGATGTCCACCCCCTGGGGCCTTCCCTACTGGATGGCCATCGCGTTCACGGCCTGCCACCTGCGGGGACGGCCCAGTGCCCTCGTCAGCGTCGGAGCCGAACCGGCGACCCGCGCCGCGACCCGCCTGCTCATGCGGCAGGCGGTGCGGTCCGCCACCCACGTGACGTACCGCGACACGGCATCCGCGCAGGCCGCCCGCGGCATGGGGGCGGCCGGGCGTCCCGGCACCGTCGCCCCGGACGTCGCCTTCGCCCTGCCGGACCCCGTCGGCGTCGCCGTGCGACCCGGTCACGTCGTCGTCGGGGTCATGTCCTACTCGGGCGCGGCCGACGACCCCGGGCGCGGCCCCGAGGTGGCCGAGGCGTACCGCGCGCGGATGACGGAGGTCGTCACCCGGCTGCTCGACGGCGGCCACACCGTCACCTTCCTCGTCGGGGACCGGGCCGACCTCGGGCTCGCCGAGACGCTCGAACACAGGGTGCGCGAGGCGCGGCCCCTCCTCGGCGACTCGCTGACGACGTCCCACGCACGCGACCTGGCGGGCCTCATGACCGAGATGGCCGCGGCCGAGGTCGTCGTCGCGACGCGGTTCCACAACATCATCTGCGCCCTGAAGGCCCGGCGCCCGGTCGTCTCGCTCGGCTACGCCGGCAAGAACGCCGACCTGCTCGAGCGGTTCGGGCTCGAGGGGTTCGACCAGCCGGTCGACGCCTTCGACGTCGAGCGGGTGCTTGCCGACGTCGACCGCCTCCTCGCGACGCAGGACGCCGTCACCCGGGTCATCGCCGCGGCGCTCGTCGACGTCGAGCGCGACGTGGCAGCGCACCTCACCGCGGTCTCGTCCGCGCTGCTCGGCTCCGACGAGGGGGTCCGGCCGTCGCCGAGCCGCTCGCTGGCGTGAACGGCAGCCGTGGTGCGAGCGCGAGCACGACGACGCCGACGAGCACGCCCCCGACGACGTCGGTGAGCCAGTGGGCGGTCTGGACGAGCAGGGCCCACGCCATGACGGCGCCCCCGAGACCCACGAGCGACCAGGCGAGGGGACCCGGGTGCTCCCGCACGAGCAGCGCCGTGCAGCCGCCGAGGAGCAGCACCATGACGACGTGCCCGGACGGGTAGCTGCCACCGAGCGCGCCGAGGTCGCCGTGGGTGTCTGCCCTGCCGACGAGGCCCTTGAGGGTGAGCGTGAGCAGAGCCCCGGTGGTGACGACCGCCGCGACCGAGAGCACCGGCCACCACGAGCGCCGCACGAGGCCGAGGACCACCGCCAGCACGACGACCAGCGCACCGGTGATACGCGGCCGCAGACCCTCGACGACGGTGTCCACGCGGACCTGGAGGGCACCCCACTCGTCGTTCGGCCGGAACAGCTCCCTCGCCCGGTCGTCCAGTGGCACGGTGCTCCCGGAGGCGACGAGCGCCGACAGGGCGAGGAGGACGCCGAGGGCGACCGCGGCGGTCGCGACGGCACGTCCGCCCGGAGGCCGGCGCGGTGACCCGGCGGCACGCGCGGAGACGTCGCCGGCCTGCAGCTCGGGCGCCGTCATCGGTCCCGGACCACCGGGTGCGTCGTCGCGAAGCGGTAGATCTCGACGAGCCGGTCCACGCCGCGCTCGAGCGTGAACCGCCGCTCGTACGTCCGGCGACCGCGCCGGCCCATCTCGACGTACGAGCCCGGGTCGGCGTCCGCGCCCGCGATGGCGAGCGCCAGGCCCTCGGCGGACCCGGGGCGGAAGAGCGTGCCGTCCACGCCGTCGTCGACGAGCTCGGGGAAGGAACCGGAGGCCGGCGCGACCGGGGCGACGGATGCGGCCATCGCCTCCACGGCGACCAGCCCGAACGTCTCCTCCCACTGCGAGGGAACGAGGACGGCGATCGACCGGGCGAGCAGGGGCCAGACCTCCTCGCGCGGGACCAGGCCGAGGACGTCGACCGAGGGGTGGGTGCGGGCCCACGCCCGGACCGGCCCGTCGAGCGGCCCGCCGCCCGCGACGGCGAGCCGGAGGGTCGAGTCGGGGTGCCGGCGCCGGAAGGAGTCCCACGCCGCCATGAGCAGGGGAACGCCCTTGGCCGCGTCGAGGCGACCGACGTAGGTGACGCACCGCTCGCGCTCACCGGGCACCGGTCCCGGCTCGGGGACGAAGTTGTGCTTGACGAAGACCCGGTCCGCGGGCAGGCGCAGCGGCGCCATGAGGTCACGCTGCGCACCCGAGATGAAGACGTAGGCGGACACGAGCCGGCGCCACGCGTCGCGGTTGGCGACCGAGCCCAGGACGACCGGTGCGGTGGCCAGGCGGCTGCCGCGGTAGCACCCGTGGAGCAGGCCCGGGGCGCCACGCCCGTCCGCGCAGTCGTGGCAGGGCCGACCGTCGCGGAAGAAGTCGCCGCTCGCGCAGAGCAGCTTGTAGTTGTGGATCGTCGCGACGACCGGCACTCCGACGTCCGCGCAGGCCTGCAGCACCGAGGGGCTGAGCAGCGGGAAGGTGTTGTGCACGTGGACGACGTCGGGTCGCTCCCGCTCGAGGTGCCGGGCCAGGTCACGGCGCGTCCCCCGGTCACGGACGCTGCGCAGCGGTAGTCCCGCCTTGCGGGGCAGCGACCAGGCGGCGATGTCGTCGCTGTGCCGCTCGAAGGTGCTGACGCGGTGGCCGGTTCGACGCAGTGCTGCCCGCTCCTGGTCGACGACGTGGTTCTCCCCGCTCGGCGCGGTCGAGCGGTACCTCCCGTGCACGACGACGACCTTCACGGGGCCACCCGCTGCGGGGGTCGGACGAGGAGGGAGGCCGCGACGACGAGGTCGAGGAGGTAGGGAGAGGCGTCACTGAGCCCGGTCTCGGTGAACGACGCCACGGTGCAGTAGACGACGAGGAAGAGGGCGACGGCCCGTCGCGGACCGCGCACGTGGGTGGCGGCCATGAGCAGGAGCAGGACGAGGATGCCGGCCTCGACGACGATGCCGAACCAGCCCTGGTCGAGGTAGGTCGCCACCCAGTTGCTGTCGACCGCCAACCCCCGGAAGGACTTGTTGGACAGGCCCGAGCCGAAGAACTGCTCCAGCGTGGGCCGGGGGGTGGCGAAGACCTCGGACCACACCTTGGTGCGTCCGGTCAGCTGGGTGGCGTCCTGGGCGGACTGCCCCCGGGCGAGCCAGGTGACGATCTGCGGGGCGAAGAGGAGCACCGCCGCCCCGAGGCCGAGCAGGGTCGAGGCCGACACACGACGCACTCGGGCGTGACCGAGGAACAGGCTGGCTGATGCGATGGCCAGGCCGACGACGGCGCCGGCGATGGCGGTCCGGGTGTGCGTCCCGACGAGCACGCCCACGGTCACGATGCCCGCCAGGAGCGCGTGTCGGCCGGTGATGACCCGGCACATCCACAGGATGACGGAGGTGCCGAAGAGCACGGCGGCGTAGTGGGCCACCTGGGGCGGCGGCATCGGCCACACCGCACCCGAGAGCCGCCCCTCGAACGAGAAGGCCTTGCCGGGTGCGAGGGCGGCCCCGATGACGACGGTGCCGAGGGCCCCCCAGAGGCAGAGCCGGTGGGCCCTGAGCAGGACCATGTCGCGCCGTCCCCACCACGGCGTGAGCAGCCACAGGCAGGTCACGAAGGCGATGAGGCGCAGCCCCCGGTAGACCGAGCCGAGGACGAACTCGTTGTGCAGGCTCGCGACGAGCGACATGACCGCGAGCACGCTGAGCAGGACGAGGAGGTGGTTCGGCCGGATGAGGAGCCGGCGGTTGAGCACGAGGGCGAGCCCGAGCGCGAGCACGAGCGACCCCTGCGCCAGGGCCTGTGCGATGCTGCGCGGGATCGGGACGAGGGTCGGGTTCGCCGATGGCGCCAGCACGTTGAACAGCAGCAGGGCCCACACGACCAGCAGCAGCCGCGGGATGCGACCCGCGCTCGTCACGAGGGTGCCCCCCGGCGCGGTCGCCCGGAGCGCCAGCGGCGCGCGCCGGGTGCTCATCGTCGCCCCGCGGACCGTGGCGCGCTCGCCTCGTCCGCTGCCTCCGGCTCGTCGGGGATGCCGGCTGTCGAGTCCGTGGTGTCGGAGCCCGTCATGAGGGCGAAGGGCAGGGCGATTCCTGCGGCGTGCACCACCTCGGCGATCGTGGAGAGCAGCTCGGCCCGGTTCCTGCCCGCGGTGACGAGGGGCACGACCCGATCCACCCAGGACGCGAGGTTCGCGATGTCCATCCCGGGGTCGATCTCGACGAGGACGAGCACGACGTCCGCGTCACCCCAGGCCCCGCGCAGCCGGTCCTGCTCCTGGAGGTCGATGACGGCGCCCGAGCCCGGCCGCCCCGGCCCGCGGGACAACCACGGGACGCCGGAGGGACGGAAGACCGGGGTGCCCTCCTCGTCGGGGTCCGCGAGGGCCCCCGACTCGCTGAGGTCGACGAGGAGCACGGTGAGCCCCCGGCCCACCAGGCGGCTGCCGAGCGCGCGCAGCACGAGCGCGGCGGCGCGCGCGTCGTCGATGGCGGCGAGCCCCACCCCGGTCGTGGCCGCGCGGATCCGCTGGGCCGTGAGGGCCTCGGGTGCCGGCGCCCGGCCCGGGCGGGCGGGTGGAGCCGGCCGGCTCCGGGCGCGGGGCAGCGCCTGCGCCAGGGCGTCGGCCAGCACCGCGGCACCCGGTGCCGGCGCTCCCCGGCGGCGCAGGTGCCCCCGGAGGAGTCGTGCCGCCCGGGGGACCCGGTCGAGCGCCGAGGCGGCTCCGGCCGCCGTCGAGGCCACGAGTCGTCCGAGCCAGCTCGTCGGTGCGCCGACCGTGCGCACGCTGGCACGGACGGGCACCCCGAGGGCCCGCGACACCTCGCGGCGGGTGCGGGCACGGTCGGACGTCAGGGCGCGGAAGACGACGAGACCGAACCCCAGCGCCGCACCGACAATGACGCCCGAGCCGAGGTGGAGGACGACGGCCTTGAGCCGGGAGTGGGGTACGGGGTAGGGGTCGTCGACGACGTGGGTCGACGAGATGGCGGCGTCGGTCGAGAACGAGGCGTCCTCGATGGCACGTTGGGTGGCGTTGATCTCCGAGCTGAGCTGGGTGCGGGCGCTGAGCAGGTCCGTCGCCCGCGTCCGGGACGCGGCGTCCGTGCCACCCAGCTCGTTGTACTCGCGGGTCACGTCCTCGAGCTGGGCCTGCAGCTCGACCACCTGCTCCTGGTAGCCACGCACGAGTCCGCCCGAGAGGGAACGGAGCTGGTCACTGCGGAAGTCGAGGAAGCCCGAGACGAGGGAGTCGGCCCGCTGCAGTGCCGCGGCGTCGGTCGGGCCCGTGACGGAGACCTCGAGGATCTGGTTGGTCACCGGTTCCGCCGACACCGTGGAGAGGAAGGCGTCCGGGCTCAGGTCCAGCGTGAGGTCGGCGATGACGCGCGTGGCGACGGCGCGGGTCTCGAGCAGGCTCACGTCGGTGGCCATCGCGGAGGGGTCGCTCGCCGTCGGGTGGACGAGCAGGATCGTCGCGGTGGCGACTCCACCGGGTGGGCGGACGACGAGCACGGCCAGGGCGGCGAGGCCCCCGAGCACCGCGAGCAAGACCCAGGTGCGCCAGCCGCGGCGCAGCGCGCCGAGCAGCACGTGCCAGGTCGTGAGCAGGGGTCGCGGAGCGCCGGCCACGTCCTGGTCGGTCACCTCGTCCTCGATCCGCCACCTCGTGTCCATCACGGGCGGCTCCCGCCCCGGGCCCTGGACCCGCTCGGCCGGCCGTTCGCCGGTGCCTGCTGCGAGCGCGACGCGACCTCGGCGACCGGGGTGGCGGGCGTCGGCGCGTTGCGGGGCTCACGGGGGACGAGGCGCCCGGTCGTGCGGTCCAGCGCGTCGGGGTCGCTGACGACGACGCCCTCGACGAAGTAGCCCGCGGCATCCGCGACCACCATGACCGCTGCGAGCCCGGATGCCGTGGCTCGCCCGGCGCTCACGGCGAGCAGGGCGAGCGCACCGGCGGCGTCGGCGGGGTCCGGCTGGGGGTGGTCGGCGTCGAGCACGACGAGGCGGACGACGAGGTCGGCCCCGACCGGCTCGTCGTGCCGGGTGGTGACGGTCAGCCCGCGGCGTGGCGGCCCTTCGTCACGGGTGCGCGAGCACGCGGCCCACAGCGCCATCGCCGACTCGTGGAACTGGGCCGCGACGAGCGCCGTGTCGATGCCGGTCGATGCGGCGAAGGAGGCCAGCTGCGGCGCCGTGGCGAGGGCGCCGTGGTCGTCGGAGAGGCAGATGACGACGACGGTTCGTGGAGTGCCCGTGCCGGTCTCGGGCGACATGACCCGACGCGCGAGCCGACGGAGAGCCCACCCGTCGACGTTGTCCGGTGCGTAGGAGTGCAGGACCTCGGTCCAGCCGCTCGCGCTGCGTGCCGGGCGGCTCGCCACGGAGGCGACGACGGGCACGCCGACGGCATCCGCGATCTCGTCCCGGGAGCGCAGCTTGAGGTCACGGCGCGTCGTGAGCACGAGGTAGGCCGCCGTGAGCAGCAGCGCCAGGCCGGCACTGCCCGGGACGAAGGTGAGGAGCCGGTTGAGCAGGTCCGAGCTCTCCGCCGGCGAGGCGTGCTGCATGACGCTGGCCGGCACGGAGAGCGGTCCGCTGCCGGTCGTGCCCTCGCCCTCGAGCTGCGTCGTGAGGTCGTCGAGCTCGAGGACGGTGCCCGCACGCTGGGCGGTGAGCTCGGAGAGCGTCGCCGCGTCGGCCCGGCCCTCGGGGGAGGCCCGGCCCTCGACGGCCAGGCGGTCGGAGGTCGTCCTGATCTCGGCCTCGAGGGCCTGGAGGCTGGCGGTCAGCGTCGCCTCCCGCTCCTGCAGGGCCGCCTGGCGCTCCCGCGTCAGGGACGTCGACGCCTCCCGGAGGTAGGCGACGTGGGCCTCGGCGAGGGCCGACGACAGCGCCTCGGCGTCGTCGGCGGTCCGCCCCGTGGCGGTGAACCGCAGCACGGTGGGGGCCGGTGCGGTGATCTCCACCCGGTCGGCCACGCCTGCGGCGTCGAGGGGTGGGTCGACCCTGCTGCCGGCGCGGCCGAGGACCTCGGCGCTCTCGGCGATGAGCACCTGCGTCTGGGCGTCGTACGTCGCGGTGTCCGCCGAGCCCGGCGTCGCACTCGCGGGCAGCAGGACGATGCCGGTGCTCGCGTGCAGCGGTGGGTTGAGGTAGAGCACCCCCACCCCCGCCGCGGCACCGACGACCGCGGCAGCGGCGAGGGTGCCTCCCCGCCGGCGCAGGATCGCCCACGTCGACCGGAGGTCGACGACCTGCTCGCTCACGGCCTGTCCCCCCGTCCGGCGCCCACGGCCTCGGGCGACGGGGCGGGCGCCCCGGCATCGGCCGGGTCGGCGGCGCGGGCCGTGGTGGTCGCGTCCGGGCCGCCGGTGGTGGGCAGGGCGAGCTCGGTGCGCAGGGTCAGGGTTCCGACCCAGTCGCCCACCCCGACGAGCGTCGTCGTGGGGACGCGGGTGCCGAACCTCGGGGAGTACCAGCCGAGGGGCGGGTCGGTCTCGCCGCGGTGCGCCGACCACTCGAGGGCGATCGGCAGCCTCAGGTGGCCGACGTGGGTCCTGCCGTCACGTCCGGTCCAGGTCAGCCGCGCGGCGCCGTCGACGAGCTCCGCCGTCACGTCCGGGCCGAGGTGCCAGAACATCCGCTGCCCGTGCTGCCGGCTGCCGGTCAGGGTGTCGGTGACGAGCAGCCGGGGCCCGGTGGCGTCGAGGACGACCTCGCGGTCGTGGCACAGTGCGGCGTCCAGGCGCGAGTACGCCGTGTGGTGGGCCGCCCACACCTGCGGCCCCTGCGGTCCGGTGACGGCGAGGTCGAGCACGGCGTCGGCGTGCTGTGCCCACATGAACGGGCCCGCCTCGAGGGCCTGGTCCTCGCCGTCGACCTCGACGGTGTTGTGGGCCCGCGTGGACCGGAAGTAGCTGCGCCACTGCGGCTCACCGTGGTAGCAGTACGTGCCGGGGTCGACGAGCAGCTCGACGCCGTCGTGCCGCACCTCGATCGACAGGGCGTCGGCGTGACCGTGCGCCGCGATGGAGAGGAACCCGTGGGGGCCGCCGTCGCAGCGACACCAGACCTCGGGCCCGTCGGCCGGCGAGGTGCGCAGGACGTGCAGCCCGGCATCCGGGAACCCTCGCGGGGCGACGGCGGGCCGCGCGGTCACGGTGCGCGCCGGCGCGACCGCGCCGAGCAGGGTGCCCATGACCCCCGGTGCCACCGGCGGCCACCAGTCGCAGGGGCCGAGCGTGCCTGCGCCGCAGGCCAGCAGCACGGCCCACGGGTCGGCGTCCGGGGCGTCCAGGACGAGGGCTCGCCCCTCGTCACCGTCCCCCTGTCGCGGCGGGGCGCCGGCCGCGTCGAGCAGGGCGGCAGCGGCGTCGAGCGAACGCGCGAGGAGCGACCGGGTCGCGTCGTCGAGGGGCTGCCCGGCTGCCTCGGTCTCGACGAGGGCGACGAGCCCGAGCTCGGTGACGAAGCGGTGGTAGTCGGTGGCGAGCTCGCGGTTCAGGCCGCTGGGGAAGGTGTTCGCGTCCAGCTCCCGCGCCAGCTCACGGCTGGCGTCGAGGCGCCAGCCCTCGCTCTCGGGGAACCACGGGAGGGCGCACGCCGCCACGAGCCGGCCCACGGACTCGGCCACCGCGTGGTTGTTCGCGGAGGACCCCCGGCTGTGGAAGGCCGCGAGGTGCTCCTGGTGCCAGTGCAGCTGCGCGAGGGCCTGCGGGTTCTCCTCGAACAGGTCGGCCACACCGGGCCAGTCGTCGAGGAGCCGGCGTACCCACACCCAGCTGACGAGCCGCACGCCGAGCTCGATCCCGCTCGTCCAGTGGATGCCGGTCAGGAAGGGGTTGGCGCCCCACCAGGACCGCAGCTGGGCCGCGACGACGTCGGCGTACCGGGTGTCACCCGTGAGCCACCAGGCGGCAGCGAGCACGGTGAGGTGGTGGTGGCGGGAGAGCTCCCACACCGACTTCACGTTGCCCGTGACGGCCTCGTCGCGGTGGTCGATGCCGAACGCCAGCGCGGAGTCCGGGGCGCGCCGGCCCGTCACGGGGTCGTGGAACCAGTCGGGGTCCACGACGTCGGGTCGGGGCGTGCCGAGCACCTCCCAGTCCCCGGCGAGCAGGCGGTCGGCGGCGGCGACGAGCCGTCGCGCGGCCTCGGGCGCGACGTGCGCCCGGGCCGCGCGCGGGACCGGGCTCGCGAGCCCCCGGGGGGTCAGCAGGGCCCCCGCCGGGGGCGCCGCCTCGCCCGGTCGAACTTGGCGCTCGGCCCAGCGCGCCTGCCGCATCCGGTCGCCGACCCGGGTGATGACCTCTTCCGGGGACATCCGGCGGAGCCGCTGCGCGTACCACTGGACCGAACGGCTCATGGGGCCACCGCCCCACCGCTCGTGAGGCTCTCTCCCACGGCGATCGTCGTGCGGGTGGTCGCGACGAGCGACTCCAGGCCGATGGGCATGGCCGCACCGACGCGGACCGCCTCGACGAAGGCGTCCAGCTCGGCGCGCTGGCCCTTGTCCTGGCCGACGAGGGACCGCTTGGTGTCGCGACCGCCCCCGGTCCACACGGTGGCGCGGGAGAAGTTGTCGAGCCGGGCGTTGCGCCCGCCGCCGGAGACGTCGAGGGTCTCCTTCGGCACCCGCGCGTCGCCGTCGGTGGAGTAGGTGATCGTCGCCAGTGAGCGGTCGCCGAAGCGGATCGTGGCCTGCAGGTCCGCCCCGTCGGGGGTGCCCAGGGCCCAGACCTCGACGGGGTGCTGGCCGACCCACCAGCTGACGGTGTCGATGAAGTGCCCGCCCTCACCGAGGAACCGGGAGCCCTCGAGCTGCTCGTCGAGGTACCAGCTGCCGGCGGCCAGCCGGCCGGCGTTGACGAGGTACCTCGCGCTCAGCGGGGAGCCGGCCGTGCCGAAGCGCTCCCGCATCCCGACCAGGAGCGGGGCGAAGCGCCGGTTGAAGCCCACCATGAGCCGGTCGTTCCCGGTGCGCGCGACGACCTCGAGGATGCCGTCGACCTCGGCTCGGGTGAGCGCCAGCGGCTTCTCGACGAAGACGGCCTTGCCCTGCTCGAGGGCCCGGCAGACGAAGGCGGCGTGGGAGTGGTGGCGGGTCACGACGAAGACGGCGTCGATCGACGGGTCGGCCAGCACCTCGTCGGCGTCGGTCGTCGTCCCCTCGAACCCGAAGGTGCGCTGGGCGTTGACCGCCGACAGCGACCGCGTCGTGGCGACCCGGGTGAGGGTGACCCCGGTGTGCTTCGCGAGGTGGGGCAGCAGCATCGAGGACGCATGGCTGCCGGCGCCGACGAACCCGACGCGCACCGTGGACGTCGTGGGCCGGGTGGGCCGGAGGGGGAGCGACGGGACCGCCACCGCCCCCGACCCGACCGCGGTGCCGGTTGCGGGGCCGGCCGTGGAGCCGGTTGCGGAGCCGGCCGGGGGGTCGACGCGCGGGTACTCGAACAGGAAGCCCACGCCGCGCAGGGAGCCGGTGCGCAGCTGCTCGTAGACCTCGGCGGCGTCCACGACCGGCCGGGTGCCCGACACGAGCGAGGAGACCTCGAGCGAGGCGCTCGCGATGAGGTCCAGGAAGCAGCCGAGGTTGCGCCGCTCGGTCCAGCGGACGTAGCCGGCGGGGTAGTCGATGCCGTCGAGCTCGTAGCGGTCGTCGTAGCGGCCGGGGCCGTAGGAGCGCGAGAAGCGGACGTCGAGCTCCTTCTCGTAGTAGGCGTTCCACGGCAGGTCGAGCCGGGTCTTCCCGATGTCGACGACACGGGCCCGGTCACGGGCCAGCCGTGCGGCGAGCTCGACCGGCCCGTTGCTGTGGCCTCCGGCGGCGAGGAAGACGTGGTCCGCCCCGAGGCCCCCGGTCGCCGTGCGGATGACCTGCTCGATGTAGGCGGCGCCCTCGTCGTCCGGCGCGGCGCAGCTCACGGCACCGGCGGACTCGGCGAGCCGGCAGCGCTCGTCGACGGTGTCGACACCCACGACGTGCACCCCGGCCGCCACGAGCAGCCGCACGACGAGCTGGCCGACGAGCCCGAGACCGATGACGCACGCCATCTCGCCGAGCTGCGGCTCCCCGCGGCGCACCCCCTGCATCGCGATGGCCCCGACGGTGGCGAAGGCCGCGTGCTCCGGGGCGACGCCCTCGGGGACCGGCACGCAGAGGTTGACCGGCACCCAGTTGACCTCGGCGTGCAGCGCGAACTCGTTGCCGGCCGCCGCGACGAGGTCGCCGACGGCGAACTCCTCCGCGCCGGCCCCGACCTCGATGACGACACCGCACAGCGAGTAGCCGAGCGGGGTGTAGCTGTCGAGCCTGGTCATCGCCTTCCGGTAGGTCGCGACCGGTCCCTGCTGGGACATCGAGTCGAGCACCTTCCTCACCTGGTCGGGCCGGGCCCGGGCCTTGCCGAGGAGGGACAGGCGGGCCTCGGTGACCTTCATCAGCTCGGTGCCGGTGGAGATGAGGGAGTACAGCGAGCGGACGAGGACGCCTCCGGGCCGGCACGCCGGCTCGGGCACGTCGAGCACGACGAGCTCGCCCGACCGGTAGTTCTGCCCCACCTGCTTCATCGCGTCCTCCTCGGTCGTCCGGGCTGCTGCCGGCGCACGTCGTCCCCGCGGGTCATGGCGTCCCCACCCCCGCGGCACGGGCGTTGCGGTACCAGAGCTCCAGGCTGAGCAGCTGCCACACCTGCTTGGACTCGTCGCGTCGCCCGCTGCGCTGGTCGTCGACGAGGTGCTGCAGGGGCGCGGCCCGGAGGAACCCCGTGCCGACGAGCTCACCGTGGAGCAGCACGTCGTCGACGAGCTCCCGCAGGTCGTTGGTGACCCACGCCCGCAGGGGTGCTCCGAAGCTCGCCTTGGGCCGGTCGACGATCTCGTCGGGCAGCCAGGCGCGGGCGGCGTCCTTGAGCGCGGCCTTCTGCTGCCGGCCCCTGATCCTCTCCGACGGGGGGAGCGAGAACGCCGCGGCCATGACGACCGGGTCGACGAACGGCACGCGGACCTCCGTGGATGCCGCCATGCTGGCCCGGTCGGTGTACGTGAGGTTGAGCCCCGGCATGAACATCCGGGTGTCCGCGAGGCACATCCGGCTCACGACGTCGGCGAGGTCGTTGTCGTCGTAGATCTCTTGATGGCGGTCGAGGACCGTGTCGACGTGCCCGGTCAGTGCGGGGTCGAGCAGGCCGGTGAGCTCGTCCCGGTCGTAGAGGGTGTAGCTGCGCCGGAACGCCTCCTGCTCCGGGAGGTCGGCGAAGGAGAGGAAGCGCTGTGCCCAGCGGACCGTGCGCAGCCCGCGGCCTCCGACGGCCACCGGGAGGGCGCGCACGGCGGGGCCGACGGCGGCCCGCACGGCTCCCGGCATCCGGCCGTAGCGCTCCGCCACGAGCATGGCGAGGTGCTTGCGGTAGCCGCCGAAGAGCTCGTCGGCACCCATCCCGGAGAGCAGGACCTTGACCCCGGCGTCGCGCGCGGCGTCGCACATGAGCAGCGTGTTGATGGCGGCGGGGTCCCCGATCGGCTCGTCGAGGATGTCGACCATCCGGGGGAGCATGTCGACGATGTCGGGGTGGATCTCGATCTCGTGCAGCCGGATCCCGAGGTGCTCGGCGAGGCGGCGGGCGTAGCGGGCGTCGTCGGGCATCGACTCGAGGCGCTGGTCCTCGGGGCGGAAGACGATCGTGTAGGCCTCGATCGACGGGTCGCTGCGGTGAGCCAGCGCCGTGACGATGCTCGAGTCGAGACCACCGCTGAGGAACGACGCCACGGGGGCGTCCGCGACGAGGTGCGCCCGCACGGAGGTCGCCACGACGTCGCGGATGTCCGCGCGAGGGCCCTGCGCGGCCAGTGCCGCCTCGGCCGCGGTGTCCCAGAAGCGTCCTCGGGTCACCGAGCCGTCCCGGTGGTACTCGGCCCAGGTGCCGGCGGGGTGGCGCTGCACGCCACGGACGGCGTCGAACTCCTGGGGCAGCCAGTAGTAGAGGGTCGACGCGACCATCGCGGCCGGGTCGATGACGAGCTCGGGCCCGACGGCGGTGACGATCGCCTTGAGCTCGGAGGCGAAGAGGATGCCGTCGCCGCGCGGCATGACGTAGAGCGGCTTGATGCCGAGCGGGTCGCGGGCGAGCGTGAGGTCCCCGGTGCGCTCGTCGTGGATCGCGAACGCGTACATCCCCCGGAAGCGCCGCAGTGCGCCCGGTCCCCAGGCCCGCCAGGCCTCGAGCACGACCTCGGTGTCGGATGCCGTCGCGAAGCGGGCCCCGCGCCCCTCGAGGTCGTGCCTCAGCTCGCGGTAGTTGTAGAGCTCACCGTTGTAGGTGAGGGTGAGGCCCCCCTTGGCGAACGGCTGGTCGGCGGCGCTCGACAGGTCGATGACCGACAGCCGGCGGTGACCCAGGACGACCGCGGTGTCGGGGTCGACGAGCTCGACGACGGCACCGGCATCCGGTCCCCGGTGCGAGATCCGGTCGGTCATCGCCGTGACGAGCACCTTGCCGTCGGCCTGCTGGTAGGCCCCCGCGACGCCGCACACCGTCAGGCCCCCGCGTCCGCGAGCGGGGCCGTGTCGGCGGTGCGGCCGACGAGCTCGTCGAAGACCCGCACGTAGCCCTCCTGCTGGTGCTCCCAGGCGAGGTGCCGCTCGACGCGCTCGCGCCCCTGCCGTCCCATCTCGGAGCGTCTCGCCGGGTCGTCGAGCAGGGAGGTCAGGGCCCGGGCGTACTCGTCGACGTCGTTGGGCCGCACGTAGTGGGCCGCGCCGGCGGCGGACACCCGGGTCTCGCGCAGGTCGAACGCGACGACGGGGAGGCCGAAGGCCATGTACTCCATCGTCTTGTTCATCGTCGAGACGTCGTTGAGGGGGTTGAGCGGGTCGGGGCACAGCCCCACGTCAGCGGTGGACAGCACGTCGCGCACGAAGTCGTCCGGGACCCGTCCGGGGAGGTGGACGGCGTCGGCGAGGCCGAGCTCGTCGCGGCGCCGGACGAGCTCGTCGTAGGAGTCGCCGGACCCCATGAACGTGAACGCGACGTCGTCACGCCCCATGCGGTTGACGACGACGTCGGCCGCGGCGAGGGCGAGGTCCACCCCGTCCTGCGGGCCCATGACGCCGAGGTACGCCACGAGGTGCCGCCGACCGCGGCGCAGGTCGGGCACCGGCTCGTGCCGACGCAGCCGGTCCGGGTCGGGTCCCGTGCGCACGACGCTGACGTGCTCGGGGGGCTTGCCACCCCGGGAGGAGGCGATGGCGGCGTACGACTCGTTCGTCGAGGTGACGCGGTCGGCGGCCCGGAACGTCTCGCGCTCGAGGAGGAGCAGGCCCTTGTACTGGGCACCCCGGGTGCCCTCGAAGCGGGAGAGGTACAGCTCCGGGCACAGGTCGTGGTGGTCGAAGACGAACCGCGTGCCGTCGCGCCGTCGCAGCCACCGCGCGATCGGCCAGAAGATGTCCGGTGGGTTGCACGCCTGCAGCGCGTCGAACGGGCCGTCGCGCCGGGCCGTGCGCAGGAGCCGCGCCGTCGAGAGGAAGGACCAGGCGTACTCGACGAGGTAGCCGAGGGCACTCCCGCCCGGGGCGTACGCGGGGTAGGCGAGGATCCGGACACCGTCGACGACCTGGGAGGGGCCGGTCCCCTCACCCTGCGGGCACACGACGGTGACGTCGTAGCCCCGGTCCACGAGCGACCGGCACTCCAGCCACACCCTCCGGTCGAACGGGACGGGGAGGTTCTGGACGATGATGGCCACCCGGGGTCGCTGCCCGGGTGTCGGGGTCCGGTGGGTCACCAGCTCACTCCCCGGTATCCCTCGATGTGCTCGACCGCCTCGCCGAGCCGGCCGTCGAGGTCGATGACGAGCTCCGGGGCGGCGACCTGCAGCGCCGCGAGGCAGTCGGGGTCCGAGGTCGCCACGATGGCGACCTCCGCGCCCTCGAGGGCGAGCCCGGGCCGGTCGACGATGAGGCGGCTGACGTGCGGGAGCTTGCTCTGGAGGTACTCGAGGTTGGCGCCCACGAGCCTGGCCGGGTTGACGATCGGGTCGTAGATCCGCACGTCGAGGCCCTTGCCGACGAAGCGCTCGGCGATCTCGAGGTTGGGGCTCTCGCGCAGGTCGTCGGTGTTCATCTTGAAGCTGAGCCCGAGGATCGCCACGTGGCGGTGGCCGGTCTCGAGCACCCGGTCGACGAGCGCCCGCACGATGATCTCGTTGCTCGTGAGCGTCGAGCTCAGGAGGGGGACGTCGACACCGCTGGCCCGCGCCATGCCCTGCAGGGCCCGGAGGTCCTTCGGCAGGCACGACCCGCCGAAGGCGAAGCCGGGCCGGAGGTAGGACGAGGAGATGTTGAGCTTGTGGTCCTCGCAGAAGATCTCCATGACGCCCCGCGAGTCCACGCCGTACTGCGAGAAGATCCGGCCCATCTCGTTGGCGAAGGTCACCTTGACGGCGTGGAAGGCGTTGCACGCGTACTTCAGCGCCTCGGCCGTGGCGACGTCGACGTGGTGGATCTCGTGGTCGAGGAAGTCGAAGAGCGCATCGCAGGCCTCCCGGGTCCGAGGGTCCGCGGCGCCGACGACGACGAACGGCGGCGAGAAGAAGTCGTCGACCCCGCATCCCTCGCGCAGGAACTCGGGGCACATGGCGGTCCCGACCGACCAGCCGGCCGGCAGCAGCTCCGGGGTGAACGCGGGGGCGACGACCGAGGACCCGGTGCCGGGCGGCACGGTGGACCGGATGACGACGGAGTGGAACCCCGACGCGGGTGGAGTGGCGTCGGCGAGTGCCTCGCGCAGGTCGGCGAGCGCCCGGGCGATGTACGTGAGGTTCGTGTCACCCCGCGACGTCGAGGGCGTCCCGACGCACACGAGCGAGACGTCGGCCCGGTCCACCGCCTCCCGGACGTCGGTCGTGGCTCGCAACCTGCCCGCGGAGACCGACTGGGCGACGAGCCGGTCGACGCCGGGCTCGACGACGGGGCTCTCGCCACGGTTGATCGCGGCGACCTTGCTCCGCTCGACGTCGACACCGACGACGTCGTGGCCCTGTGACGCCAGGCCCGCGGCCGTCACGGTTCCCACGTACCCGAGGCCGAAGATGGCAACTCTCATGACTGCACTCGCTTCCTGGAGAGGTCCCCTGGGACGACGGAGTGGTTCCGCGCCCCCCGACACCGGGTGGTTCCGTCGCCGTCCCCGGGCGGGGTCGGATGCCGGGTGGTCGCCACCGCGCGCGCCGTGGTCATCAGTACGCCCCGCGCCCGCGGACGACGGCGCCGGCCGTGCGCACGAGGATCTGCGCGTCGAGCGCCAGGGACCAGTTGTCCACGTACCAGAGGTCGAGGCGGAGCGACTCCACCCAGGGCAGGTCGCTGCGCCCGGACACCTGCCACAGGCCGGTCATCCCCGGGCGCACCCGGAGCCGGCGGACCGCGTCGCTCTCGTACTGGTCGACCTCCCGGGGCAGGGGTGGGCGCGGGCCGACGAGTGACATCTCCCCGCGGACGACGTTGAGCAGCTGTGGCAGCTCGTCGACCGAGTAGCGGCGCAGCACGGCGCCCAGGCGCGTCACGCGGGGGTCGTGCCGCAGCTTGAACAGCCGCTCGTTGCCGTCGTGGCTGCCCTCCAGGGCTTCGCGGCGGGCGTCGGCGTCCGCGCACATCGTGCGGAACTTGAGCATCGTGAAGAGGCGTCCGCCCTCACCGACCCGCCGCTGGCCGTAGAGCACGGGCCCGGGGGAGTCGAGCTTGACGAGGGCGGCGACGAGGAGCAGCAGCGGAGCGGCCAGCACGAGGATGAGGAGCCCGGCGAGGCGGTCGACCGCGAGCTTCGCGGCGTACCGGACGCCGCTGCACACGGGTCGCTCGACGTGGAGCATGGGAAGCCCGCTCGCCCGGCGCAGGGTGAGCCTGGGCCCGGCGACCTCGATGACACCCGGGTCGATGAGCAGGTCGACGTTGCGCTGCTCCAGGGCCCATCCGAGCCGTCGGAGCGCCTGGCCGGCGAGCGAGGGGCAGCTCGCCACGGCGACGACCTCCGCCCCGACCCGGTCGACCACGGCGAGGGTGTCGGCCTCGGCGCCGAGGACGGGGAGCCCGTCGAGCTCCTCGGGGGCCAGGGCAGCGGAGGTCGGGTCGCCGACGCAGACGCCCCGGACCTGCAGACCGGTCGTGCGCGGGGCTGCTCCGATCCGGCGCGCGAGCTCGAGGACGGCCCGGGCGTCTCCGACGAGCACCGCCGGCTGCAGGCACAGCCCGTGGTCCCGGGCCACGGCCAGCCGGCGGCGCAGGAGGTGGCGGCCGATGATCGTCGCCGAGAGCATCGTGGGCACGGCGACGAAGAGGACGCCGCGCGAGAACTCGAGCTTGACGGTGAACGACACGAAGGTGACGACCGCGACGAGGGTGACGGCCGCCCGAGCGACGGCGCGGTACTCCTCGGTGCCCGCACCCATGAACCGGGTGGCGTAGGCGCCGCGCTGGCCCAGCAGGAGCAGCCACAGCGCGGCGATGGCGACCGAGGTGACCTCCATGGCGTCGGTCGAGCCCCACAGCGCCGCGTCGTGGCCCACGACGAGGGACCGCACGCTCAGGCCCACGAGCAGGCCGAGCGCGGCCGCCGCGGCGTCCGTCACGAGCGTGAGCAGTCGGTGCTGCCGCTGCCACGACCGCAGGTCGTGGCGCACCCTCGCGTGCCCGTACTCCGCGAGGTCGACGTGCACCGCCCTGCGAGCGCCCGCGGCCGGCCGAGCGGTGGCGGACGGCGTCGCGGTGGTCATCGCACGCCCTACCGCTCGCCCCGGACGCGCGGTGGCTCGGCGGCCCGGGCGGGGTGCGGCGCGGTGGCGGACGACTGCGGGAGGATGGTCGACATTGCTCTCCTGGGGCCGGGTCGCGTGCGACGAAACGGGCGCAGGGGGGCAGTCGTCGTCCGCGGCGCCGGCTCGTCGCTCCCCCTGCTGGAGCCGCGAACCCGCCTGGCGAGTTGTGAACACCGTACACATCGTGAACAGTGTTCGCAATCACATCGTGAACAATGTTCGCTTTCGAGTGCCTCTCGACGGGCGAGGGGGGTCGATGAGCGCTACCATCGAAGTGCTTACCGTCCGTCCGCCACGCCTCGGCGACCGGATGCCGTCCCCCGTCCCTCCGCTGGAGCCCTGCCGATGACCACCTCTCCCGCGCCTCCCCTCACCACGTCCCGGCGGCAGCGCGGCCGTGACTCGGCCGTCCGCGAGATCAAGGCGGCGGCGCTCGACGAGCTGCGGCAGCACGGTGCCCGGGGCGTCACCATGCGCGGCGTCGCCCGGGCCATCGACATGACCCCGTCCGGCCTGTACCGGTACTTCGACGACCACGGGGCCCTGCTGACCGCGCTGTGCGTCGACGCCCGCGACTCGCTGCGCACCGCGCTGACCCAGGCCCAGTCGGCTCACCCCGACGACGACCCCACGACGCGCTGGTTCCGGGGGTCGCTCGTCATGCGCAGCTGGGCCCTCGACCACGTCGACGAGTACTCCCTCGTCATCGCACCGCGGCTGGCGGGCATCGACCCGGGTCACCCCGACCTGATGGCGGCTGCCGAACGGCTCATGAGCGTGCCGGTCGAGACGGTCGACCGGGCGATCGGCAGCGGCGACCTCGTGCCCGCGCCGGCGGTGCCCGTCGCCACGCCGACGCTGTCGAGCAGCAGTGGGGTGACCGCTGAGGCCTGGTCCCTCGCGGTCGGCGCCGTCTCGGCGCTCGTCGGCGCCGTCTCGCTCGAGGTCTTCGGTCCGCTCACGGGTGCCGAGCGTGAGGAGGCCTACGGCGCGTACTCGCTCCAGGTCATGCGTGGGATGGGCTTCGCCGGCACACCCGACACCGGCAGCCTGGTGCTCGTCGCCTCCTGACCGGCACCCCCCGGGCCGTGGCCGCCGACCGAGCTCCGCAAGAGCCCGCCGACCGAATTCCTCAAAAGAGTGCGCAGATGGGCGGGGGCGAGGCAGACTCTCCCTGATGTCCGTAAGCGACCCACGGTGCAACATCTCGCCGGCAGGGATGGGCCGCTGGGCGGCGCCGCGAGGTGACCGGCCCGGGCATGACGTTGGGAGCGCACCGTGCTCGATGACAGCCACCTCAGGTCCGCCACGCTCACCGACATCCTCGTCGTCGCACCATCGAGCCCGTCCCTCGACGAGCTGCTCGCGTACGTCGAGTCCTGTGCCCCGGCGCTCGTGGGCTGCGACGAGGTCGAGGTGCGGCCGGGGCAGCGCGCCACGGGTGGGCCGGGCGACCACGCGGGGCCGGTGCAGGGGCATGTCCGCAGCCACTCCGTCGTGTGCGACGGCGAGCCCTGGGGTGAGCTGCGCCTGACCTACCTCCAGGGCCCGCCCGGCCGGGCCGAGGTCCGCCGCGGTCGCCTCCTCGCGGCGGTGCTCGGCGTGGCCCTCCTCAGCGTGCGGGCCGAGCAGGATGCATCGTCCGCAACGGTTCGGGAGCCGGCGGCGACGGACGTGGACACCGGGCGCGCGGGTCCCGACGACCTCGTGGACGTGGTCCTCCACTGCGCCGAGGTGCTCGACCTGATGCCGGACGCCACGACCCGAGCCCGCCTCGCGCTCGTCACCAGCCGCGTGGCGGCAGCAGTGGGGGCCAGCTCGTGGTGCGTCGAGGTGGCGCACCACGGGCGGCTCCACGACGTGGCTCGTGCCGGTGAGCCGACCGGCGCCGAGGGAGATGGTGTCGGTGGCACGACCGGCTCCAGGAGGTCGCTGCTGTCGAGCGACCACCCCGCACGGATGCGGGCCAGCGAGGGTGGGGTCTTCCGCGCCGACCGCCGCACGGGGGACGACGCCGAGCGCCGTGCGCTGGTCGAGGGCGGCCACGAGGCGGTCGTCGGCGCGGGCGGGTACGACCTGGACGGCCGGTCCTGGGTGGTCGCGGTGTTCGCCGACTGCGGCCGGCGCCTCGAGGGGACCCCCGCCGTGCTCCTCTCCCTCGTGCTCGCGGCCCTCAGCTTCCCGCGCGAGGCCGTCGTCCCGCGCCCCGTGGAGCCGTCGGTGCGCGCGATCCTCGACTGGCCCGCAGCCGGCGACGGGGGTGCCGGGATACCCGGCATCGGGGAGGCGGGGTAGGCCGGCGATCGCACCTGGCCCCCGGCACCCGACGTCGGTGGAACGGCGGCGACCCGCCTAGGATCTGGACCCATGAAGGTCCTCTCCGCCGTCGCGTGGCCCTACGCCAACGGCCCGCGCCACCTCGGCCACGTCGCCGGGTTCGGGGTGCCCTCCGACGTCTTCAGCCGGTACATGCGGATGGCGGGCCACGACGTGCTCATGGTGAGCGGGTCCGACGAGCACGGCACCCCGATCCTCGTGCTCGCCGACCAGGCCGGGGTCTCGCCGCGCGAGTTCGTCGACACCAACCACGCCGTCATCGCTGCCGAGCTCACCGACCTCGGCTGCTCCTACGACCTCTACACCCGCACGACGACGGCCAACCACTACGCCGTCGCCCAGGAGCTGTTCACCCAGGTGTGGCGCAACGGCTACATGGTCGAGCAGACCACCCAGGGTGCGATCTCCCCGTCGACCGGCCGCACCCTGCCCGACCGCTACATCGAGGGCACCTGCCCGATCTGCGGCTACGCCGAGGCGCGCGGCGACCAGTGCGACAACTGCGGCAACCAGCTCGACGCGACCGACCTCATCGACCCGCGGAGCCGGATCAACGGCGAGACCCCGCGGTTCGTCGAGACCCAGCACTTCCTCCTCGACCTGCCCGCGCTCGCCGACGCGCTGCGCACCTGGCTCGAGGGGCGCGAGGCGTCGGGGACGTGGCGTCCCAACGTCATCCGGTTCAGCCTCAACATCCTCGACGACATCCGGCCTCGGGCGATGACCCGCGACATCGACTGGGGCATCCCCGTGCCGCTCGACGGCTGGCGCGACAACCCGTCGAAGCGGCTCTACGTGTGGTTCGACGCGGTCGTCGGCTACCTGTCCGCGTCGGTGGAGTGGGCCCGGCGCACCGGTGACCCCGAGCGCTGGCGCGAGTGGTGGAACGACCCGCAGGCGCTGTCCTACTACTTCATGGGCAAGGACAACATCACCTTCCACTCGCAGATCTGGCCGGCCGAGCTCCTCGGGTATGCCGGCAGGGGTGAGCGGGGCGGGGAGCCGGGGGTCTTCGGCGAGCTCAACCTGCCCACCGAGGTCGTCTCGAGCGAGTACCTCACGATGGAGGGCAGGCAGTTCTCCACCTCGCGCGGCTACACCGTCCTCGTGCGCGACGTGCTCGACCGCTACGGGCCGGACGGCATCCGGTACTTCATCTGCGCTGCCGGCCCGGAGAGCCAGGACGCCAACTTCACGTGGCGCGACTTCGTCCAGCGCAACAACTCCGAGCTCGTCGCCGGGTGGGGGAACCTCGTCTCGCGCACGGCTGCGATGGTCGCGAAGAACTTCGGCGAGGTCCCCGCCCCGGGGCCCCTCGAGCCGGTCGACGAGCAGGTGCGGGCCACGGTGCTCGCCGGCTTCGACGGCGTCGGCCACCTCCTCGAGCGGCACCGGCAGAAGGCCGCGATCGCCGAGGCGATGCGCGTCGTCGGGGAGGTCAACGCCTACGTCTCGCGCACCGAGCCGTTCAAGCTCAAGGGGGCCGACGAGCGCGAGCGCCTCGCCACGGTGCTCCACACCCTCGTGCAGTGCGTGTCCGACCTCAACACGATCCTCGCGCCCTTCCTGCCGCACGCGGCCAACCGGGTCGACGCCGTGCTCGGCGGCGACGGTGCCTTCGTGCCGATGCCGCGGCTCGAGACGGTCGCCGGGCTCGACGCCGGCGACGAGGGGCGCTCGTACCCCGTCATCACGGGGGACTACTCAGGGACGCCGCGGTGGCAGTCCCGCCCGGTCGTCGTCGGCACGCCGATCAGCAAGCCCGCTCCGGTGTTCACGAAGCTCGACGAGTCCGTCGTCGACGAGGAGCTCGCGCGCGCCGAGGGTCGCTGACCCGTGACGACCCAGCCGAGCCGCCGCGGCATCCCGGAACCCCCCGACCCGCTGCCGATCCCGGTGGTCGACAACCACACCCACCTCGACATGAACCGAGAGGGCCTCGAGGTGTCCGTCGACGACCTGGCCCCGGTGCTCGCAGCGGGTGCTGCCGTCGGCGTCGACCGGGTCGTGCAGGTCGGCTGCGACGTGCCCGGGGCGCGGTTCGCCGTCGAGGCGGCGGAGCGGTATGCCGGTGTGCTCGCCGGCGTCGCGCTGCACCCCAACGAGGTGCCCGGGCTCGTGGCGGACGGTCGTCTCGACGCGGCGTACACCGAGATCGAGCGGCTCGCGGCGCACCCGCGCGTGCGCGTCGTCGGCGAGACCGGTCTCGACTACTACCGCACCGGCCCGGACGGCGTCCCGGCGCAGCAGGACTCGTTCCGGTGGCACATCGACCTCGCGAAGCGGCTCGGCAAGGCGCTGCAGGTGCACGACCGCGACAGCCACGACGACGTGCTCCGCGTGCTCGCCGAGGAGGGCGCTCCCGAGCGCACCGTCATGCACTGCTTCTCCGGCGGCCCCGACCTCGCCCGCGAGTGCGTCGCGCGCGGCTACCACCTGTCGTTCAGCGGCACGGTGACCTTCAAGAGCGCCAAGGTGCTGCGCGACGCCCTGACCCAGACCCCGCTCGAGCTGCTCCTCGTCGAGACCGACGCCCCCTACCTCACACCGCACCCGTGGCGGGGGGCGCCGAACAGCCCCGAGCTCGTGCCGCTCACCGTGCGGGCCATGGCGGCGGTGCTCGGGGTGGCCGTGCCCACGCTGTGCGAGGCACTGTCGGAGAACGCCGAACGCCTCTACGGCCCCTGGTGACGGGTCGAGTGTCCGTGACGCGCGGCCGACCACCTGGGACGGAGGACAGCTCAGCCAAGCGCTGAGCTCCTGGGCGCTGGCTGCAGGCCGGTCGGTCGGCTGTCGTGCGCTCCTGACCCGCCCCGTGACGGACGTCTCGTTGCGCGTGTGACCGATGGGGTTGGTGGTGCTGATGGGGCGCGCTGGCGGCCGCCGCACCGTTACCGAAATTTGACCTTGGCGCGAACGCTCCTGCAGGCTGGAACGGATGGCCGGGGCCGGTTCGCCTCGGACGACACGCACGACCACCCCCTCCGCCGCAGGTGCCGGAGGCCCCCTTGGTCGTGCGCGGGCGCCCCGACCGGGGCGCGTGGCCGCCCGCGGCTGGGTCCGACGCCGGTGCCCGGAGAACACGAATCCTGGAGCACGTGTGCTTTTCTCTCGACCTCTTCGCCTTGCCGCACAGGGCGCCGCCGCGCTCGTCGTGGCCGCCGGTTCGGTGGCCGTGGCCCACTACGACAAGGCCGTCGACCTCACCGTCGACGGGCAGGCCACCTCGGTGCACGTCCTCGGCAGCACCGTCGCCGACGTCCTCGACAAGGAGGGCATCGAGATCGGCCCCCACGACGTCGTCGTCCCCTCGCCCGCGACCGAGGTCAGTGACGGCGACCGCATCTCGGTGCGGTACGGCCGCAAGCTGACCGTCACCCTCGACGGCGTCACCAAGGAGTACTGGACGA
Organism: Fodinibacter luteus; assembly: GCF_039541575.1. Classification (NCBI taxonomy): domain Bacteria; kingdom Bacillati; phylum Actinomycetota; class Actinomycetes; order Micrococcales; family Intrasporangiaceae; genus Fodinibacter (ex Wang et al. 2009); species Fodinibacter luteus. The sequence goes on along the minus strand of NZ_BAABGM010000001.1, from coordinate 156,282 downwards.
CGGCCACGACGGTCGACTCCGCCCTCGACGAGCTCGGCATCCGTGCCGACGGTGCCGTGCTCACGGCATCCCGCTCCCAGGCGCTGGGCCGCGGTGGCCTCACCTTCGCCGTGACGACCCCGAAGCAGGTCACCGTCGTCGTCGACGGCAAGACCCGCAAGGTCACCTCGACGAGCCACACCGTCTTCGGCCTGCTCGCCGAGCTCGGGGTCACCAAGCGCCTCAACGACGTCGTCAACCCGGGGATGCCGACCGCCGTCGAGGAGGGCATGAAGGTCGTCCTCAAGCGGGTCGACGTCAAGAAGGAGACCGCGACCGAGTCAATCGGCTACAAGACGACCAAGCAGAAGGACTCCTCGCTCTACAAGGGCCAGACCGAGGTCGTCAAGGCCGGCAAGAAGGGCAAGAAGACCGTCGTGCGCGAGGTCACCTACGTCGACGGCAAGAAGTCGAAGAGCAGGATCGTGTCGACGAAGGTCGTCGCCAAGCCGGTGACCGCCGTCGTCAAGGTCGGCACCAAGTCGCGTCCCGCGACGTCGTCGGGCAGCTCGTCCGGGGGTTCCACCGGGCGTTCGGCCGGCAACACCTCCGGGGCCGGCATCAACCTCGCCAACGCCGCGATGTGGGACCGCATCGCCCAGTGCGAGTCCGGTGGCAACTGGAGCATCAACACCGGCAACGGCTACTACGGTGGCCTGCAGTTCGCGACCGCCTCCTGGCTGGCCAACGGTGGCGACGACTTCGCCCCGCGCGCCGACCTCGCGTCGCGCGCCGAGCAGATCACCGTCGCCAACCGCTACTACGCGAAGGCCGGCCTCTCCCCCTGGGGCTGCGCGCACGCCGCCTGACCCCCAGGCCTGCGAACGTGGGTGAAGACCGTCGCCGAGGCGACGGTCTTCACCCACGTTCCGCTGTCGGGGGCGTGGCTAGGGTGAGCCCATGACCGAGCGGCCCGACGCCTCCCTCCCCGGGGCCGACGCCGATCGCCCCGGCCCCGAGGGCTCCCCGCCCGGGGCCGCCCCCTCCATCCCCAGGCCCGACGCCGTCCGCCCCGGCCCCGAGGCCTCACTGCTCGGGGCCGGTGAGATCCGCGAGCTCGCGGCGCGCCACGGCATCCGGCCGACGAAGCAGTGGGGACAGAACTTCGTCGTCGACGGCAACACGGTGCGTCGCATCGTGCGCGTCGCCGAGGTCGGTTCGAACGACACCGTCGTCGAGGTCGGGCCGGGGCTCGGCTCCCTGACCCTCGCCCTGCTGCCGGCCGTCGAGCGGGTCGTCGCCGTCGAGGTCGACCCCGTGCTCGCCGCGGCCCTGCCCGAGACCGTGTTCCGGCACGCGCCGGCGCTCGCCCACCGGCTCGAGGTCGTGCACGCCGACGCCCTCGCGGTGAGCGCGCTGCCCGGCGCGGCGCCCACCGCGCTCGTCGCCAACCTGCCGTACAACGTCTCGGTCCCGGTCGTGCTGCGCTTCCTCGAGCTCTTCGACACCCTGCGGACCCTCCTCGTCATGGTGCAGCTCGAGGTCGCCGAGCGCCTCGCCGCCGGGCCGGGGTCGAGGACGTACGGCGTCCCGAGCGTCAAGGCCGCCTGGTACGCCGACGTCCGGCTCGCCGGCCAGGTGTCCCGCAGCGTGTTCTGGCCGGTGCCCAACGTCGACTCCGGGCTCGTCGCGCTGACCCGGCGCGAGCCGCCGCCGAGCGTCGCGACCCGCGAGGAGGTGTTCGCCTGCGTCGACGCCGCGTTCGCCCAGCGCCGCAAGACGCTGCGGGCCGCCCTCGCCCCCTGGGCGGGCTCACCGGCGCTCGCCGAGGAGGCCCTCGTCGCGGCCGGAGTCGACCCGCGCACCCGTGGTGAGCAGCTCGACGTGGCCGCTTTCGCGGCGATCGCCTCGGCCCGCGCACGGGTCTCCGGGGGGCCTCGCGCCTGACTAGGGTGTGCGCATGACCTCGGCCTCCCTCGTGCCCGCCCCCGTGACGGCGCGCGTCCCCGCCAAGGTCAACCTCGAGCTCCTCGTCGGGCCCCGCCTCGACGACGGCTACCACGCTTTGTCCACGGTCTTCCAGGCCGTGAGCCTCTACGACGACGTCACCGTTGCCGCTGCGGAGGAGTGGGGGGTCAGCGTCCACGGCCCGCTCGCGCACGGGGTTCCCGAGAACGCGGACAACCTCGCGATGCGCGCCGCCCGCCTCGTCGACGCGCGCTTCGACGTCGAGCCGGTGCACATCTCGATCCGCAAGGGGATCCCCGTCGCCGGCGGGATGGCCGGCGGCTCGGCCGACGCCGCCGCCACGCTCGTCGCCCTCGACCACCTCTGGGAGCTCGGCCTGGACCGTGAGGAGCTCGAGGAGCTCGCGAGCCAGCTCGGCAGCGACGTGCCGTTCCTCGTCGCCGGGGGCACCGCCGTGGGCAGCGGGCGCGGCGAGCTGCTCGCCCCGGTGCTGGCCCGCGGCACCTACCACTGGGTCTTCGCCCTCGCCGAGGGTGGGCTGCCGACCCCGGCCGTCTACGCCGAGTGCGACCGCCTGCGGGGCTCGACACCGGTGCCCGACCCGGTGGCCAACCCGGCCCTGATGAGCGCGCTGCGCAGCGGGGACCCCCACGAGCTCGCGCCGCAGCTCGCGAACGACCTGCAGGATGCCGCGCTGTCGCTCCGCCCGGACCTCGGGGAGGTGCTCTCGGCCGGGATGGAGTACGGCGCGCTCGGGGGCATCGTGTCCGGCTCCGGCCCGACGACGGCCTTCCTCGTCGAGGACAACGAGGCGGGCATCGACCTCGCGGTGGCCCTGACGGCCAGCGGCGTCGTGCGCGACGTCCGGCGGGCGAGCGGCCCCGTGCACGGGGCCCACGTCATCCACCACCGGGTCGACTAAGTGGCCAACCTCGTCTCGGTCGAGCGCGCGTCCCTCGCGCTCGGCACCGCCCAGGTGCTCGACGGCATCTCCCTCGGTGTCGGCGGCGGCGACCGGATCGGCGTCGTCGGGCGCAACGGCGGCGGCAAGACGACCCTGCTGCGCGTCCTCGCCGGCATCCGGGAGGTCGACGCCGGGCGGGTGGCCCGGGTCGGCGGGCTCACCGTCGGGGTGCTCACCCAGGACGACGAGCTCGACCCGTTCGCGACCGTGCGGGCCAGCGTGCTCGGCGACCTCCCCGAGCACGTGTGGGCCTCCGACCCGCGCATCCGAGACGTGCTCAGCGGCCTCCTCGGTGGCCTCGACGCCCCGGTCGTCGGCGGGCTGTCGGCACCGGTGGGCCCGCTGTCGGGCGGGGAGCGCCGGCGGGTGGCCCTCGCGGGGCTGCTCGTCGCGGCCCCCGACCTGCTGCTGCTCGACGAGCCGACGAACCACCTCGACGTCGAGGGCGTCGCCTGGCTCGCCGACCACCTCGTCACCCGGCACGCCCGCCCCGACAACGCCGTCGTCGCCATCACCCACGACCGGTGGTTCCTCGACGCCGTCGCGACCCGGACCTGGGAGGTCGACTCGGGCGCGGTGCACTCCTACGAGGGTGGGTACGCGGCCTACGTCCTCGCCAAGGCCGAGCGCGAGCGGCAGGCCGGCGTCGTCGCCGAGCGGCGCGACAACCTCCTGCGCAAGGAGCTCGCCTGGCTGCGCCGAGGACCCCCGGCCCGCACGAGCAAGCCGAAGTTCCGCATCGACGCGGCGAACGCTCTCATCGCCGACGAACCCCCGCCGCGCGACGACGTCGAGCTCGTGCGGTTCGCGACGACCAGGCTGGGCAAGGACGTCGTCGACCTCCTCGACGCCCGGATCACCGTCGGCGACCGGGTGCTCCTCGACGACGTCACGTGGCGACTCGCGCCCGGCGAGCGCACCGGCGTCGTCGGGGTCAACGGCGCCGGGAAGTCGACCCTGCTGCGCGCCATCGCCGGCGAGGCGCCCCTCGCCGGCGGTCGGCGCACGGTCGGCGTCACGGTACGCCTCGCGATGCTCTCGCAGGAGGTCCGCGAGCTCGAGGCGTGGGCCGAGCGGCGGGTCATCGAGGCGGTCGAGGACGTCCGGTCGGTCGTGCGGTTCGGCTCCAGGGAGCTCACGGCGGCGCAGCTCGCGCAGCGGCTCGGCTTCACCGGGCCGCGCCAGCAGACCCGGGTCGGCGACCTCTCCGGCGGGGAGCGCCGCCGGCTCCAGCTGACCCGGCTGCTCATGGACGAGCCCAACGTCCTGCTCCTCGACGAGCCGACGAACGACTTCGACATCGAGACGCTCACCTCGCTCGAGGACCTCCTCGACGGGTGGGCCGGAACCCTCGTCGTCGTCTCGCACGACCGCTACCTGCTCGAGCGGGTGTGCGACCGCCAGGTCGCGCTCCTCGGCGACGGCCGCCTGCGCGACCTCCCGGGGGGTGTCGAGGAGTACCTGCGGCTGCGGGCCGCGGCCGCGGGCGGGCCGGCGGCCTCCTGGGATGCCGGGCGCTCGGCTGCCGCTGCGGCTGCGGCTGCGGCTGCGGCGTCCACGACGGCCGCCCTCGCCGGCCCGGGCGCCGCCTCGGGCTCGGCGGCCCCCGGCGGCGACCCGAGCGGGGGTGGCACGGGCGCGGCATCCGCCGTCTCGCCCGCGCAGGCCCGCGAGGCCCGCAAGGCGATGGCGCGCGTCGAGAAGCAGCTCGCCCGGCTCTCCGTGCGCGAGGAGCGGGTGCACGCGGCGATGCTCGCGGCGGCGACGGACCACGAGCGCGTCCTCACGCTCAACCGCGAGCTGCGCGAGATCGTCGACGAGCGCGAGGTGCTCGAGCTCGAGTGGCTCGAGGCGGCCGAGGTCATCGGCTGAGAGTCAGGGGTGTCCGGCCGGTGCCGGGCCGTCGACATGAAGGGCGGCGTCGCCGTCGGGCTGCAGTCGAGTGAGCGCAACACGCCGGTGGGGCTCCTGCATCCCGGGCGTGTTGTGCTCACTCGACTCGGAGCAGGCCAGCCTGGGCGGCATCCGGTGACTCGAGCCGCCGGGTCCGCGAGGCACGGACGAGGCCCGGCCCGCGCGTCCACACCCACCAGTAGGCGACCCCGGCGACCAGTCCCGCGACATAGCCGAGCCACGGAGTCGAGCGCATCGCCTGCAGCACCTGCCAGTGCAGCACGTAGACGAACAGCGAGCTCGCGGCGAGCACGTGCAAGGCCGGGACGACCGCGCGGGGCACCCGCAGGGTCGGCACCCAGATGACGAGCAACGCCGCGGTCAGGGTCAGCAGGTCGCGGCGCGGGTTGCCCGAGAACGTCCCGATCGTGGGCACCGCGACCGCCGTCACGAGGAGCCGCTGCGCCTGGCCGCGGGCCTTCGCGGCGGCCCAGCCCAGGCAGAACAGCCACGACACGACGAGCGCCGACCCCTGCATGTGCGGCACCGGGGGGAAGAGCCACCCCTGCCACCACGCCATCCCGACCGCGGCGAGACCGAGCGGGACGCCCAGCGGGTGGCGCCGCTCGAGGCGATCGCCCCACGGCGTCGCGACGACCGCCGTGACGGCGAGCAGCACGAGCACGGCGGCCTCGATGAACCAGAACCGCCATTCCGGGCCGAGCCGCTCCTCGCCGAACGCCCAGTTGAGCAGCGCCATCGTCGACCAGGCGTACTGCCCCGTGAGCAGGTGCGCGCCGGCCACCACCACCAAGGCAGGTGCGGCGATGCGGCGCACGGCGATGAGCAGCCCTCGGACCCGCTCGGCGCGCGGTGCCTCCCCGAGCCGGAAGCGGGCCAGGTTCCAGCCGACGAGCACGAGCAGGGCGTGGGCGGTGCCCTGGAGCCGGAACACGTGGGCGTGCGTGCCGACGATGAGCAGGATCGCGACGGCGCGCAGCACGACGCTCGTCTCGACCGATCGGGTCGGCAGCCGGCCGCCGAACCAGGCGCGGCGCCGCACGCCGCCGACGGGCCCGGCAGCCGAACCGTCCCGCGCGCCGGCGACGTCCCCGGCATCCGGCAGCGCCGCGACCGCACCCGCCTCGAGCGCCTCGAGCTCGGCGACCGTCAGCACGTGCCAGCCCGCCGGGAGGTACCCGAGCCGCTCCTCGACGTGGAGCGAGACCTCGACATAGGAGAGCGAGTCGCCGCCGAGCGAGGTGAACGAGTCCTCCGGCGCGACGGCGGCGAGGCCGAGCAGCGCGGCGTAGCGCTCGCGCAGCGTGCCCGAGGCCGCGGACGGCTCCTCGGGCGGGGGCGCGGATGCCGCGAGCCCGGTGAGCGTGGCGTAGTCGACCTTCCCGGTCGGCAGGTGGGGCAGCGAGTCGAGGCCGAGGTCGCCCGGCGCGAGGACCCGCACGCAGCGCGTCGGGATGCCGGCCCGCCGGCTCGCGCGGTCGGCGAGCCGGGGCCGGTCGCCCGGGTCGGTCGTCCCGGCGGCGCACAGCACGAGCGACTCGCCGCCGTCGACGCAGCGCACGTCGCAGCCCTCGGCGCGCAGGGTGCGCTCGACGTGGTCGAGGTCGACGCGGTGGCCGAGGACCTTCGCGACGCGCGAGCGCCGCCCGGTGACCTCGAGCAGGCCGGCGGCGTTCCACCGGCCCAGGTCGCCCGTGTGCAGCCGGTCGACGGTGCGGCCGAGGGCGAGGTCGGAGCCGGTCGTGGCGTAGCCGAGCATGACGTTCGGGCCGGAGTAGACGATCTCGCCGTCGACGACGTCGACCCGGCCGCCGGGCACGGGCACCCCGACGGCGTCCGGGTGCTCGAGCGCGAGGTCCGGCGGGAGGTAGGCCATCCGCGCGGTCGCCTCGGTCTGGCCGTACATGACGAACAGGTCCCAGCCGCGTCGACGGCCCAGGGTGGCGAGCTGCACGACGCGGTCGGGGTCGAGGCGCCCGCCCGCCTGGGTCACCGTGCGCAGGTGCGGCAGGTCCATCGCCGCGAAGCCGGCGCGGTCGAGCAGCTCGAAGGTGTGGGGAACGCCCGAGAGCGTCGTGACCCCGGTGTCGCGCGCGAGCCGCCAGAAGCAGTCGTCGGCCACCGAGAGGTCGGTGAGCACGACCGAGGCGCCGACGAGGAGGTGGCTGTGCACGACGCTCAGCCCGTAGCAGTAGTGCAGCGGCAGGCTCGTCACGGCGCGGTCGGTGGGCCGGATGGCGAGGTAGTCGGCGATCGCCGTGGCGTTGCTGCGCAGGTTGTCCCACGAGAGGCGGACGAGCCGGGGCGACCCGCTCGACCCGCTCGTGCTCAGGAGCAGGGCGAGGTCGGGGTGGAGCGCGCGGGCGGGGTGCTCGCGGTGCACCTCGACGGCGCCCTCGGCGTCGACGGTGACGTCCGGGTCCCACGTGGCGGCGAGGGCCGCGGCAGGGGACCCGGGCGGGCTGAGGAGCACGGCGTGCCCGGCCGCGTGGGCGGCGAGGTAGCCGACGAGGCTGCCGAGCGTCTGGCTGCCGTGGACGTGGACGAGGCGCCGCGCTCCGGCGAGCAGCCGTGCGGTGGCGTGCACCCGGTCGGCGAGGTCGCCCCGGGTCAGCGTCTCGAGGGAGCCGTCGGCCGCCCGGTGGTGGACGGCCGGCGCCGAGGGGTCCGCCGGGCTCGTCGACACCGCGGCGTCCGCCGGGTCCGCGGGACGTGCGGCCACGGCACCCGCCGGGTCCGCGGGAGGTGCCGGCACGGCATCCGCCAGGTCCGCGGGAGGTGCCGGCACGGCATCCGCCGGCGTGCCGACCCGGACCGGCGTACCGAGCCACCCGCCGAGGTCCCCGACCGCGAAGTCAGGAGCACTTCGCCCACTCAGGATGCCGTGCCCTCCTGAGCCCGCGGAGTTCCCCTGAGTCCGCGGGGTGGGGAGGGTCGCGGCGGGGGTGGGTCGCGCGGTGGGGGGGACGGGCACACGGCGAGAGTAGTGAGGTAAGCCTTACCTCTCAAGCGACGGTGGTGTGACGTGCGTCGGGCGGATGGTGTGACGTACGTCGGGCGGATGGGCTGGTGTGCGTCGTGCGGGGGTGTGACGTACGTCGGGCGGTGGTGTGACGCGCCTCGGGCGCGCCGCTGGTGGCTCAGCCCGCGTCGGACTCGAAGGGGCGCAACAGCCGGCGGAGCAGCCCGGCGAGCTCCCCCCGCTCACCGACCCCGAGCTCGGCGAGCAGGTCGTGCTCGTGGGCGAGGAGGTCCGACAGGGCGGCGTCGACGACGGCCATGCCGCTCGGGGTGAGCCGCACGAGCACGCCGCGGCGGTCGGTGGGGTCGGGGTGGCGCTCGACGTAGCCGCGCGCGGCGAGCCGGTCGACGCGGTTGGTCATCGTGCCGCTCGTCACGAGGGTCTCGGCGACGAGCTGGCCCGGGCTCAGCTCGTACGGGCTCCCGGCCCGGCGCAGAGCCGACAGCACGTCGAACTCCCACCCGTCGAGGCCGTACTCGGCGAAGGCCGTGCCGCGCGCCAGGTCGAGCCGGCGGGCCAGGCGCGAGACGCGCGAGAACACCTCGAGTGGCGTGACGTCGAGGTCAGGACGTTCGCGGCGCCACGCGGAGACGATACGGTCGACATCGTCAGCGGCCATGGACCGACTCTACTGCCCGTCAAGTTTCTTGACATCGAGACAGCGCCTGCCTCGGGCGCGGCCTCGACGGGGTGCCGGAGCCGAACCTCGAACCGACGACGACACGGCAGCACGACATCCGGCACCACGCGCGACGGACGACGGTCCGGGCGCCACGGCATCCGACCCCGCCAGGAGGCGACATGAGCGAGCACGTCAGCTGGGACCCCACGGCATACGCCCGCTTCTCGAGCGAGCGCAGCCGCCCCTTCGCCGACCTCCTCGCGCAGGTGCGCACGGACGACCCCGAGCTCGTCGTCGACCTGGGCTGCGGCCACGGCCCGGCGACGCTCACGCTGGCCGAGCTCTGGCCCCGGGCGCGGGTCGTCGGCGTCGACGCGTCCGAGGCGATGCTCGAGTCGGCCCGCGAGCTCGACCGGTCCGGGCGGGTCGAGTGGGTCCAGGGCGACCTGCGCACGTGGGACCCGGCCTCCCTCGGGCAGGCGCCGGACGTCGTCGTCACGAGCTCGACCCTGCAGTGGGTCCCGGGGCACCTCGACCTGCTCGACGCGTGGGTCGCGGCGCTCGCCGACGGGGGCTGGCTCGCCCTACAGGTGCCCGGCAACTTCGACGCCCCGAGCCACCGGCTCATGCGCGAGACGGCCGAGCACCACGAGCGGGCCGGCGAGCTCGGCGCCGCCCTCGACCTGCCCGCGGTCGGGGAGCCGGCGACCTACCTGCGCTACCTCACCCGGCTCGGCTGCACCGTCGACGCGTGGGAGACGACCTACCTGCACGTCCTCGATCCCGACGGTGAGGAGGACAACCCGGTGCTCAGCTGGGTCACCGCGACCGGGCTGCGGCCGGTGCTCGACATCCTCACCGACGAGCACGAGCGCCGGGCGTTCCTCGAGCCGTACGCCGCGCTGCTCGCCGAGGCGTACCCCCGCACCCCCCTCGGCGTGCTCTTCCCGTTCCGGCGCGTCTTCGCGGTCGCCCGCAAGACCTCCTGAGACCTCCTGACGACCTCGGTCCCGTCGGGGACCGAACGGATGCACGACCTCGGTCCGGCCCAGGAGCCCGAGAGGATGCCGTCCGCGCGCCCTCAGGTCTGGTCGGTCGTCAGCGTCGGCTTGGCCTCGAGCCCGGTGAGGCCGTTCCACGCGAGGTTGACGACGTGCGCGGCGACCTCGTGCTTCTTGAACCTGCGCGAGTCGAGCCACCACTGCCCGGTCAGGGCGATCATCCCCACGAGCATCTGGGCGTACATCGGCGCGGCCTTCGGGTCGAGCCGGTGGCTCTTGAACTCCGCGGCGAGGATGTGCTCGACCTGGCTCGCGATGTCGCTCATGAGGCTCGCGAACGAGCCGGTCGCCTGGCCGGCCGGGCTGTCGCGCACGAGGATGCGGAACCCGTCGGTCGACGTCTCGACGTAGCCGAGGAGCGCGAGCGCGGCCCGTTCGATGATCTCGCGGGAGGACCCGCCGGAGGTCAGGGCCCCCTGGACGGCGTTGAGGAGGCTCTCGATCTCGCGGTCGACGACGACCGCGTAGAGCCCTTCCTTGCCGCCGAAGTGCTCGTAGACGACGGGCTTGCTCACCCCCGCCGAGGCGGCGATCTCCTCGATCGTCGCCCCCTCGAACCCCTTGTCGGCGAAGTGCTTGCGGCCGATGCCGATGAGCTGCTCGCGCCGTTCTCGTCCGGTCATCCGGGCTCGCCCGGCGCGGGAGGGCTTGTCGCTCGAGGGATCGCTCACCCGGCCATTGTGCCCGCGTGCGGGTGGGTGGCGCGCCGCAGCCCAGCGGGGCGCCGGCGCCCGGCATCCGTCGCGTGGGTGCCCGGCCCGGGTCCACTACCCTCGCCGTATGCCGTGCGCCCACCGGGCGCGGCGGTCCCCGGTTGGTCTGCTGGCAGGGCCCGCCTGACTTTGAATCAGGACAAGCGACGTAGGTTCGATTCCTACCCGGGGAGCAAGCCAAAACGCCCGTTGACCTGCGAAAACGCAGTCAGCGGGCGTTTCGCGTGCGATAAGCGTGCGACATGGCACCCGCTGCGACCATAGATCGGCCCCCGCGACGTTGGAGCGTCCGAGGGCCTGACGACGAACCGGGAAGGGTTCATCGTGGGACACAGCGTATCCGCTTCCCCCGACGTGTGGCAGTCCGCCGCGAACGTCGCCCTAGTTCTCTCGCTCCTCGGCCTTGCCATCGTGCCGGCCGCGTGGCTCATCCTCACCACGCCCGACCAGGGCGACCAGTCGTGAACACCGTGACGACGGCCTCGGGCCGCGTGCGCGCGTGCTGCGAGTTCTGCGGCCGGATGAGTCGCCCGGTGGCCCTCGCGTCGGATGGGCGCCTGTCACTGTTCGACCTGCCCCGCGGGTGGAGTGAAGCACCCTTCCGCCCGACGTTCACGCACCCGGACGGGTCCACCGGCTCACTGTGGCAGTGCCCGGCGTGCGTGCGTCGCCTCGAGCGTGGCGAGGGCCTGCCCTCGCGTGCCGACAGGGCGCACTCCGCGGCCACGACAGGCAGCGAGGTGCACACCGGCACCTGAGCAGCACCACGGCGCCTCTCCTCGTCTCCAGCCGCGAAACGGTAGACACCCGGGCCCTAGACCCTCGAGCCGGGCGAGGGCACCCAGCGACTGCGAATGATCACCGCGCGCCGGGTCCAGCAAGCCACGCGCGCTCACCGCCGCGGGGCTATCAGTGCTGGGCGCGACGCGATAGCGGGGCTTTGGTTCGTGGGTTGTTGGGGAGGGGTCAAGCAAGGCCACCAGTCCCGCGCACGCGGGTCCGCCGTCGGTAGGCGGCGAGAGAGTTCACACAACCGAGAGAGAGGCACCACCCATGAGCACGATCACGAGCACCACCCCCATGACCACCACCGACTGTCCGAGCTGGTGCGTCAACCATGTCCGTCCCGAGGACGTGCACGGCGGCGTCCAGTGGGGTGGCGACACCACGCTCCACATCGGCGCAGACGTCGAGGGCGAGACCACCGAGGGCCGGTGGGTCGTCGGTCACTCCGTGGATGGCCCGACCCCGGCCGCGCTCGACGCGGACGCGGACGGCCAGATGACCACTGACCAGGGGCGGGCGTTTGCTGCCGCCATCGTCGCCACATGCGACCTGCTCGAGGGTGCCCCGGCCACGAGCACCTCGAACATTGCCCGGCGAGTGGCGGAACGGATCCGCTCGACCGCAGTCGACGCCAGCCAGGTGGCGGCCCTCGCGGCAACGCTCGGCATGACGCTCGAGGAGGTGCTAGGGCTCGACCCCGCATAGGCACCCTGACGGCCTCACACGAACCGCCCCGTCCTCACACCGAGGGCGGGGCGGTTCGGCGCGTCACACTCACCCCCAGAGGGCGGCGCGTGCTGGGAAAATCGGAGTAGGCCCAAAGCGCCTGTCCCCCCCCGGGTGATGCGGGCTTAGCGTCTCGGGGTCGAGGTCCCGCCGGTCTCCCCCGGGACGCGCCTCACTCGCGCGTCAGGCTATGGTCCGGGCCGATGTGCCACCGCACCCCGTTGACGTCCTCGAAGTCGAGGGAAGCGCGGACGGCCTCAGGGTACGGATGGCTGGCCGCCTTGCCCTGAGCGTCAAAGGTGAAGTGACACTCGAGATCCTCTCGGGCGCCCGGCAGCAGGCGTGCGCGGCGGTGATCAACGGAGGCCGGTCCAGTGACGCCAGTCGGGTCAACCAGGGCCACGGTCAACACGAGGTTGTTGACCACCGATTCGCTCTCATTCGTCACGGCAACCTTCACCTTCCGCGAGGCCTGAGTCCCGTTGGACGAGATCCCACCTACTGTGGGCGCGCTGACAAACTCGCGGGTCGCGTACTTCCGTTCCTCTTGCTTCGCCCGCTGCACCTCGGCGCGCTGGAGGTCCTGTAGTTGCGCCCCCTCGCGCCTGAGCGCACCAGCGCGCCAGTGGCAGCACCGATACCGCCCACGGCGGCCAGCCACTCAGGCACCGTGCCCCAGTCGAGCGACCCCACCCAATCAGCCGACAGCATGCGTGGACTCTATGGGACGACGCAGCCTCGTGCCCCGACGAAAGTTCCTCCCCCGCAATGCCGAACCGCCGTCAACGGCACACCCGATGCATTCTCGGGTTGGGGATGTTTCAGTGATGCCAAATGCCACTCATTTCGGTACCGTGCATGCATGGCACGAGAGGAGCTCAGGAGGTGCCCGCAGTGCGGAGCGGCGGTCTCCTACGGGGGCCGCGGCCGGCGACCGGTCTGGTGCTCGAGCCGGTGCCGGAACACCGCCGCGGTCACCCGCCGCGGTGCGCGTGAGGCGGCTGTTGAGATCCGGATGATCGATGTCCCCAAGGCGCCCAAGCCGCGTCCCGGGCATGTCCCGACGAGGGAGGAACGCGACGAGTCGGCGCTCTCACGAGTGGCCCGATCCTCACGACTGACTCGCCAGCTGCTGGACCGATTGGAACGGCGCAGGCTGGCCGGTGAGCTCGACAGCGAGGTCTGGGCCGACGTCCGGGCGAGGCTCGGCCATTCCGTTCGCAACCTGCCGGTCACGACCTTGCCGGTGCGACGAGAGCCCGACCCGGCGCCGGCGCCGCCCGCCTCCTCGGCCACGGTGCCTGAGCTCATCTGGGCGGTCGACCGGCTCTCGGCCGGGCTGGAAACCGGTCGGATCTACGACCGGGATTTCGTCGCGCTCGGGCCGGCCTTGGAGCGACTCGGCACCGCCTGGGTCCGCAGGACCTCACGCTAGTCCCGCCAAGATTCGTGGCCTTCCCCCGAGCCCGGATGTTCACCCACATGCTTGATATGTGGGTGATCCGCGTGGTCACCGGCGCTCCTACGTTGGGGTGTCCGTTCTCCTCGAGGAGGCACCCTGATGTCGAGTGTTCTGCCGTGTCTGATTCCGCCTGCTGAGGTGGTGGCGCCTGATCGGTTGGGTGAGCCGCTGCTGGATGACTACCTGGATTTCCTGGCCGTTCGGTGCCGACCGAACTCTGTGATGGCGGCCAGGTTCGACCTGAAGGTGTTCTTCGAGGTGGTGGCCAAACCGGTTGCCGCGGTGAGCGCGGCTGACGTGCTGGGGTTCATCACCGCGCAGCGCACCGGCGCCCGGTGCCTGCCCGAGCCCGGTGTGCGGGCGGCGCCAACGGACCCGGTGGGTGTGTGCTCGCGCACGATCCGTCGCCGGCTGTCCACGGTCAGTGGGTTGTACGCGTTCTTGGCGGTGCGCGGGGACGTGCCGACCAACCCGGTCCCGCGAGGGTTGCCGACCCGCCGTGAGCAGGGCCGACCCGGTCAGGGTGTGCCGTTGGTGCGGGCCCCGCGCCGGACCTTGCCGAGGATCCTGACCCCGGCCGAGGTCGACGCGTTGACCGGTGCGTTGCGCACCCACCGGGACCGGGCGATGGTCGCCGCGATGGTCCTGGGCGGGCTACGCCGCTGCGAGGTCCTTGGTCTTCGACTTGGTGACGTCAACGCGGGTGAGCGGCGGGTGTTCATCAACGAGGGCAAGGGCGGTTCGCAGCGGCTGGTGCCGATCTCCCCGCGGTTCTTCGAGCACCTGGCCGCCTACCTGGACCAGGAACGCCCCGCCGACGCCGACACCGACGCGCTGTTCCTGGTCCTCAAACGTCCCCGCCGGGGCCAGCCGTTGACCGCGTACGGGATCGACCAGGTCATGGACGACGCCCGGGCCCGAGCCGGGCTGGCGCACGCGTCCTGCCACGAGCTGCGGCACACCTGCCTGACCCGGCTGCGTGAAGCGGGGATGCCGTTGGAGGCGGTCCAGGCCCAGGCCGGGCACGCGTCGATCGAGTCGACCAGGATCTACTTGCACCTGGCCGATGACTGGCTGGCCTCTCAGTACCGCCGCGCCGCGGAGGTCATCGACGCCCAGGTCTTCGCCGGCGCCCCGACCGGGAGCCCACCACCGCCGCCGACGCAGCGGGCGCCGATCCCGGGCTTTCGGAGGCTGCGGTGAGCGGGCCTTTGCTGCTGCCCACCTGGCGCGACCTGGAGGTCACCCACCCGCAGGTGGTGGCCACGATGCGCGCCTACCTGGATCAGATCGCGTGCGTGCTGCGACCGGGCAGCGTCGGTGGCGCCGACCTCGCGCTGCGCTCGTTGGCGACCTACCTGGCCGATCAACACCCTGAGCTGCACCGGGTGCGCGACATCGGGCGCGCGCACATCGAGGGGTTCAAGCCGTGGCTGGCGGCCCGCCCGGGACAAAACCGTGCCCAGCTGACCCCGGCCACCATCGCGCACCGCCTCGGCACGCTGCGGGTGTTCTTCCTGCGCATCGACGAATGGGGCTGGGACGACGCACCGCCGCGGGTGCCGATGTTCCTCGGCGACGTCCCCAAGCAGCACCACGCCCTGCCCAAGGCCCTGGACGACGCCACCGCCGCGAAGCTGCTGCGCGCCGCCCAAGCCGACAAGCGGATGCTCGTCGGGGTCACCGTGGAGTTCCTCCTGCGCACCGGGCTACGGGTCGGGGAGTACACCGCCCTGCCCGCCGACGCCGTCGTGCTGATCGGTGACACCCACTGGCTGCACGTCCCGGTCGGCAAGCTCCACGAAGACCGCTACCTGCCGCTGCACCCGCGCATCGTGGAACTGATCGACGCCTACCGCGCCGCGCACGTCCCGACCGGGCACCCGCTGCTGCTCCCACGCGAGAACGGCAAACCGATGGACCGCCACGGTGTCACCCGCTACATCAACAAGGCCGGCGCCGCGGCCGGGTTGGGTCACATCCACCCCCACCAGCTGCGGCACACCCTGGCCACTCAGGCCATCAACCGAGGCATGAGCATCGAGGCGATCGCCGCGATGCTGGGCCACAAGTCGCTGGACATGACGCTGGTGTACGCCAAGATGGCCAACCGCACCGTGGCCGAGGAGTACTTCACCGTCGCCGAGAAGGTCGACGCCCTGTACGCCTCACCCGCCCAGCTACCCGCCGACGACCTCGGGCCGAACATGGCCCGCCTGAACCGTGAGCACCACCGGATGCTCGGCAACGGCTACTGCGCCCGACCCAAGGTGATGGACTGCCAGTTCGAGAAAATCTGCGAGTCGTGCACGTTCTTCCAAACCAGCATCGAGTTCCGACCCACCCTGCTCGCCCAACGCCAAGACGCCTGCAACAAAGGCCAAGTCCGACGAGCCGAGATCTTCGACCAGCTCATCACCGGCCTGGAGGACACCGAAGCCTCTTGACACCGATCACCCACATAATGCCGATGTCCGCACGTTCTCCCCTTGGGGTGAAAGGTCCGCTGCGATACTTCGCCGGTGATGGAGCGACCGGAGGATCAATTCCTCAATCGCCACCCTGGATACGCCCTCGCCCTGCTGTGTCTCATGGCTCTGGTCCTCGGTTTTGTGCTCGTCAAGACGATCCGCTGGCGCAGAGACCGCGAGGCATATCTCAAACAGGCCGGACGGCTGTCGGCCGTAAGCAGGTTCCAGCCATCGCAGGCATACGCCCGTGGGCTGGTAGCGCTGGGATGGCCGATCTACATCGGCCTCCTCCTGATCGTCGGGCTTGGGCTGTGGGACAGCCTGTTTCACGCCAGCTTCGACGGGGAGATCTGGATTCTTTTCGCGTCACAGGCCTTCATCTGGGCCGGTCTGATCCTCCCCTACTTCTACTGGCCACGTGTGGCCATGCCCCCTCACGCACGAGGAGACATGTCGCCGTTCCAGGTTCGCAGGCTGCGTCGTCAGCGGGAACGCAGGCACTGAGTACAGGCTCGCGCACACGCCTCTCGGCGGCGGATGGAGCCAGATGCTTCCCCAATTGCCGCGTGCCAGACGCACTTGTGCCTGCTCCTCAAGCGGCCGGTGGAGTTCAGACGCGGGCGCCGGGACTGACTTGGCCGATCGCCTCGCGCAGGTGGCGAAAGCCAGGAGTGGTCTGGATCCAGATCCGGCGGCCGTCCTTAAGCTGTACCCACCCCGGCATCGCCCACCCGAAGGCCCCGACGCTCTCGATGTCCTCCACGAGGGCAGACCCACCGCGCCGGCCCAGGTAGTTCCAGCTGATGAGCGTGTGGCTAACGACGATCTTCGTGGCGAAGAGGAACGTGGTGGTGCCCAAGATGGCAATCACGAGTGAGACCCACAGCAGGGCGAACCAAAGGGGCGGCCCATCCCCACGAAGGGATGTAGCAAGCACGAAGACGCACACAGCCCCGAACACGACGGCGAAGACGGGGGCCATGATCCCGCCGTAGTTGTCCCCTCGGTAGATGTAGGGGTGGATCTCGGTTGGAGGCTGATCGTCCATGAGGTCCATGATCGGTCAAAGGCAGGGCGAGTGTGTCGCCACCCTCGGACGGGCGAGCATCAGCGTGGGTGGTTTACCGGACATGCCGCTCTGTGTGAGTAGCTTTGGCTACCGGGTCGGCGGAAGCTTCGCTCGCGCCTCCTCGACGAAGCGCGTCAGGATCTCGAGAGGAACATCGACAGCCCTGAGGGCTGAGAACGTCATGCTGCCGTCCTCGTCCGAGTAGAAGATCTCCAGCGCCGGTCCCGGTCCGGACGTCTGGCCAAGGTCTGTGAGCTCCAAGCCCATGCCGTCGCGAACCACATCCGAGGCCATGAGCACTTCGAAGTGACGACCCTCAGATTCCCAAGCGTTCACGCGAGCAGCATGCCGGAGATCGTCCGCTTCTGCCGCGGACGGTGCTGTGACCATCTTGTCGGGCCAGACGGCTGTCGGCGCTTCAGGGCGTGGGGCGTCAGTGTCCGAAGCGCTTCTGAGCCGCCTGCTTGGTGACGCCTAGGGCCATTCCAATACTCAGCCAGGAGTCCCCGGCCTCACGCGCAGCGCGGACCGCGTCATGAAGCTCACGATCGGCGCGGGCCACACCGTGTTGGGCCGCGATGATCCGCCGGAAGTGCACCGCATCGCGGGCCTTGACCGTCGAGGGGTCGAGATTGTCGAGCATGTCCTCGACCTCGTTGATGTTCGTGGTTGCCATGTCAGATCACCTCACTTCAGGAATTCATAGAACTTCGGTCGGAGACGGTCGGCGTGGATGATCCGATCGGCCTCGTCGGCGGGCATGGCCACCAGCTCCAACCAGTTGCCTGCCCGGTCCGGCCCAATGACGATGAGCCGGTCCTCGCCGTACTGCTCGACCTCCACTAGTCGCACGGCATTGGTGTACGCGTGCAGGATGTCGGCTTCGGCGATGCCGTGCTTGAACGCTGAGTCCGTCACCCTCACCCCGTCAACCCTAGGCTGACAACGCACGAGGGGTCAACCGCTAGTTGACGATGTTTCTTCCACCCGCTCTGCCGCGCCGGGGAGTGGTTGGCATCGTCGAAGAGGAGAACGTCTCACTCTGGCCGCGCATCGGTCACGTCCCTGCTTTGCCCGCGACTGCTGGGCCAGCTGCGTCGGGACCGCGTCTCGCGGGGTCAGCCGGCGCCCCGGCGGCCCTTGCCCTTTCGACGTTTCGGCGGCTCGGCCATGACGGACAGCAGCCGTGCAATCTCGGCGTCTCGCCCCTGGGCGGCGTGCTGGTAGCGAAGAGCGGCACCGGGGGTCGAGTGCCCCAGCCTGCCCATGAGCTCGGCCAGCGTCGCGCCGGTCTGGGCGGCGAGGGTTGCCCCGGTGTGGCGCAGGTCGTGAAACCTCAGGTCGGGAAGGCCCGCCGCCTCGCGCGCCGGCATGTGGAACCGGCCGTAGTAGCGCGCGTGCGTCATGTGGCGCTTGGGCTCTGCGGCGCTGTGAGGGAACAGCAGGGCCTCACGCCCGGGCCCGACGTGCTCGGCCAGGTGCGCAGTGATGACCGGCACGAGGTGGGGCGGGATGGCGACGACTCGCACCCCCGCGGCGGACTTCGGCGTTCCCACGACGTCCGCCCCGTCGACACGCACCACACCACGGGCCACGGCCAGCCGGCCCCGCTCGAGGTCGAGGTCTCGGCGGCGTAACTCGCTCACCTCCCCGAATCGCAGACCGCACCACGCGGCGAGCAAGGGCATGAGGCGCAGCCGTTCGGGCATCGCAGCCACGAGGGCGGCCAGCTCGTCGATCGTCGCCGGCTCAATTCGTCGCGCCCGCTTCGTCTGCCCTGCCCCGCGAATCGTGCACGGGTTGGACGGGATGACCTCCTCGGTGACGGCGGTGTCGAGGATGGCCCGCAGCAGCGAGTAGGCGTGGGCTCGGCGCGTCTTGCGTCCTGGGTCGAGCGTGGCGTACCAGGCGCGCACGTCGGCAGCGCCGATCCGCGTCACGGATGTCTCCCCGAACTCGGGGAGCAGTTCGCGGCGAAGGATGCCGCGGTACAGGGCTCGCGTGCTCGGCTTCAGTTCTCGCGCCTCGAGCCAGTGACCCGCGTAGGCCTCGAACGTCAGACCCTGGCGGCGACGCTGCCCGGGCGGTAGCCAGTCGTCAGCGGCGAGGAGACGACGCTCGGCCGCCAGCCAGGCTTCGCCGTCGCCCTTCGTCTCGAATGTGTCCGGCGCGTTGTGCCGCCCGAGGTCCGGGCCGATGTAGGAAGCCTGCCAGCGCTTCGAGGGGAGTCGTCGCAGGTAGCCGAAACCGCGTCGCCTGCCCATCGGTGGCCCCTGTCATCGTGCTACTAGCGTGCGACATCAACGGTACCGCGTGTTCACTTGTGCACGCTCGTGCCTCCTGCGTATTGTGGCGCTCAGCAGGGCAAATAGGCATTTCGGCAGGTCGACAGCACCGACCACAATCCTATGGGTGAGAGTTTCGATTCCTACCCGGGGAGCTGGCGCAACGAAGCACGCCAGCGCCCGGGCAGGAGTCCGCGAGCGTCACCGAGGCGCCGAGGGAAGGTCGCTCGGGGACCCGGCTCCGCCCCGGGGAGCGCACCGCGGGCGAACGTGGTGGTCCGGGCCACCGTTTCCGCACTCGCCGCGGGCGGTCGAGTACCCAGGGATGCCGGCGCGCACGGATGCCGGCGCGTTCGGTTCCGCTGGGAGGCCGGGGGTGGTGCGCCCGGCCTCCCCGCCCCGCCCGCCGGGCGTCCCCGCCCCGCCGCCGTCCCCGCCCCCGCCCGACCTGGCGTCCCCGCCCCGCCGCCGTCCCCGGCCCCCGCCCGACCGCGACTCCCCACATCCACGGGGCGAAACCCACAAAAACGGGTGCCCGTATCTCTTTACATCAGCCCGGTCAGGTGGTTTGATGGTCACAACGACCCGACGAGGGGTCACCGGTGAGGACGAGGGAGTCCGATGTACGCAGCGGAGCGGCAGCAACGGATCATGGCGGAGGCCCGCCGGGCCGGTCGGGTCGAGGTCGCCGCCCTCGCCGACAACCTCGGGGTCGCCGCCGAGACCGTGCGGCGCGACCTCACCGCCCTCGAGCTGCGCGGGTCGCTGCGCCGGGTGCACGGCGGCGCCATCCCCGTCGAGCGGCTCGAGGTCGAGCCGAGCCTGGCCACCCGCTCGACCCGCCTCGCCGACGTCAAGCGCCGCATCGCCGCCCGGGTCCTCGACGAGCTGCCCACGGGCGGCACGGTCCTCATCGACTCCGGGTCCACGACCCAGGCCGTCGTCCAGCTGCTGCCCCCCGACCTCGACCTCACCGTCCTCACGAACTCGGTCGCCGCGGCGGCGGCGCTGTCGACGCACCCCGGCATCCAGCTCTACCTCCTCGGCGGACGGGTCCGCGGCGTCACCGGCGCGGCCGTCGGCGACTGGGCCACGGCCGCCCTCGCGGGGGTGGTCGTCGACGTCGCGGTCCTCGGCACCAACGGTTTCTCGGTGAGCCGCGGGCTCACCACCCCGGACCAGGCCGAGGCCCGCGTCAAGGCCGCCATGGTCGGCGCCGGGCGGCGGGTCGTGCTCGCCACCGACTCGAGCAAGGCCGGCGACGACCACCTCCACCGCTTCGCCGAGATCGCCGACGTCGACCTCGTCGTCACCGACCGCGACCTCGCCGACGACGTCGCTGCGGAGCTGCGCGCCGCTGGCCCCGAGGTGGTGACGGCGTGATCGTCACCCTGACCCCGAACCCGAGCATCGACCGGGCGATCGTCATCGACGCCCTCCACCGGGGCGAGGTGCACCGGGCGACCTCGAGCCGCATCGACCCCGGGGGCAAGGGCGTCAACGTCAGCCGGGCCCTCGCGGCCCAGGGCGGCGCCACCCTCGCCGTCCTGCCCGCCGGTGGCCCCGAGGGCCACCTCATGGAAGAGCTCCTCGACGCCGCCGGGGTGCCCCGCCGCAGCGTGCCCGTCGCCGGGAGCCTGCGGATGAACGTCAGCGTCCTCGAGCCCGACGGCACGACGACCAAGCTCAACGAGCCCGGCCCGCAGCTGTCCGCCGCCGAGGTCGACGCCCTCCTCGCGGCCACCCTCGACGCCGCCGGGGACGCCGCGTGGGTCGTCGGCTGCGGCAGCCTCCCGCCGGGAGCCCCGACCGACCTGTACGCCGCCCTCGTCCCCCGGGTGCGGGCGCACGGCATCCGCGTGGCCGTCGACTCGTCCGGGGCCCCGATGCCGCTCGCCGTCGCCGCGCGCCCCAGCCTCATCAAGCCCAACCACGAAGAGCTCGCCGAGCTCGTCGACCACCCCCTGCCCACCCTCGGCGACGTGCACGCCGCCGCCCGCGAGCTCGTCGCCGACGGCATCGAGGTCGTCGCGGTGAGCCTGGGTGGCGACGGCGCGCTGCTCGTCACCGCCGACGAGGTGGTCCACGCCCGGGCCACCATCACGGCCCCCCTGTCCACCGTGGGCGCCGGCGACTGCATGCTCGCCGGCCTGCTCCACGGTCTGTCGAGTGGCCTGCCGGCCGCCGACGCCCTGGCGGCTGCCGTCACGTGGGGGGCCGCCGCGGTCACCCTGCCCGGCAGCCGCGTCCCCACCCCGGACGACCTCCTCGGCATCCCCGTCGAGGTCACCGGCACCCCCGACCCGACCCTTCAGCTCAGCTGACCCCGAAAGGACGCACCATGCCCCTCATCACCGACGAGCAGGTCATCCTCGACCTGTCCGGTGCCGACCGCCACGAGGCCACCCGCGCCCTCGCCGAGCGTCTCGTGGCCAGCGGCCGATGCACCGACCTCGACGCCTTCATCGCCGACGTGCGCGAGCGCGAGAGCAAGATGGCGACCGGGCTGCCCGGCGGCATCGGCATCCCCCACGCCCGCAGCGCCGCGATCACCGAGCCCTCGCTCGTCTTCGGCCGCTCGGCCGACGGCATCGACTGGGGCGCCAAGGACGGCCCGGCCACCCTCGTCTTCCTCATCGCGGCCCCCGAGGGCGGTGGCGACGCGCACATGCAGATGCTGCCCAAGCTCGCCCGGGCGCTCATGAAGAAGGACTTCAAGGCGGCCCTCGCCGCCGCCACGACCGAGGCCGAGGTCGTCCGCATCGTCGAGGCCGAGGTCGCGCTCGACCCCGCACCGGATGCCGCGCCCGCGGCCGCGCCTGCTGCCTCCGCACCCGCGGTGGCCGCCACGACGCCGGATGCCGGTCCCGCGCCCGCCGCTCCCACCGCGCCGCCCGCAGGCGCCCCAGCATCCGCCCCGGCATCCGCCGCGGCATCGGCGGCGCCCGCCGCGGCCGTCGCGGAGGCGCCGCGCTCGCTCAACCTCGTCGGCGTCACGTCGTGCCCGACCGGCATCGCGCACACCTACATGGCCGCCGAGGGACTCGAGAACGCCGCGAAGGCGGCGGGCCACACGATGAAGGTCGAGACCCAGGGCTCTGCCGGGTCGACCCCCCTCAGCGCGGCCGAGATCGCCGCCGCCGACGCGGTGATCTTCGCCCACGACCTCCCGGTCAAGGACGCCGGCCGCTTCGCCGGCAAGCCGATCGTCGACGTCGGGGTCAAGAAGGGCATCTCCGACGGCCCGGCCCTCGTCGCCGAGGCCGAGCGGATGGCCGAGCAGTGGCGGGCCCACCCGCAGCTCGCGGCCGAGGCGATGGCGGCGGGTCCGGCGGTGTCCGGCGGGCTCGCGACCAAGGTCGACAGCGACGCGAGCACCGCGACGAAGGTGCGCCAGTGGCTCATGACCGGTGTGTCCTACATGATCCCGTTCGTCGCCGCGGGCGGCATCCTCATCGCCCTGTCCTTCATGCTCGCGCAGTTCGCGATCGGCGAACAGGGTGCCATCGAGATCGTCAAGTACGGGCTCCTCAAGGAGGGCGAGTTCAACATCACCCAGAACTTCAGCCCGCTCAGCCTCACGTCGTGGGCGGCCCTGCTCTTCGTCATCGGCGGTGCGGCCTTCGGCTTCCTCGTGCCGATCCTGTCCGGGTTCATCGCGTTCGCCATCGCCGACCGGCCCGGGCTCGTGCCCGGCATCGTCGGCGGATCGATCGCCGCGACGATGGGCGCCGGCTTCCTCGGCGGCCTGGTCACCGGCATCGTCGGTGGCCTGGTGGCCCGGTGGATCTCCGGTTGGAAGGTGCACAAGGGGGTTCGCGGCGTCATGCCGGTCGTCGTCATCCCGCTGCTGTCCACGCTCATCACCGCCGGCCTGTTCATCACCCTCCTCGGCCGCCCGATCGTCGCCCTCACCGACGCCCTCAACGACGCACTGTCCAGCCTCACCGGAACGAGCGCGATCCTGCTCGGCGCCATCCTCGGCGCGATGATGGGCTTCGACCTCGGTGGCCCGGTCAACAAGGTCGCCTACGCGTTCGCCACGGCCGGCCTCGCCGGCGCCGGTGCGGCGGCCGACTCACCGCAGCTGCTCATCATGGCCGCGGTCATGGCCGCCGGCATGGTCGCCCCCCTCGCGATGGCCCTGGCCACCACCGTGCGCCCGAAGCTGTTCTCCGAGCCCGAGCGCGAGAACGGCAAGGCGGCCTGGCTGCTCGGCGCGTCCTTCATCTCCGAGGGTGCCATCCCGTTCGCCGCCGCGGACCCGGTGCGCATCATGTCCTCGTCGGTCGTCGGGTCTGCGATCACCGGTGCCCTCGCGATGGCCTTCGGCGTCGGCATCCGGGCCCCCCACGGTGGCCTGTGGGTGACGCCGATCATGGGCAGCATCACCCAGGTCCTGCTGTTCGTCGTGGCCCTGGCCGTCGGGGTCGCCGTCATGGCCTCGACCGTCATCTTCCTCAAGTCGCGCGACAGCCGGCTCGCGGAGGTGGAGGCCGTCGCCACCGTCTGACCGCCCGGTGAGCGGACGGCATCCGGTCACGATCGCCCGGATGCCGTCCGCCTCCACCCTCCCCGCCCCCTCCCGTTCCCGTAGCGTCACCCCACGCACCCCCACGCACGCATGCACCGTCCCGCGCACCACATGAGACCCAAGGAGCACCCCATGGCACAGCGCACCGTCACCATCGCCTCGTCCGTCGGCCTGCACGCCCGCCCGGCCGCCCTGTTCGTCGAGGCGGCGGGCGAGACCGGCCTCGACGTCGAGATCGGTCGCCCCGGTGAGGACGCCGTCGACGCGACGAGCATCCTCGGGGTCATGGCCCTGGGCGCCAAGCACGGCGAGGAGGTCGTCCTCACCGCCGAGGGCGATGGTGCCGACGAGGCGCTCGACTCACTCGTCGCCCTGCTCTCGCGCGACCTCGACGCGGAGTGAGCGCGGTGACCGCGACGCAGACCCGCCTGGGCATCGGGGTCAGCCCGGGCTCGGCGTACGGGCCGGTGGTGCAGGTCGCGCCCCCGGTCCGGCCGCCGGCCGACGAGCCCGCCGCGCCGGACCGCGAGGCCGCGCTGGCCGAGGTGCGGGCGGCGTTCGAGTCCGTCGCGGTCGCCCTCGAGGGGCGCGCCCGGCACGCCGACGACACCGCCCAGCAGATCCTCAAGGCCACCGCACTCATCGCCCGGGACAAGGGGCTGGTCAAGGCCGCGGACAAGCAGCTCGCCGCGGGGCGCGGCCCGGCCACGGCCATCGCGAACGCGGTCGAGGAGTACTGCGCGCAGTTCGAGGCCCTCGGCGGCTACTTCGCCGAGCGGGTCACCGACCTGCGCGACGTGGGCTCCCGCGCGGTCGCGGCCGCCCTCGGGGTGCCGGCCCCCGGGGTCCCGCACTTCACCGAGCCGAGCGTCGTCGTCGCCGAGGACCTCGCGCCGGCGGAGACGGCGACCCTCGACCGCTCGCTCGTCGTCGGCATCGTCACCCAGGCCGGCGGGCGCACGAGCCACACCGCGATCCTCGCGGCGCAGATGGGCATCCCGGCGGTCGTCCAGCTGCCGGACGCCACCGGCATCCCGCCCGGCACGTTCGTCGCGCTCGACGGCGACTCCGGGGAGGTCACGATCTCGCCCGACCCCGAGCTCGTCGAGGCGCAGCGGCTGCGCCGGGAGCGGCGGGCCGACGCCCTCGCGAGCGGGCGCGGGCCGGGCGTCACCCGCGACGGCCACCCCGTCGCACTCCTCGCGAACATCGGCGGCGTCCAGGACGCCGAGGCGGCGGGTGGCCTCGACCTCGAGGGGGTCGGGCTGTTCCGCACGGAGTTCGTCTTCCTGTCCGCCGACCGGGCCCCGACGGTCGAGGAGCAGGCCGAGATCTACCGGCAGGTGTTCCGGCCCTTCGGCGACCGACGGGTCGTCGTGCGCACGCTCGACGCCGGGGCGGACAAGCCGCTCGCGTTCGCCGACCTCGGCCCGGAGGAGAACCCGGCCCTCGGCCGGCGCGGGTTGCGCCTGTCGGCCGAGCGCCCCGAGCTGCTCGACGCCCAGCTCGAGGCGCTCGCCGTCGCGGCGAAGGACACCGGGGCCGACGTGCGGGTCATGGCTCCGATGGTCGCGACCGTCGAGGAGGCCGCGTGGTTCGCGCGCCGGGTCCGCGAGAACGGCCTGCCCAAGGCCGGGGTGATGATCGAGGTGCCCGGGGCGGCGCTGCGCTCCGCCCACGTGCTCGCGGAGGTCGACTTCGGCAGCCTCGGCACGAACGACCTCGCCCAGTACACGATGGCGGCCGACCGCATGCAGGGCGCGCTGTCCGACCTGCTCGACCCGTGGCAGCCGGCGGTGCTCGACGTCGTCGCGGCCGCGTGCGACGGGGCGCGGACGACGGGTCGCCCGATGGGCGTGTGCGGGGAGTCGGCGGGCGACCCGCTGCTGGCGCTCGTGCTCACCGGGCTCGGGGTGTCGAGCCTGTCGATGGCGCCGAGCAAGGTGCCGGTCGTGCGCCTCGCCCTGTCGCTGCACACCCTCCCGGAGTGCCAGGCCCTCGCGGCGGCCGCGCGAACGGCGGCGACCGCGCGCGAGGCGCTCGAGACGGTCCGGGCGGCCGCCCGCAGCGAGCTCACCGACCTCCTCTGACGCGAGCACCCCCGCCCTCGGGTGCGGACGTGGTCGTCCCAGCGACCACGTCCGCACCCGAGGCGGATGCCGGGGCGGCCGTCCCGCTGTCCTCCCGCCCGTGGCCCTCGCGGCTACGGGCGGGTCAGGGTGAAGCCGTCGGTCAGGGTGCCGCCGGAGGTGCGCACGAGCCGGTAGCTGAGCTGGCTCGTCGTGGCATCGACGTCGGCGAACCCGTAGACGAAGCCACCGGGGCTGTTCGTGCCGTTGACGGCCGCCCAGAGGGCGGTCTGGGGGCCCACGGTGCGGGCCTCGTGACCGCCGTTGCCGACGACGGCGAACACCGTGCCGGACCCCCGGACGAACTGGCCGTCGCGGTCGACGACGACCGGGGCGCCCGTCGTGCCGCCGAGCTGGTGGCTGCGGCTGTAGTTGTGGTCGTGACCCGCGAGGACGAGGTCGACCCGTTCGCGGATGAGCAGGTCGGTGAGCTCGGGGTGGGAGGCGCACCCGTGGATGCCGACGGTGAGGCACGGCAGGTGCATCCCGACGACGACCCACCGCCCCTCGGCCCGGGCCTGCCGGATGGCCGCGGTGAGCCACGCGGCCGCGGCGGTGCCGGACCGGTAGGTCTTCGTGCCCGTCGACAGCGCGATGGAGGGGCTGATGAGGATCGTGCGGACCGGGCCGGAGTCGACCCAGTAGTCCTTGCCGTACGCCCCGGTGACGCCGACCCGGTCGGGCAGGCACCGGGCGAAGTTCTCGATCGTGCCCTCGCGGATGTTCACGTCCTCGTGGTTGCCGGCGAGGACGAGCGTCGGGCCGCTGACCCGGGCCCGGACCATGGCGCAGTACGCGGGCTCGCGACCGATCGGCTCGTACGACAGGTCGCCGAGCACGAGGTTGAGGTCGGCCCGGCGCGCGCCCATCCCGGCGAAGACGCCCTGCGCGGCCGCGGCCATCCCGGTGTCGGCGGTGGCGGTGATCCGTGTGCGGGAAGCGAGGCGTACCTCGACGGCCTCGACGGCGCGGCCCTGCCCGGTCGTGCCGGCGACGGCGCCCTCGGCGCGCCAGGGCTGCCAGCCGATGCCGGCGACGTGGGCGCGGTACTCGATGCCGTAGCGGGCGGCGGCGTCGCCGGTCAGGGTGATCTGCAGGGCCTCGAGGCGCAGCGAGCGCCCGGTCGTGCCGATGGTGTCGGGGGAGGTGCGCCAGGGCTGCCAGCCCACGGTGGCGACGTGGGCGCGGTAGCGGATGCCGGTGCCGTGCACGGTGGTCGTGACCCGCAGCGCCTGCAGGTCCAGGGCGCGCCCGGTCGTGCCGGCGGTGGCGCCGTCGGTGACCGCCGGCATCCAGCCGATCGTCGCGACGTGGGCGCTCGTCGACACACTGGGCAGCGGAGCGAGGCGTACCTCGACGGCCTCGACGGCCCGGCCCTGCCCGGTGGTGCCGGCGACGGCGCCCTCGGCGCGCCAGGGCTGCCAGCCGATGCCGGCGACGTGGGCGCGGTACTCGATGCCGTAGCGGGCGGCGGCGTCGCCGGTCAGGGTGATCTGCAGGGCCTCGAGGCGCAGCGAGCGCCCGGTCGTGCCGATGGTGTCGGGGGAGGTGCGCCAGGGCTGCCAGCCCACGGTGGCGACGTGGGCGCGGTAGCGGATGCCGGTGCCGGGCACGGTGGTCGTGACCCGCAGCGCCTGCAGGTCCAGGGCGCGCCCGGTCGTGCCGGCGGTGGCGCCGTCGGTGACCGCCGGCATCCAGCCGATCGTCGCGACGTGCGCGGCCGTCGAGACGGCCGGGGACGCGACGGCCGCGGCCCGTGCGGGGGGAGGCGTCGCCGGGGCGCCGGCGAGCGGAGCCACGGCCGGCGCGGCGACGGCGACCGGCGCGGCGGTCGCGACCGGCGCGGTGACGGCGACCGATGCGGCGACGGCGACCGACGCGGTGGCGGCGACGGCGACCGACGCGACGAGGCGGACGAGCCCGGTGGCCGGGGCTCGTGCGGGTCGGCGCGCCCCGTCGGGTGCGGTGACGCGCGGCGTCGTCGACGTCACGGCGAGCTCCTCTCCGGCCTTGGGTGCCCGGCGTCTGCGCCGGTTCGGGCCCATCATGGTGGATGACCTGCGACTTCGCCCGTCGGGCGGGCCGGTGGGGGGCCGCGGATGACCGGCGCGGTGGTGGTCACCGGTAGCATGGCGCCCGTCCCGTGGCACCCCGCACCAGACCTGGAGTCCTCGCGCGTGAGCACCCCCCGCCCGGCCGCCGTCATCGTCCTCGCCGCCGGTGAGGGAACGCGGATGAGGTCCGCGACACCCAAGGTCCTGCACCGCATCGGTGGCGTCCCGCTCGTCGGCCACGCGATCCGCGCCGCCCGCGCGACCCGTGCCGAGCACGTCGGCGTCGTCGTGCGCCACGACCGCGAACGGGTCGTCGAGCAGTGCGCCGCCCTCGACGAGGGCCTCGTCATCGCCGACCAGGACGACGTCAAGGGCACCGGCCGGGCCGTCGAGTGCGGTCTCGGCGCCCTGCCGGCCGACCTCTCCGGCACCGTTCTCGTCACCTACGGTGACGTCCCCCTCCTCACCGGTGACACCCTCGTCGAGCTCACCGTCGCGCACACCGAGACGGGCAGCGCCGTCTCCGTCGTGACCGCCCACATCGCCGACCCCACGGGGTACGGCCGGGTCGTGCGCGACGCGGACGGGCGCGTCGAGCGGATCGTCGAGCACAAGGACGCCACCCCCGACGAGCGCGCGATCACCGAGATCAACTCGGGCATCTACGCGTTCGACGCCGACGTGCTGCGCGCGGCCCTCGCCGAGGTCGGCACCGACAACGCCCAGGGCGAGCGGTACCTCACCGACGTCGTCGCCATCGCGCACGCCGCGGGCCACCCCGTGCGGGCGCACGTCGTCGACGACCTCTGGCAGACCGAGGGCGTCAACGACCGGGTCCAGCTCGCGGCGCTCGGGCGCGAGCTCAACCGCCGGGTCTGCGAGGCCCACATGCGCGCCGGGGTGACGATCGTCGACCCGGCGACGACGTGGATCGACGTCGACGTGAGCATCGGGCAGGACACGACGGTCCTTCCGGGCACCCAGCTGCTCGGGGCGACGAGCATCGGGCGCGACGCGGTCGTCGGGCCGGAGGTCACCCTCACCGACACCGAGGTCGGTGACGGCGCCCAGGTGACCCGGGCCGTCGCCAACCTCGCCACCGTCGGGCCCGGCGCCACGGTCGGCCCGTACTCCTACCTGCGCCCGGGCACGAGGCTCGGGGCGCGCGGCAAGATCGGCGGCTTCGTCGAGACGAAGAACGCCGACATCCGCGAGGGGGCGAAGGTGCCCCACCTCACGTACGCCGGTGACGTCACCATCGGCGAGGGCGCCAACATCGGGGCGGGCACGGTCTTCGCGAACTACGACGGCGTCGCCAAGCACCACTCGACCGTCGGGCGGCACGCCTTCGTCGGCTCGCACACCGTCGTCGTCAGCCCGGTCGAGGTGGCCGACGGTGCCTACGTCGCGGCCGGCACCGCGCTCACCGCGGATGTCGGGCCCGGCCAGATCGCCGTCGCCCGGTCGCGTCAGCGCAACGTCGACGGCTGGGTGGAGCGCGCCCGGCCTGGCACGGCGACGGCGACGGCGGCCGCGCAGGCGCGCGCCCGGCATCCGCAGCCCCGGCCGGACGCCCCGGAGGGGACCGAGACGTGAGCCAACAGCGACCACCCTCGGCGAACATCCGCAAGCGCCCCAAGAAGCAGCTCATGGTGTTTACGGGGCGCGCGAACCCCGGGCTCGCCCAGGAGGTCGCGTCGCAGCTCGGCACCGAGCTCGTGCCGACGAGCGCGTACGACTTCGCGAACGGTGAGATCTACGTGCGCTTCGAGGAGTCGGTGCGCGGGTCGGACGCCTTCGTCATCCAGAGCCACACGAGCCCGATCAACGAGTGCATCATGGAGCACCTGCTCATGGTCGACGCGCTCAAGCGGGCCAGTGCCAAGCGGATCACCGTCGTCATGCCGTTCTACGGGTACGCCCGCCAGGACAAGAAGCACCGGGGCCGCGAGCCGATCAGCGCCCGCCTCATGGCCGACATGTTCAGGACGGCCGGGGCCGACCGGCTCATCTGCGTCGACCTGCACACCGACCAGATCCAGGGCTTCTTCGACGGGCCGGTCGACCACCTCATGGCCATCCCGATCCTCTCGGAGTACGTGGCCGGCAGGTACGGCGACCAGGACCTCGCGGTCGTCTCGCCGGATGCCGGCCGGATCAAGGTCGCCGAGCAGTGGTCGAAGCGGCTCGGCGGGGTGCCCCTGGCGTTCATCCACAAGACCCGCGACATCAACCGTCCCAACGAGATGGTCGCGAACCGGGTCGTCGGCGACGTCCGCGACCGGGTCTGCGTGCTCGTCGACGACATGATCGACACCGGCGGCACGATCACGAAGGCCGCCGACGCGCTCATGGCCGACGGCGCCCGGGCCGTCGTCATCGCCGCGACCCACGCGATCCTCAGCGACCCGGCGGTCGAGCGACTGCGCGACTGCGCCGCGGTCGAGGTCATCGTGACGAACACCCTGCCGATCGCGCCCGAGAAGGAGATCGACTGCCTCACCGTGCTCTCGATCGCCCCGCTCATCAGCGCGGCGGTCAAGGAGGTCTTCCAGGACGGCTCGGTGACGAGCCTGTTCGCCGGCCGCGCCTGACCCGGCGCACTCCTCTCGCGAAGTCAGGAGCACTCCGCGAAGTCAGGGCCGTACACGACCATGAGCCGGCGAAGTGCTCCTGACTCCGCATGGAGCAGCGCTCAGGGGGTGCTGGCCTCGCGGCTCCTGCGGGCGCGGTAGGCCGCGACGTTGGCCCGGGTGCCACAGGTGCCGTCGCAGAACTTGCGCGACCGGTTCCGGCTGAGGTCGACGATGAGGTCCTCGCAGTCGTCGCCGGCGCAGACCTTGAGCCGCTCGGTCTCGCCGGCGCGGATGACGTCGACGAGGGCCATCCCCACCTCGACGGCGACCCGGCGGGCGAGCGGCGCGTCGTCGGACGTCGCGTGCACGTGCCAGCCGAACGGGCCGTGCCGCACGAGGCGCGGCAGGGCCCGCCCCTCCTCGAGCAGGGCGTTCGCGGCCTCGACGAGACCGTCCTCGGACCGCCCCCAGATCTCGCGCAGCCGCGGGCGCAGCGCGCGCACGGCAGCCGCCTCCGCCTCGCTTCCCGGTCGGCGCCCGGTCCACTCCCACCGGTCCATCCACGCGAGCAGCGAGGCGAGGTCGGGCAGCTCCTCCCGGTGCTCGCTGCCGCGCGCCGGGCCGGTGTTGGCCAAGGCCGCGGCATGCATGAGCGTCAGGTCGGTGTCATGGGTGAAAATCATCTTGACTCCTGACGTCGGGGACGACTAGTGTCATGGGTGACATCATACTTTGCTCCTGACGCTCGGGTCTGAGCCGGTACGTCCGGCACCGTGGGGCCCCAGGGGCCCAACCTGCCGGACGTCGGGGCGACGGCGCGAGACGGAGGATGCCGTGGTCGAGGCGATGCGGCGGCACATGGGCCTGGGCCTGCTCGCCATGCTCCTGTCCTGCGCCGCCTTCGGCACGTCGGGGCCGTTCGCGAAGGCGCTCATCGAGGCCGGCTGGACCCCCGGTGCCGTCGTCCTCGCCCGGATCACCGGGGCGGCGCTCGTGCTGCTCCCGTTCACGCTCTGGGTCGTGCGCGGGCGCTGGGGCGTGCTGCTGCGCGCGCTCCCGCACGCCGCGTTCTACGGCGCCCTCGCGGTGGCCGCCGCCCAGCTCGGGTACTTCCAGGCCGTCGCCCGGATGCCGGTCGGCGTCGCCCTGCTCGTGGAGTACCTCGGCATCGTCCTCGTCGTGCTCTGGGTGTGGGCGCTGACCCGCCGGGCCCCCCACCGGCTCACCCTCGTCGGCATCGTCCTCGCGCTCGTCGGCCTCGCCCTCGTGCTCGACGTCACCGGCCAGGCGACGCCCGACCTCGTCGGTGTCCTCTGGGGGCTCCTCGCCGCGACCGGCCTGGCCGGGCACTACGTCCTCGCGGCCCGGCCGACCCCGCTGCCGGCGGTCGCGTTCGCCGGCCTGGGCCTGACGACCGGGGCGGTCGCCCTCG
The DNA here is from genome assembly GCF_039541575.1 of Fodinibacter luteus. NCBI lineage: Bacteria > Bacillati > Actinomycetota > Actinomycetes > Micrococcales > Intrasporangiaceae > Fodinibacter (ex Wang et al. 2009) > Fodinibacter luteus. The sequence goes on along the minus strand of NZ_BAABGM010000001.1, from coordinate 124,515 downwards.
CCCTCGTCGGGGCGCTCGGCGTCATCCCCATGGAGGTCGGCGCGGCCACCGTGTCCGTCGCCGGCGCCGACGTGCCGGCCTGGGTGGCCCTCGCCGAGCTCGTCGTCGTCGCCGCGGCGCTCGCCTACGTCCTCGGCATCCTCGGCGCCCGCCACCTGGGCTCGACCCTGGCCTCGTTCGTCGGCCTCACCGAGGTGCTCTTCGCCGTCCTGTTCGCCTGGCTCGTCCTCGCCGAGCTGCCCGGGCTCATCCAGCTGCTCGGCGGCGTCGTCCTCCTCGGCGGTGTCGTCGTCGTGCGGCTCGGTGAGCGCGACCGCGACCGCGCCACCGCCCGAGAGGCCGATTTCGAGGTTCCCTCGCCCGTCGCCTAGACTCGCGGGGTTGCCTCGGCGAGGGACGTCGCACCGGACACTGGCGTCCGGGAGACCGCACACGCGGTCGACGCATCCGTGATCGACGCTGGCGGCCGCAGATCCTGGTGATCCGCGGGCGTTCGCGCGCCGGTCCTCCGGTGCCGCGTCCCGCGTCGAGGACCGACTGCCCGATTCCCCTCACTCCCCAGGAGTCCCCGTGTCCGACCTCAAGCTGACCGCCGAGCCCCGCACCCAGTTCGGCAAGGGCGCGGCGCGCAAGATCCGCCGCGACCACAAGATCCCCGCCGTCATGTACGGCCACGGCAGCGACCCGGTGCACATCACCCTCCCCGGCCACGACGCGATGCTCGCGCTCAAGTCGAGCAACGCGCTGCTCACCATCGTCCTCGACGGCAAGGAGCAGCTCGCGCTCGCCAAGGACGTCCAGCGCGACCCGATCAAGCCGGTCATCGAGCACGTCGACCTCGTCATCGTGAGGAAGGGCGAGAAGGTCGTCGTCGACGTCCCCGTCCACCTCGAGGGTGAGGCCGGCCCCGAGACCGTCGTCACCACGGACCACACGAGCCTGCAGCTCGAGGTCGAGGCGACGAGCATCCCCGAGCACGTCGTCGTCTCCGTCGAGGGCGCCGAGGCCGGCACCCAGATCCTCGCCGGCCAGGTCGAGCTGCCCGAGGGCGCCGCGCTCGTCACCGACGCCGAGGCACTCGTCGTCAACGTCACCGCCCAGGTGACCGCCGAGGCCCTCGAGGCCGAGCTGTCCGAGGCCGAGGCCGAGGCCGGCATCGAGCGCGAGGAGTCCGACGAGGCCGCCGGGTCCGCCCCCGCCGCGGGCGACGCGGCCGCCGAGGCCGGGACGGCTGCCGACGAGGCCTGAGCCGCACCGCCGCACCGCACCGCACACCGGGGCCCGGTCCGCACGGACCGGGCCCCGGCGCGTGCACCCGCGCCCGGCATACTGGACGGGTGACCGACAGCGGACCCTGGCTCGTCGTCGGGCTGGGCAACCCCGGTCCGGCGTACGCCCGCAACCGCCACAACGTCGGCGCCATGGTCGTCGACGAGCTCGCGCGGCGCCACCAGGTGGCGCTGCGCTCCCACAAGGCCCGGGCCCAGGCGGCGCAGGTGCGGCTCGGCACCGGCCCCGGCGGGGTCCCCGGCCCGGCCGCGGTCGTCGCCGTGCCGAGCTGCTACATGAACGAGTCGGGCGGCCCGGTCTCGGCGCTGCTGCGGTTCTTCTCGGTGCCGCCCGAGCGGCTCGTCGTCGTCCACGACGAGCTCGACCTCGACGCCGGCACGGTCCGGCTCAAGCGCGGCGGCGGTGAGGGCGGCCACAACGGGCTGAGGTCGGTCAGCTCCTCACTCGGCACCAAGGACTACCACCGGGTCCGGGTGGGCATCGGGCGCCCGCCGGGCAGGATGGATGCCGCGGACTTCGTGCTGCGCGACTTCTCGCCGACCGAGCGCAAGGACCTGCCCTTCCTCCTCGACGACGCGGCCGACGCGGTCGAGTCGCTCGTCGTCCTCGGCCTGCTCGACGCCCAGCAGCGCGTCCACGCCCCGCGCTGACCCGACGGGGCGAGCGGGCCGGGCCGCCGATGCCGGGGCGGTCGGCGGCCGCGACTACAGTGTGAGAAATGCCCTCGCTGTCCGCCCTGCGCACCCGCGCCCTCGCGACTCCCGGCATCGCGCGCCTCGGGGAGGCCCTGGCCGCCCCCGACGCCGAGGTCACCGCCTCGGCCCCTCCCGGAGCCCGCCACGTCGTCGTCTCGGCGCTCGCCCCGACCCGCTCCGGGGCGCCCGTCCTCGCGGTCACCGCGACGGGCCGCGAGGCGGAGGACCTCCAGGCGGCCCTCGAGGCGAGCCTGGGCGCCGGCGTCGTCGGCCTGTTCCCGTCCTGGGAGACCCTGCCGCACGAGCGCCTCAGCCCCCGCAGCGACACCGTCGGCCAGCGCCTGTCGGTGCTGCGCCGCCTGGCCCACCCCGAGGCGGGCGACGCCAGCCACGGCGCGCTCGCCGTCGTCGTGGCCCCGGTCCGCGCCGTGCTCCAGCCCTTCTCCACGGGGCTGGGCGAGCTGCGCCCGGTCGCCCTCTCGGCCGGCGACGAGGTCCCGCTCGACCGCGTCGTCGAGGACCTCGCGGCCGCGGCCTACACCCGCACCGACCTCGTCGAGCGGCGCGGGGAGTTCGCCGTGCGCGGCGGCATCCTCGACGTCTTCCCGCCCACCGAGGAGCACCCGCTGCGCCTCGAGTTCTGGGGCGACACCGTCGAGGAGATCCGGTGGTTCAAGGTCGCCGACCAGCGCTCTCTCGAGGTCGCCGACCAGGGCCTGTGGGCACCGCCGTGCCGCGAGCTGCTCCTCACGGATGCCGTCCGCGAGCGTGCCGCGTCGCTCGCCGACCGGCTGCCCGGCGCGGCCGACCTGCTCGAGAAGCTCGCGCACGGCATCGCCGTCGAGGGTATGGAGTCGCTCGCGCCGGCCCTCGTCGACGGCATGGAGACCCTCCTCGACGTCCTGCCCGAGGGCTCCCTGCTCGTCGCGTGCGACCCGGAGCGGGTGCGCACCCGGGCCCACGACCTCGTCGCGACGAGCCAGGAGTTCCTCGAGGCCGGGTGGGCCAACGCCGCGAGCGGCAACGCCGTGCCCATCGACCTCCAGGCGGTGCTCGGCACGGCATCCTTCCGCACCCTCGCCGAGCTGCGGGCCGTGGCCCGCGACCTCGGGGTGCGCTGGCTCGACCTCACCCCGTTCGCCGGTGACGCCGACGACGACACGCTCGACCTCGGTCTCGAGCCCTCACCGACGTTCCGGGGCGACACCGAGGCGGCCGTCGCCGAGCTGAGCCGGCTCGTCGCCGACGGGTGGTCGGTCGTCGTCGCCACCGAGGGTCCCGGGCTGGCCAAGCGCGTCACGGAGGTGCTCGCCGACCACGAGGTGGCGAGCCGGCTCGTCGCCGACGACGCCGACCCACGGCCCGGCGTCGTCACGGTGACGACCGGGGCCGTCGGCCCGGGCTTCCTCGTGCCGGGCGTGCGGCTCGCGGTCGTCACCGAGGCCGACCTCACCGGCTCGGCGGGCGGTTCGGGCACCTCGACGAAGGACATGCGGCGGATGCCGTCGCGCCGCCGCAACCAGGTCGACCCCCTCCAGCTGCGCCCGGGTGACTTCGTCGTCCACGAGCAGCACGGGGTGGGCCGGTTCGTCGAGATGATGCAGCGCACCGTCGCCACGGCCACCCGCGAGTACCTCGTCATCGAGTACGCCCCGAGCAAGCGCGGCCACCCCGGCGACCGGCTCTACGTGCCCACCGACCAGCTCGACCAGGTCACCCGCTACGTCGGCGGCGAGCAGCCCACCCTCAACCGGATGGGTGGCTCGGACTGGCACCAGACGAAGAGCCGGGCCCGGCGCTACGTCAAGCAGATCGCCGCCGAGCTCATCCGCCTGTACTCCGCACGGATGGCGACGTCCGGGCACGCGTTCTCCCCGGACACCCCGTGGCAGCGCGAGCTCGAGGACGCCTTCGCCCACGTCGAGACCCCCGACCAGCTGAGCACCATCGACGAGGTCAAGGCCGACATGGAACGCTCGGTGCCGATGGACCGGCTCGTCTGCGGGGACGTCGGTTACGGCAAGACCGAGATCGCGGTGCGGGCTGCGTTCAAGGCGGTCCAGGACGGCAAGCAGGTCGCCGTGCTCTGCCCGACGACGCTGCTCGTGCAGCAGCACGTCAACACCTTCTCCGAGCGCTACGCCGGGTTCCCGGTCGTCGTGCGGGCGCTGTCGCGCTTCCAGACCGACCGCGAGGCCAAGGCGGTGCTCGACGGCCTCGCCGACGGCACCGTCGACCTCGTCATCGGCACGCACCGGCTGCTGTCGAAGGAGGTCCGCTTCAAGGACCTCGGCCTCGTCGTCATCGACGAGGAGCAGCGCTTCGGCGTCGAGCACAAGGAGCAGCTCAAGGCGCTGCGCACGTCGGTCGACGTCCTCGCGATGTCGGCCACCCCGATCCCGCGCACCCTCGAGATGGCCGTGACCGGCATCCGGGAGATGTCCACCCTGCAGACCCCGCCCGAGGAGCGCCACCCGGTGCTCACCTACGTCGGCGCCTACGACGAGAAGACGATCACCGCCGCCATCCGGCGCGAGCTCATGCGCGAGGGCCAGGTCTTCTTCGTCCACAACAAGGTGTCGACGATCGAGCGGGCCGCGGCCCGCATCCGCGAGCTCGTCCCCGAGGCCCGGATCGCCGTGGCCCACGGCAAGATGGGCGAGCACCGGCTCGAGCAGGTCGTCGTCGACTTCTGGGAGAAGCGCTTCGACGTGCTCGTCTGCACGACGATCGTCGAGACCGGCCTCGACATCTCGAACGCCAACACGCTCATCGTCGAGCGCGCCGACCGGCTCGGCCTCTCGCAGCTGCACCAGCTGCGCGGCCGGGTGGGGCGCGGTCGCGAGCGGGCCTACTCCTACTTCCTCTACCCGCCCGAGAGCCCCCTCACCGAGACCGCGCTCGACCGCCTGCAGACGATCGCGAGCCACACCGACCTCGGGTCCGGGATGCACGTCGCCATGAAGGACCTCGAGATCCGCGGTGCCGGCAACCTCCTCGGCGGCGAGCAGTCCGGCCACATCGCCGGGGTGGGGTTCGACCTCTACGTGCGGCTCGTCGGCGAGGCCGTCGCGAGCTTCCGCGGTGAGGCCGACGACACCCCGGCCGAGATCAGGATCGAGCTGCCCGTCGACGCGCACCTGCCGCACGACTACGTCCCGCACGAGCGGCTGCGCCTCGAGATGTACAAGAAGCTCGCGGCCGTCGCCGACGAGGCCCAGCTCGCCGAGATCGAGGCCGAGCTCGTCGACCGCTACGGCGCCCCGCCCGAGCCGGTGCGCAACCTGCTCGAGGTGGCCCGGCTGCGCACCGTCGCCCGGGCGGCCGGCATCGCCGACATCAGCGTCCAGGGCAACCACGTCCGGTTCGGCCCGGTCGCGCTGCGCGAGAGCCAGGAGCTGCGCCTCCAGCGCCTCCACCCGCGCTCGATCGTCAAGGCGGCCCTCGGCACCGTGCTCGTGCCGAAGCCGGTGACGGCGCCGGTCGCCGGCCGGCCGCTGCGCGACCGCGAGGTGCTCGAGTGGGCTGGTGAGGTCATCCGGTCGGTCGTCATGGACAATGTGGGGCAGGCCGCCCGGGTGGCCACCGCCCGCGCGTAGCGGGACCCGACCTCGAAAGGACTGCCCGTGACTCTCTCGGTTCGCCGCTCCCTCGCGGCGCTCGCCGTCGGTGCCGCGCTCGTGACCGCCGGCTGCGGGGCCGCCGGGCCCGACCGGGCCGCCGTCGTCGACGGGACCGTCATCAGCGAGACCCACCTGCAGACCGCGATGGCCGAGGTCAACGGCATGGACCCGGCGCTGCTCCAGCAGCCCCTCACCCCCACCGGCACCCTCACCGCGCTCGTCCAGGCGCCCGTCGTGCTCGGCTACCTCGGCGAGCGGGGCATCGTCGTCTCCGACTCGCTCGCCCGGCGCGAGGCCCGCGAGCGCGGCGTCACCGACCCGAGCGAGGGCACGCTCGACATCATCCGGCTCGCCTCGTCGATCACCGCCGCCCAGCAGTCCGGCCAGCTCACCGAGGCCGACGGCGCCGCCCTCACCGAGCAGCTCCGGTCGCTCGACATCGAGGTCAACCCGCGCTACGGCACCTTCGACCCCGACACCGCCTCGGTCCAGCTCGTCTCGCCGGAGTGGGTCACGCCCGTCGACGCCCAGTGACGACCCCCGGCCGGCTCGCGCTGCTGGTCACCTCGCCGCGGGTCGCCCCGGGCCTGCTGTCGCACGGCGCCTGGCAGGTCGTCGACGCCTCGGCGGTGCGCCTGGCCCGCAGCCTCGACGACCCCCTCGCCGAGGCCGTCGAGGAGGCCGGGCTCGCCGTCGACGAGGTCGGTGACGCGTCGCCACCCGAGCTCGCCCGGCGGCTCGTCGACCTCGCCGCCACGGTGCCGGTCGTGTGGCTCGGGGCGTCCGACGGCGACCCCGGCCTCGCCGACGCGGTCGCGGCGGAGGTGTCGCGCCTCGAGGCCCCGCCCGACGTCGAGCTCGTCGTCGGGTCGTGGGACGTCCAGGGCGGGCGGCTCCTCGACGTCGTCGCGACGATGGACCGGCTGCGCTCGCCCGGTGGCTGCCCGTGGGACGCCGAACAGACCCACGCGAGCCTCGCGCCCTACCTCGTCGAGGAGGCCCACGAGGTGCTGCACGCCATCGCGGCCGACGACCCGCGCCACCTCGCCGAGGAGCTCGGGGACGTCCTCCTCCAGGTCGTGTTCCACGCCCGGGTCGCCGAGGACGCGGGGGAGGCGGCCTTCGACATCGACACCGTCGCGGGCCTGCTCGTCGACAAGCTCGTGCGCCGCCACCCCCACGTCTTCGCCGACGGCGACGCGAGCACCCCGGCCGAGGTCGAGCAGGCCTGGGAGCGGATCAAGGCCGAGGAGAAGCAGGCGGCCGGGGGCGCGGGGTACGACACCGACCTGCTGCACGGCATCCCCGAGACCCTGCCCCCGCACCTCGCGGCCGACAAGGTGCTCGCGCGCGTGCGGCGCCGGGGTCTCGAGCCGCGGCCGGATGCCGTCGCGCGCCTCGAGCGTGCCCGCGCTGCTCTCGCCGGGGCCGAGGCCGAGGCGCGCTCGGCGTTGCGCGAGCTGGCGCACGGTGCTCAGCCACGGCAAACCGGCTCGTAGGGGCGCTCGCCCAGGTAGGAGCGCCACTCCTCCTCGGTCAGCTCGCGCCCGGCGAGCTGGCAGGCCGTCCGCACCCACGACCGGGGATCCAGGTTCCAGGTGAGGACCGACCCCTCGGTTCCGGCCAGCGTCAACGCCGAGTTGTCCGCGCTGAACGCCGGTGCCCCCTCCACATCGACCACACTGGATCCGAGGAGGGCCCCCGTCGCCGCGTTCCAGTAGCTGAGGTGGTCGCTCGAGGAGCTCGCGAAGAGGGAGCCGTCCTGGCTGAAGGCACTCCTGGCTCCCACGAGACCCGCCTGTGCGGGGTCGGGCCGCGAGATCCACTGCATGGTCGTGGTGTCCAGGAGACCGACGCCCGCGGCACCGGCACTCACCATGAGCCGGCGTCCGTCAGGTGACGCAACCACCTCGGGGGCGGGGTCGCCGAGGTCCGGGAGCGGGCGCACCGTGCCGTCGCGGTAGTCGACGACGCGGTTGCCGACGAATGCCGTGCGGCCGTCCCCACCGGGCCCGAAGGACACGATGACCTCCGAGTCCGAGTCCGAGTCCTCGTCCGGCGGGAACACCTGGATCGGGTCCCGGGCGGGGACGAGCGTGTGGCCGTCGAGCACGTGCAGCCGTCCGGTGGTGGTCCCCACGAGGAGGTGCCGGCCGTCGAGGCTGAATCGGGCGACGGAGGCGCCCTCCTCCGAGCCGGGTGGCCCGAGCCGGTGCCTGGCGACCTCATGGCCGGTGGCCGCGTCCCAGGTGCGGACCTCCGGGGCCCCGCTGGTGATGGTGAGCAGCGTCCCGTCGGGGTGCCACGCCAGGTCGAAGAACGTCCCGTGCTCCATCCCCTCGGCCACCACCTCCTTGCCGAGCCCGCCGGTGACCAGGTCCCTGACCCGGAACCGCAGGGGGATCGTCGCCGCGTAACCGATCCGGCGTCGATCCGGGGAGATACCGACGGCCGGTGCGTCCCAGGCGAGGACCTCACCGGGCTGGCGCGCGAGGAACCGCCGTGTCCCCGACAGGTCCCAGGCCTGGATGAGGTTGCCGTGGGCCGTGTACACGGTCTGCCCGTCCGAGCTGAAGCCAGGCACGTCCGTGGGGCCTTCCTGCCGCAGGATCTCCGTAGGTTCCGGCCCGCTCACGTCCCACACGGCAAGACGTTCCCCGCTCGCCGCGAGTTGGCGGCCGTCGGGGGAGAAGGCCAGGCCGGAGACCCAGCCCTCCCCGGGGAGGTACGCCTGGGGCTCGAGCGTCTCTCGGTCGACGAGCACAGCTTCGACGCCTGCCCCCACCGCGAGCCGCCGGCCATCGGGGCTCTGCGCGAGCTGCTCACCGAGCTCACGCACCCGCAGCGCCTCGGGCTCGACGACCCGTCGGACCGCTCCGCTCGGCAGGTCCGTCACCTGGAGCGTGCCGTTGCCCACCGTGTACAACGTGCGCCCGTCGTCGCTCACCGTCGGGGCGGCCTGTGCCTCGAGCTCGAGCACCGCGACCGGGCGGGAGGGCGACCTCAGGTCCCAGACGCCGGTGACCGGGGGCCGAGCGCGCCTGAGGTGGATCAGGGACACGGCGAACCACCGTCCGTTCGGGCTGAAACCCGAGTCCCACGCGTAGACGTCCTCGGGCTGCCCGCCGAGCTGCACCGGGGACCGTTCCAGCGTGTGGTCGACCAGCACGACGGCAGGTCCGTTCCCGATCTCGACGTCCGCCTTCGAGACCGCGTACAGCTCCCGGTCCGGGCTGCTGACGACCCCCTTCGCGCTCAGGCCGTCAGCCACGGCCACGCGTCGCAGGCTCTGCCCGTCGTAGAGCTCCATCGCGCCGGAGGGGGCCGCCACCGCGAGCTGCCCCGTGGAGCCGTCCACGCTCATGCCGAAGATCCCGCCGGAGGCTCGTGCGCTGCCGGCGAGCGCGGAGCCACGGGCCAGGCTGGTGAGGAGGTTGTTGCGCGTCTCGAGCGAGTCGTCCAGGCCCACCCCCGCCGCGGCGAGCAACAGCGCGCGGTCCAGGTCCGGGGTGCGCAGCGCCTCGGCCCCCAACCGTCGCGCGTCCGCGACGGTCGCCTGGCGGTCGGCCCGGTCGGCCGCAGATATGGCCGCGGTCCCCGCCAGCACCGAGACGGCGAGCAGGACGGCCACCGTCGCCAGGCCGGCGTACAGCCGGCGGGTGAGCCGGCGCTCGCGGCGTAGGCGCTCCTCGGCATCCTGGGCCTCGCGGCGGGCAAGGTCGGTGGACGCCTCGAGGAAGTCGTCCTCGGTGGTGGTGAGCGACGGCCTGGCCCGCTCGATCCAGTCCCTGGTGCGGGACAGGCGGCTGCCGCGGTAGAGCTCGCTCTCGGGCCGGCCCAGCTCGTCCCAGCTGTCGGCGGTCACGGCGAGGTGGCGCATGATGCGCTGCCCCTCGACGTCGTCGTCGAGCCAGGACCGCAGCCGCGGCCACGCGTCCGCGACCGCCTCGTGGGCGACCGAGACGGTCTCGCCGTCGCTGCCGAGGAGGCGGGCGCGCAGCAGGCGTTCCACGGCATCCGTGTGGGCCGCGTCGGCCGGCACCGCGCGGGTGGGGAGCCGGTTGGCCACGGGGACCCCGTCGGGCCCCGGGCTCACCAGCCGCAGGAGCAGGTCGCGGACCGCGCGCCGGCCCTCGGGGTCGAGGGTGCGGTACACCGACTCCGCCGTGCGGGCGACCGCGTCGCGCACGCCACCGGACCTGCGGTAGCCGTCGAGCGTCAGCACCCGCCCCTCGCGCTGGGCCCACGTCGACCTCAGCACGTGCGCGAGGAGCGGCAGGGCTCCCGGCTCGCCGTCGACCTCCGCGACCAGCAGGTCGACCAGACCGGCCTCGACCCGCAGACCCGCCTCGCCCGCCGGTCCTTCGACCGCGCGCCGCAGGTCGCCGGCGGACATCGGGCCGAGCAGCACCAGCCCGCGCTCCAGGAGCCCCGCCATCCCGGGGTGGGTGCCGAGGTCGCCGATCCGGTCGGCGCGCAGCGACAGGACGAGCGGGCGCCCGGAGCCCGCCCGCTCGACCAGCGCCGTGAGGAAGGCGGTGCGTTCGTCCTCGGGCACCTCCGGCGAGAGCACCTCCTCGAGCTGGTCGACGACGAGGACGTCGTCGCGTCCCGGACCCACGCCGCGCAGCACGTCCAGCGGGTGCCGGCCCGGGGTGACGACGTCGACCCGCGTGCCGTCGGCGACGAGGGTCGCGGCGACGCCGGCCCGCACGACCGAGGACTTCCCGATGCCGGAGGGCCCGACGACGGCGAGGACGCCCGCCGTGGCCAGGCGACGCAGGCACGAGGAGGTGTCCGCCTCGCGGCCGTAGAACACCGCCGTGTCCGTGACGTCGTAGGCGACCAGGCCGGGGTAGGGGCAGTGCGGCGTGGGCGGGGGCAGGGCGGCCTGGGACGCCAGCGCCTCGTCCTGCGCCAGGACGGCCCGCTCGAGGTCGCGCAGCTCAGGGCCGGGGTCCAGCCCCAGCTCCTCCACCAGCGTCGTCCTGGCCCGGGCCAGCGTCGTGAGGGCGTCCTGCTGCCGCCCCGCCCGGTACTGGGCGATGGCGAGCAGGGCCCAGCGACGCTCCCGGAACGGGGCCTCGGCCACGAGGCGCACGGCTTCGGCGACGCCGTCACCGCCCGTGCGGACGGTCGCGTCGACGAGGTCCTCCCGGGCGCGGTCGTGCAGCTCGACGAGGTGCTCGATGTCGCCCCGGGCCTCGGCCCACTCGCCGAGGTCGGGGAAGGGCTGCCCGCGCCAGAGCCGCAGCGCCTCGTCGAGCAGGTACGCGGCGCGGTCGGGCTCACCGGCATCCAGCGCCTCGCGGGCCCGGCCGGCGAGCCGTTCGAAGCGGACGTGGTCGAGGTCCTCACCGGGGACGTTCAGCCGGTAGCCCTGCGGGGCGGTGGTGACGGCACGGGTGCCGAGCGCACGCCGCAGCCGGACCACGCAGCCCTGCACGATCTTGGCCCCGGAGGGCGGGGGGCGCTCGCCCCACAGCGCCTCGGCGAGGGCGTCGACGGAACGCACGGTGCCCGGTCGCAGGCTCAGGGCGGCGAGGACGACCCGGTCCCGGGGGGTGATCCGGGCCGACGCCCCGCTCACCTCCAGCGGGCCGAGGACGGCGATGGCCATGCTGCTGATGGTGGGGCCGCCGCGGCCGGCCGTCAACAGCGTCGATACCGGGTTGATACCGGACGGGAGTCGGCCCGATACCGCGGCGTGGCACACCGGTGGGCGACGGGTCGACCGGCCCGGCGCCACCCCCACCGAAAGGCACACCATGTCCACGTCACGCGCACTGCGAACCAGCGGCGTCCTCGCCGCGACCGCCCTCGCCGGCCTTCTCCTGGCCGCCCCCGCCCAGGCCATCCCGGACCCAGGCACCGGTGGCCGGGACTTCCCGCCCGGCACGTTCGGGCCCGCGCCGAAGGGCACGACGATCGTCGTGGACGACGACGCCGTCGAGTACCTCCAGATCGGCGCCGGGCTCATCGCCGGAGTCGCGTTGGCCGGGGCGGGCGCGGCCATGGTGTCGCGGCGCCACCACCGCGACCCCCACCCCGTGTGAGCCGGGGCCCGCGAGGGCGAGGAACCGGAGGAGATCCGAAGAAGGTCCCGCGCCCCGCTGACGGCCCATCGGTCGATCGGCGGGTCGCGGGCCCTCGCCCATACCGGATCTGGCTTGCTTGAACCAGCAAAGGTACTTTATAGTTGCAACGTGAACCTGACCGGACGTGAGCGCGAGATCGTCGACCTCCTGCGCGCGGAGCCCCTGCTCGACGCGGCGTCGATCGCCGAGCGCATCGGCTCGACCCGGGCCGCCGTCTCGGTGCACCTGAGCAACCTCACCCGCAAGGGCGTCGTCCTCGGCCGGGGGTACGTCGTGCGCCCCGAGACGGGCTCGGTGCTCGTCGTCGGAGGGGCCGTGCTCGACACCAAGGTGCGCACGACCTCCGCCCCGGTCATCGGCACGAGCAATCCCGGCACGGCATCTGCGGCGGTCGGCGGCGTCGGCCGCAACATCGCCGAGAACCTCGCCCGGCTCGGCAGCCCGACCGTGCTCGTCGCCCCCGTCGGCGACGACCCGGCGGGGGAGACCGTCGTCCAGCGCACCGCCGCCGCCGGGGTCGAGTGCCGCCACGTCGTGCGCTCCGCGCACCCCACCGGCACGTACACCGCGGTGCTCGGCGACGGGGGCGAGCTGCACATCGCCGTGGCCGACATGCGCGCCACCGACGAGCTCACCGTCGCCGACCTGTCCGTCGTGCCCACGCTGCTCGCCGGCGCGCACGCCCTCGTCGTCGACGCGAACCTGCACGCCCCCGTCGTCCGCTGGCTGCTCTCGCGCGCCGAGGAGGCGGGCGTCCTCGTCGTCCTCGACCCGGTGAGCGTCGCCAAGGCCACCGACGTGGCCCCGGTGCTCGACGGCTCGCTCCCCGTGCACACGGTGACCCCCAACGTCGACGAGCTCGGCGCGCTGCTCGGCGAGCGCGTCGAGAACACCGTGGATGCCGTGCGCGCGGCGGCGCTGCGCCTGCACGCCCGGGGTGTCCGGCACGTCTGGGTGCGGCGGGGGACGAACGGCAGCCTGCTCTCGGTCGCCCCCCCACCCTCCGACGACGGGCCGCGCGCGGGCGGTGGGCCGGCCACCCGAGGCGGTGGGCCGGCCATCCGGGGCGGCGGGCCGGCCGCCCGGGGCGACGCGACGGCATCCCGACCCCGCGTCGTGCTCGTCGACGCCCCGCCCGTCGACGTCGCCGACGTCACCGGCGCCGGCGACTCGATGACCGCCGGCTACGTCCACGCGCTCCTCGAGGGGGCCGACGTCGTCGAGGCCGCGCGCGTCGGCCAGGCCGTCGCCGCGCTGACCTGCGCCTCGACCGAGACCGTTCGCCCCGACCTCACCGCCGCCCTCGTCGCGGCACACGTCACCCCCGACCACCCGCACACCGAGGAGATCCCCGCATGACCGCCACCACCCCCCACCCGATGCTCGCGCTGGCCCCGGAGGTCCGCGAGGCCCTGGCCGAGGGACGCCCGGTCGTCGCCCTCGAGTCGACGATCATCAGCCACGGGATGCCGTACCCCGACAACGTGGCCATGGCCCGCGAGGTCGAGCAGATCGTCCGCGACGGGGGTGCGGTGCCGGCGACGATCGCGATCCTCGGCGGGCGCCCGACCGTCGGCCTGTCCGACGAGCAGCTCGAGCTGTTCGGCGCCGACAGCACGATCCGCAAGGTGAGCATCCGCGACATCCCACACGTCGTCGCGACCGGAGTCCACGGGGCCACCACCGTGGCGAGCACGATGCGCGTCGCAGGGCTGGCCGGCATCCGGCTGTTCGTCACGGGGGGCCTCGGCGGCGTCCACCAGGGCGCCGAGTCCTCGATGGACGTCTCGGCCGACCTCACCGAGCTCGCCCGCACCGAGGTCGCGGTCGTCTCCGCCGGCGTGAAGTCGATCCTCGACATCGGCCGCACGCTCGAGGTGCTCGAGACCTACGGCGTGCCGGTCGTCGGCTACGGCACCGATGAGTTCCCGTCGTTCTTCTCCCGGTCGAGCGGCCTCGCCGTGCCGATGCGGGTCGACACGCCCGAGGAGGCCGCCCGCCTCATGGCCGCGTCGTTCGGGCTCGGGCTCGGCAACGGCATCTCCTTCGCGAACCCCGTCCCCGAGGCCGACGAGATGGCCCACGAGGACATCGACGCGGTCATCGCGCGGGCGCTCGCCGACGCCGACGAGCGCGGGGTGACCGGCAAGGACATCACCCCGTACCTCCTCGGTCGGCTCGTCGAGCTCTCCGGTGGCCGGTCGCTGCAGACCAACCTCGCGCTCGTGCGGCACAACGCCCGCGTGGGCACGGCGATCGCCGTCGCCTACGCCGCCCTGGGCTGAGTCGCTCGGCCCGTCGGCCCGTCGGCCCGTCGGCCCGTCGGCCCGTCGGCCCGCTCGGTGCGCCCGGGCCAGGCGGACCCCTCCCTGACCCGCGCCCCGGCTGGCTAGGGTGAGGGCTCGTGAGGGTCCGGGTCCTGGGGTGCACGGGCGTCGACGGGCGGGAGGGGCCGGTGGCCCTGCCGGCCCGCAAGCCGCGCAGCATCCTCGCCGCGCTCGCGCTCACCCCGGGCTCCACCGTGAGCACCGACCGGCTCGTCGACCTCGTCTGGGGTGACGAGGCGCCCGCCGGTGCGCCCGGCACCCTGCACGCCTACATCTCCGGGCTGCGGCGCGTGCTCGAGCCGGACCTCCCGCCGCGCGCCCGCCCGACCGTCCTCGTGACGGCCGGCGACGGGTACCGCCTCGACGTCGAGCCGACCGACGTGGATGCCGTGGCGTTCGCCCGCGAGGTCCGCTCCCGGCACGCGGCCCTCGCGCCGTTGTGGACCCAGCTGACGACCGGCCCGGACTCCTCGTGGCCGACGCGCGAGGAGGTGACCGCGTACGTCGAGGCGCTCGAGGGGGCCCTGCGGGCGTGGAGCGGCCCCGCCTATGCCGATCTCGGCGACCACCCCGACGTCCTCGCCGACCGGGCCGCGCTCGACGAGCTGCGGGCCACGGCCCAGGAGGACACCGCGCTCGGGCTGCTCGCGCTCGGCGAGCACGCGGCCGTGCTGGCCGCCACCGAGCAGACCGGGGGGCGCCACCCGCTGCGCGAGCGCACGAGGTCGCTCCAGGCGCTGGCCCTGGTCCGCACCGGTCGGCAGGTCGAGGCGCTCGAGGTGCTGCGCGGCTACCGCGAGCTGCTCGCCGACGAGCTGGGTCTGGACCCGGGGCCGGAGGTACGAGCCCTCGAGGAGGCCGTGCTGCGCCAGTCGCCCGGTCTGGGTGCGTGGCTGCGTCCCGAGGTGACCTCGGCCGGCGGGCCTGCCCCGACCGTCGGCCGGCCGTCGGCGGGCAGTGCGGCCACGAGCGTGGGGGGCGCCGGCGCGCACGCGGCACCCGACACGGCATCCGGCAGTGCCATCCCACGGACGGGTGCCCCCGCGGCGAGCTGGGCGATGGTGGGCCGTGAGGCCGAGCGCTCCGTGCTGGCCGAGGTGCTGGCTGCGGCGGCGGCGGGCACGCCGGGTGCGGTGCTCGTGGTCGGCGACCCGGGCACCGGCAAGACGCGCCTCGTCGACGACGCCCTCAGCACCGCCACGGCCGGTGGCCTCGTGGCGGCCGTCGGGCGCTGCTCGCAGGACGACGGCGCCCCACCCCTGTGGCCGTGGTACGCCCTGCTCGACGGTCTGGGGATCGACCGGCCGGCCGAGCTGGAGCGGGCCGCTGACGGCGCCGACCTCGGGCCGGAGCGCGCCTTCGCGGTGCAGGACGCCCTCGCCCGCGCGGTGCGGGACCGGGCCCGCGACCAGCCGGTGCTGCTCGCCGTCGAGGACCTGCACTGGGCCGACACCCGCACGCTGCGCGCCCTGACCCACCTCGTGACCACCCTGCGCCCGGGCGACCGGGTCGCCCTGCTCGCGACCCGCCGTGCCCGCCCGCAACCGACCGGGGCGATCGCCGACCTCGGCGTGGCCCTGGCCCGGCACGGCGCGCGCACGATCGAGCTCGGCGGCCTCGGCGAGGACGAGGCACGCACCCTCGTCGCGTCGGTGACCGGCGCCGACCCCGACCCGGACCGCGTCGACGACTGGCGCACCCGTACCGGGGGCAACCCGTTCTTCCTCGTCGAGCTCGCGCGCCTCGCGACGACGACCGGCGGCTGGCGCGGTGAGGTGCCCGAGTCGGTGCAGACGGTCGTCGCCCGGCGCCTGGCGGACCTGCCCGACGCCACCCGCGAGGTGCTCCTCGTGTCGGCGGCCCTGGGTCGCGAGCACTCGCCGCTGCTGCTGGCCCACGTGGGCGGGTGGGGGCCCGACGAGGTCACCGACCGACTCGAGCCGGCGCAGGACGTGGGCATCGTGCACCAGCGCACCGACGGCCGGCTCGTCTTCGAGCACGCCCTGACCCGGGATGCCGTCATCGCGGCCGCGTCGCCGGCGCGGGTCGCGCGGGTGCACGCCCGGATCGCCCACGCGCTGGACACCCTGCCCCGTGGCTCTCTCGCGCCGGCCGAGCGCGCGTTCGACCTCGCGCACCACTGGCTGGCCGCCGGCCCGGTGCACGCGCCGCAGGCCTGGCGGGCTGCCGCGGCGGCGGCCGCCGAGGCGCGCCGCGACTTCGCCAACGTCGAGGCCGCCGAGCTCTACCGCCAGGCGCTCGACGCGCACGCGCTCGACCCGGCCGGCACCGGCGAGGAGCGCTACGAGCTGCTGCTGTCGTTCTCCGAGGCGGCCGCGTGGGCGGCCCGCTGGCGCCCCGTCGTCGAGGCGGTCATCGAGGCGGTCGCGCTCGCCCGGGCTGACGACGACCCGGAGCGGGTCGCCCGGGCCGCGGCCGAGCTGACCCGCTACTCCGTCTGGCTGCCCCAGGAGTACGACGAGGTGCACGAGGACCTCGTCGACGACCTGCGAGCGGTCCTGCGCGGTCTCGACCACCACGACTCCCCGGTGCGCTGCGTGCTCATGCTGGCCCTCGCGGTGCAGCTCTACTACGCACCGGGCGCCGAGCCCGAGGTGCTCGCGCTCGTCGACGAAGGGCTCGCCGCGGCCCGTCGGATCGACGACCCGGCCCTGCGGGGGTGGGCCGCCCGCAGCTCGTGGCTGGCCCTGTGGCGGGTCGGGCACCTCGAGCGCCGGATCGCCCTCGCCCGCGAGGAGGTCGCAGCCGCCCGGGAGTCCGGCGACGAGGCTGCCCTCGCCGTCGGCCACATCGCCCTCGCCGGCGCCGCCGTGGAGGCGGGCGACCTCGAGACCTGGCGCGCGGAGGCGGCGGCCGCCGAGGCCATCGCCCGGCGCCGGCGACTGGTCTACGTCGAGTTCGTCCTGCACTTCGTGCGGCTCAACCTGACCCTCCTGGCCGGTGAGCACGAGGCGGCGGACGCCCACGCCGACGCCATGCGCACGATGAGCGACGGCATCGCGACCCCCGCGCTGGAGTGGATCGACTTCGGGGTGTCCTACGTGACCGCGATGTGGCGCCCCGAGGTCGCCGCGGCGGTGGCCGAGCCGATGCTCGCGTTCCACCGCCTGGACCCGTGGGACTTCGGCCGGTCGCCGCTGCTGCACGTGCTCGCCCTCGCCGGGCGTGAGGCCGACGTGCGCACCGAGCTCGGCCGTGGCCCCCTCCCGCCCATGGTCGACCACTGGCACGTCACCTCCGAGGCCGCCGTGCGCGCCGTCGTCGCAGCCCTGCTCGACGACCCGCCCCTGGCCCGCGACGCCGTCGAGCACCTGCGTCCGGCCGGCGGCCGGATGGCGGTCTCGGGCATCTCGGTCGTCTCCGGCCCGGTCGACGGCTACCTCGCGCTGGCGCTCGCGGTGCTCGGCGAGCGGGAGGAGGCCACCGTCCTCGCCGAGCGCGCGCAGGCGCTGGCGGGCCGGTGGGGGATGACGGCCTACCTGCGGTGGTTCACCGAGGAACGCACTCGGCTGGGGTTCTAGCGGCCGCGCCCCAGAACAGGCAGTGCGGCACCCTGGGCGCTCGCCTCGTGCTCAGGGCCCGGACGTGACGCCGCCAATGCCTGTTCGTCGAGTCGCTCCGGGCGCACTCAGGGCCGCGTGCCGCGGTCGCCGTGGCGGAAGGCGAGCGCCTCGGCCCGCTCGAACCGGCGACGCACGAGGGCGTGCAGCACCCGGTACGGCGCGCCGGCGCCGGTGAACATCGCCGCGCGTCCCTCCTCGGGCAGGCCGTGCATGGCCCACCCGACGATGAACGGCACCTCGCGCAGCGGGTACGCCCGGGCGACCGCCTTCTCGACGCGGTCGAACTCCTCGGTCGTCATGACCCGCTGTACGAGCGGCAGCACGACGGTCTCCTCGTGGCGCAGGTGCTCGCCGAGCACCTCGCGCAGCCCGGTGAGGCGCACGTCGAGGGCGTTGCGGTGCGGCTCGCAGGGGTGGTCGACGAGCGCGGCGAAGCCCCCGGCGCAGGCCGTGACGAGGGGGTCGATGTCGGCGTGCTCCTCGCTCATGGCGTGCACCTCGGCCAGGTCCGTGGCGGTGCCCCGCGCCTCGACGGCCTCGAGGAGCACCGGCCAGTAGTGCTCGTCCTCGGCGCTGTGGTGGTGGTGCAGCGTGGTGGCGAAGCGGTGCCAGCGGTCGGCGAGGGCCCGCCACGTGTCGTCGGCGGTGAGCGGGGTGGCCCGCACCGCCGCCGCGAACGCCACGAGGTCGCGCCGGAAGGCGTGGTGCATGACGTACATGCCGGTGTGGTCGTGCGGCCCCTCGGCCACGTGGGTCTGGCCGGGCAGGTCGAGCTGGCGCCGGTGCTCCGGCGCGGCGGTGGTCGTGGACGCGGTGGTCGTGGATGCGGTGGGCGTGGATGCGGTGGTCGTGGCCGCGGTGGGCGTGGATGCGGTGGATGCGGTGGGTGCCGGTCTGGTCGTCGGCATGGGGTCTCCTCGGTCGGGATCGGTGGCCGGCGAGCGGGGTGCCGCCGTGGCTCACACCCTGTCGCCGCGTTCTTGGGTCCGGGTTGGGCCGCTCGCCCAAGCCGTGCCCAAGCGCCGCGGCGCATCGTCGACCTCGACACCACCACCCGAGCCCCCGAAGGAGCACCCCGTGTCCCAGCCCGACCCGACCACGGTCACCCGCCCCACCCCGTCCACCACCCCCGCGGATGCCGGGTCGTCCGCTCCGTCGATCCTCGTCCTCGGCGGCACCGGCCTGATGGGCCGCGAGGTGCTCGGCGCCCTGCGGCGCCGTGGCGCCCGGGCCCGTGTCCTCGTGCGGGACCCCGCCCGGCTGGCGACGCTCGAGGGCGTCGACGTTCACGTCGGCGACCTGCGTGACCCGGCCTCGCTGCGCCGGGCGATGCAGGGCGTCGACGTCGTCTTCCACATCTCCCCGCACGAGGCGGACGAGGTCGAGCTGACCCGCACCGTCATCACCGCCTGCGAGGAGCACGGCGCCCGGCTCGTCTTCGCCGGAGTGCACGCCACCGGTCGCACCGCGCTCCACGCCTGGCTGGCCCGCCGGTTCTACGGACTCCTCCTTCCGCGGTACCGCGGCAAGTTCGCGATCGGGCGGATGGTCGAGTCCTCGGCGACGAACCCCGTCATCCTCGTGCCGAGCAACTTCATGCAGAACGACGAGGTGCTCCTCGACGTCATCGAGGGCGGGCAGTTCGTCCACCCGTGCCACCCCCGGGGGCTCAACCGCGTCGACCTGCGCGACGTCGGTGAGGTGGCGGCCGGCATCCTGCTCGACCCCTCCACTCCCGCCGGCAGCTACGGGATCGTCGGGCCGCGCTCGCTCACCGGCCCCGAGTGCGCCGGGGTGTGGTCCCGTGCCCTGGGGCGCCCGGTGCGCTACGCCGGCGACGACGACGCGGCCCTCGAGGCCGCCCTGGGGGAGCACCTCACCGGCCACCGGCACGACGACTGGCTCTCCTCGTTGCGCACGCTGCGCGGCTTCGAGGTGCACGCCACCCCCGAGGAGCTCGCGACCACGCAGCGGCTCCTCGGCCGCCGGCCCACCGACTACACCGAGTTCGTCCGCCGCGTCCTCGCCGAGCGGTCCGAGTCGGGTGCTCGGGTGGCTGCCCGGGCCACCACCTGAGCACCCGCTCTCGGGGCAGTGGGGTCGGCGCATCCCGCATCGCCTGCTACCGCGTGGTACTCGTCGTGATCCCAGCGAGTACTGCGCGGTAGCGCGCGTCGTACCCGGCGGACGCGGGCAGAGGGGTGGGAGGACGGCATCCGGGAGGTGACCGTGGGTCGGTCGGGAGGATGCCGGCCGGCGGGGACTAGGCTCGGACCGAACTCACTCCCCAACCCCCCAGTAGCACCAGGAGTCCGGCGTGGCCAGCATCGAGGCAGTAGGCGCCCGCGAGATCCTCGACTCGCGCGGCAACCCCACGGTTGAGGTCGAGGTGGCCCTCGACGACGGCACCCTCGCCCGGGCGGCGGTGCCCAGCGGCGCGTCGACCGGCGCGTTCGAGGCCGTCGAGCGGCGTGACGGCGACAAGGGCCGCTACCTCGGCAAGGGGGTCGAGAAGGCCGTCGACGCGGTCATCGAGGAGCTCGGCCCGAAGCTGCTCGGCTTCGAGGCCAGCGAGCAGCGGCTCGTCGACGCCGAGATGCTCGCCCTCGACGGCAGCGCCAACAAGGAGAAGATCGGCGCCAACGCCATCCTCGGTGTCTCGCTCGCCGTCGCGCGGGCCGCGGCCGACTCCGCGGACCTGCCGCTGTTCCGCTACGTCGGCGGCCCGAACGCCCACGTGCTGCCCGTGCCGATGATGAACATCCTCAACGGCGGCAGCCACGCCGACTCCAACGTCGACATCCAGGAGTTCATGATCGCGCCGATCGGCGCCGACTCCTTCCGCGAGGCGCTGCGCTGGGGTGCGGAGGTCTACCACGCGCTCAAGGGCGTGCTCAAGGAGCAGGGCCTGGCCACCGGCCTCGGCGACGAGGGCGGCTTCGCCCCCAACCTGCCGAGCAACCGGGCGGCACTCGACCTCATCCTCGAGGCGATCGAGAAGGCCGGGTACACGCCCGGCGAGCAGATCGCCCTCGCGCTCGACGTCGCGGCATCCGAGTTCCACGAGGACGGCAGCTACGCCTTCGAGGGCGGCAGCAAGACCTCGGCCGAGATGATCGACTACTACGCCGGCCTCGTCGCCGACTACCCGCTCGTGTCCATCGAGGACCCGCTCGACGAGAGCGACTGGGACGGCTGGAAGGCCATGACCGACCGCATGGGCGACGCCGTGCAGCTCGTCGGCGACGACCTGTTCGTCACCAACCCCGAGCGCCTCGCGCGCGGCATCGAGACCGGCACCGCGAACGCCCTCCTCGTCAAGGTCAACCAGATCGGCTCGCTCACCGAGACCCTGGATGCCGTCGAGCTCGCCCAGCGCAACGGGTACCGCTGCATGATGAGCCACCGCTCGGGCGAGACCGAGGACACGACGATCGCCGACCTCGCCGTCGCGACGAACTGCGGCCAGATCAAGACCGGCGCCCCGGCCCGGTCCGAGCGGGTCGCGAAGTACAACCAGCTCCTGCGCATCGAGGAGGAGCTCGACGACGCGGCCGTGTACGCCGGCGTCGGCGCGTTCCCCCGGTTCGCCCGCCGCCAGCAGGGCTGAGCCGCCGGATGGCCACCGGGCGCTCCCGCGGCCCGGCGTCGCGACCACCGCGACGTCCGGGCGCGGGCCGCTCGCGTGCCTCCGGCCGTGGCGGGGCCTCGCAGAGCCCGCCGGCCCGCGCGGTCGCGGTCCCCGCGGGATGGCGCGGCCGGCTCACCCAGGCCGCCCGCGACCGCCGGGCCCGCCGTGGGCTCGTGCTCGTCGCGGTCCTGTCCTTCCTCGCGGTGCTCCTCGGCTCGAGCGTCGCGGCGTACGTCGGCCAGCGGTCCGACATCGCCGCGCTGCGTGAGAAGGTCGCCGCGCAGGAGCAGGACGTCGCCGCGCTCGAGGCGGAGCGCGAGCGCTGGCGCGACCCGGCGTACGTCGAGCAGCAGGCCCGCCAGCGCCTGAAGTTCGTCAAGCCGGGGGAGAAGTCGTACACCGTGCTCGACGCCGAGCCGGAGGCCGGCACGGATGACCCCGTCGCCGCGGTGGTTGAACCCGGCGGGGCGCTGCCGTGGTATCAGGTCGTGTGGGAGTCCACCCGCACCGCCGATGCGCCGGGGGCGCGCCGGTGACCGCAGGCGCCGGCCGGCCGCCCGTCGCGCAGGCGGACCTCGACGCCGTGTCCCGCCAGCTGGGGCGCGAGGCGCGCGGTGTCGCCGAGGTCGCGCACCGCTGCCCGTGCGGTGAGCCCGACGTCGTGCGCACCGAGCCCCGGCTGCCCGACGGCACGCCGTTCCCGACCTCGTTCTACGCCACCTGCCCCCGGCTCACCGGGGCCCTGTCGACCCTCGAGAGCCGTGGTGTGATGCGTGAGATGAACGAGCGACTCGAGGCCGACGAGGGGCTGCGCGGGCGGTACGCCGCCGCGCACCTCGACTACCTCGAGCGCCGTTCGCAGCTCGGTGACGTGTCGGAGATCGCCGGGGTGTCGGCCGGTGGGATGCCGTCGCGGGTCAAGTGCCTGCACGTGCTCGTGGCCCACTCGCTCGGCGCCGGGCCGGGGGTCAACCCCCTCGGCGACGAGGCCCTCGCGCTGCTCGGGCCCTGGTGGGACCGCCATC
This sequence comes from Fodinibacter luteus, assembly GCF_039541575.1. Classification (NCBI taxonomy): domain Bacteria; kingdom Bacillati; phylum Actinomycetota; class Actinomycetes; order Micrococcales; family Intrasporangiaceae; genus Fodinibacter (ex Wang et al. 2009); species Fodinibacter luteus. Next base: position 102,242 of record NZ_BAABGM010000001.1, on the reverse strand, counting down.
CGTGCTCGGCTGCCGCACCGGAGACGGGTCCGGCGCCGTCCCAGCCCCACGCGGCGGATGCCGGGAGCGCGACGTGAGCGACGGCATCCGGTCGCGGGTCGGCGCGATCGACTGCGGCACGAACTCGATCCGCCTGCTCGTCGCCGACGTCGGCGACGACGTCCGGCTCACCGACGTCCTGCGCCGGATGGAGATCGTGCGCCTCGGACAGGGGATCGACCGCACCGGGGTCATCGCTCCCGAGGCGATGGAGCGAACCCTGGCCATGACCCGCGAGTACGCCGGGCAGTGCCGCGAGCTCGGGGTCGAGCGGGTGCGGTTCGTCGCGACGTCGGCCTCGCGCGACGCCCGCAACGCGCGGACGTTCGTCGAGGGCGTGCACGCGGCCTTCGCCGCGGTCGGCCTCGACGTCGACGTCGAGGTGGTCGCGGGGGACGCCGAGGCCCGCCTGTCCTTCGCCGGTGCGACGGCCGACCTCGCGTCGCTCGGCATCCCCGGCCCCTACGTCGTCGTGGACATCGGGGGCGGCTCGACCGAGCTCGTCCGGGGCACGGCCGACGTCGGGGCGGCTCGCTCCGTCGACGTCGGGTCGGTGCGGATGACCGAACGGCACCTCGGCTCGGACCCCCCGCTCGAGGAGGAGGTCGAAGGCGCCCGACGCGACGTCCGTGCGGCCCTGGACACCATCGAGCGCGAGGTCGACCTCACGGGCGTGGGCGCCGTCGTTGGCGTGGCCGGCACGATCACGACGGTGACCGCGCACGTGCTGCGCCTGCCGGCCTACGACTCGCAGGCCGTGCACCTCGCGCGGCGACCGGCCGAGGAGCACTTCCGGGCCTGCCGAGAGCTGCTCGGGATGACCCGTGCGCAGCGAGCGGCCTTGCCGTACGTCCACCCCGGCCGCGTCGACGTCATCGGTGGTGGGGCGCTCGTGTGGTCCGAGGTGCTCGAGCGGGTGCTGGCCCGTTCGCCCGGGGCCGTCGTGGTCACCTCGGAGCACGACATCCTGGACGGCATCGCCCGGTCGGTGAGCTGACCGGCGGCCACGGCATACGCTGGCCTGGCCCCCGTGGCCCAACTGGCAGAGGCAGGCGACTTAAAATCGCTCCAGGTGCGGGTTCGACCCCCGTCGGGGGCACGCGCTGCGGCGTGGCGACCGGCCGTCTCCACCCCACGCGGTCGCGCCCCGACCTGCTGTCCCGGCGGGAGGAATTCCTTTCGCGGTGCAAGGAGTTGACCCAGGGACCTCGGGCACCGGGAACACCGCGACCCGCCGGCACGTCTAGTCTTCATGTACGCGCGGTGACTGCCACCGCCATGACCATCACGGAGGAACGATGGCCAGCAACCCGGCCTACAACCGGATCGAGAAGGACGCGCAGAGCGGCTACGCCGGCTTCGGCGGGCAGCCCACCGGTGCGACCCAGTCCGCCGCGGCGGCCCAGGCCGCGACCGCGGGGATGACCGCCCAGCAGCTCCAGGACCTGTACAACCAGCCCACGGCCGGCCCGGTCAAGACCCGCCGGGTCACCATGGACGACGTCATCATGAAGACGCTCGGCCTGTTCGCCATCGTCCTCGTCACCGGAGCGGTCGGCTGGTCGGTGTCCGCCGCCAACCCGGGCCTGGGCATGGCTCTGTGGATGGGCGGCATGATCGGCACGCTCGTGCTCGGGCTCGTCATCGCGTTCAAGAAGGCGCTGAGCGTCCCGCTCATCCTGCTCTACGCCGTCGTCGAGGGCCTCTTCATGGGGGCCGTGAGCCAGTACTTCAACGCCGTCTACCCCGGCATCGTCGGCCAGGCGGTCCTCGCGACCCTGTCGACGTTCGCGGGCATGTTCCTCGCCTACAAGTTCGGGCTCATCAAGGTGACGGCGAAGTTCCGCAGGATCATGACGATGATGATCTTCGGCTACGCCATCTTCGCCGTCGTGAACTTCATCTTCGCGATGGTCACCAACAGCCAGTTCGGCTTCGGTGGCAGCGGTGCCATCGGCATCGCCATCTCGCTCTTCGCCGTCGGCCTCGCGTCCTTCACGCTGGCGCTCGACTTCGACTCCATCGAGCAGGCCATCCGCAGCGGCGCCCCGCAGAAGTACTCGTGGCTGCTCGCCCACGGCCTCATCGTGACCCTCGTGTGGCTCTACATCGAGTTCCTCCGCCTGTTCGCCCGCCTGCGCGAGTGACGACGGACCGCACGCACGAGACCGCCGGGGCAGGCCCACCTGCCCCGGCGGTCCCGTCTGTGCGCCCGGCCCCTCCCTCACGCGAGGGTGGGGCGGATGCCGGGCGCCCGGCATCCGTCGACGTCGTGCCGCCCGCGGCACGAACCGAGCTCGACCGGGTCCGCCAGCGCTGGGCCCAGCTGCCCTTGGCGCAGGCGGAGCAGCGGATGCCGCTGCTCCGCCGGGTCGTCGACGAGCTCACCGCCCGCTGGGCCGACGAGGCCGGCTCGGCGGTCCAGGCGGATGCCGGACAGGGGCGAGTGCGCGACCTGGGCCCCGCCGTTGCCGTCGACCAGCTCACCGTCGTCGTCTGGGACGCCTACGCGACCGGTCGGGGGCACGGCATCCCGCAGCTGCTCACCGAGCTGCGCCGAGACCTCGCCTGAGAGGCTCCAGACCTCGTCTGGGGGCGCCGGGAGGGATCAGCTCAACCGCTCGACGATGATCGCCATGCCCTGGCCGCCGCCGACGCACATCGTCTCGAGGCCGAAGCGGCCGTCGCGCGCCTCGAGCCCGTTGAGCAGCGTCGTCATGATCCGGGTGCCCGTGGACCCGAACGGGTGGCCGAGCGCGATGGCACCGCCGTGGACGTTGAGCTTGTCGAGGTCCATGCCGAGGTCGTCGGCGCTGGGCAGCACCTGGGCGGCGAAGGCCTCGTTGATCTCGTAGAGGTCGATGTCCCCGATCGTCAGGCCGGCCCGGGCCAGCGCCTGGCGCGACGCCTCGACCGGGCCGAGGCCCATGACCTCGGGCGACAGGCCCGAGACGCCGGTCGACACGATGCGGGCGAGCGGCGTCAGACCGAGCTCCCGGGCGCGGGTGTCGCTCATGACGACGACCCCGGAGGCGCCGTCGTTGAGCGGGCAGCAGTTGCCGGCGGTGACCGTGCCGTCCTCGCGGAAGACGGGGTTGAGCCCCTGCACCGCCTCGAGCGTGACGCCCGCCCGGGGCCCGTCGTCGGTCGACACCACGGCGCCGCCGGGCACCGTCACGGGCAGGATCTCGCGAGCGAAGAAGCCGTCGGCGATGGCCTTCTCGGCCCGGTTCTGGCTGAGGACCCCCCACTCGTCCTGGCGCTGGCGCGACACCCCGCGCGACGTGGCGACGTTCTCGGCGGTCTGCCCCATGGAGAGGTAGACGTCGGGCAGCAGCCCCTCGTCCCGGGGGTCGGTCCACGTCGCGTTGGTGCGGGCCATCTCGGCGGCCCGCGCCGCGGCATCCGCGAAGAGGGGGTTCTGGTTGTCGAGGTCGCTGCCGCCGGCGCCGGCGAAGCTCGTGTACTGGGAGACGCACTCGACGCCACCGACGACGAAGGTGTCGCCCTCGCCCGCCTTGATCGCGTGGAAGGCCATCCGCATCGTCTGGGTCGAGCTGGCGCAGAACCGGTTCACGGTCGCGGCCGGCAGGTGGTCCATGCCGGCGAGCACCGCGATGACCCGGGCCATGTTCGAGCCGTGCTTGTCGCTCGGGTCGGCGCAGCCCCAGTAGAGGTCGTCGATCGTCGTCGGGTCCAGGCCCGGCAGCTTCTCGAGCAGGCCGTGGACGACCTGCACGGACAGGTCGTCGGGGCGGATGTCCTTGAGCGAGCCCTTGAAGGCGCGGCCGATGGGGGTGCGGGCGGTGGCGACGATGACGGCCTCGGTCACGACGGGCTCCTCGGGGCGGGGACGACGGTGCGTCCGTGGCGTGGGACGGCCACTAAGCGCTTGCTCAGCGACCGTCCAAGGGTATGCCGGGCGAGCCCGCGGCGGGGTGTGGGCTCGGTCTCTCCACCCCGGGGCTGCGCCGTGCCGGGGCGGTCGGCCATGATGAGGACATGGAACTCACGCGCAGCCGGGCATCGTCAGGGTCGCCGTACGAGGGAAGCGTGGGGTTCTCCCGCGCGGTCCGCGTCGGCCAGAACATCGCGGTCTCGGGCACCGCCCCGATCAACGCCGACGGCCACGTCAGCGTCGATCCCGCGTCCCAGGCCCGGCGGTGCTGGGAGATCGCCCTGGGTGCCCTGGCCGAGCTCGGCGGACGGCCGGAGGACGTCATCCGCACCCGGCACTACATCACCGACCGCGACGGCGAGGTCGTCGACGCCATCTCGTCGGTGCACGGCGAGATCTTCGGTGACATCCGTCCGGCGAGCACGATGGTCGTCGTGGCCGGCCTCATCGACCCGCGCTGGAAGGTCGAGGTCGAGCTCGACGCCGTCATCCCCGACTGACGCCGCCCTCCTCCACGGCCGCCCTCCCGGCCCTCCCGGTGCTCCCGGCGCTCCCGGCGCTCCCTGAGCCCGGCACGCCCGCGCCGGCATCGGCGCCCGACTCGGCGTCGGGGGTCTCGACCGGGTCCTCCGGCGGCGGCACGGAGTCGTGGCGCCGGCGCAGCAGCACGGCCCAGCGTCCGCGGGGGCCGCGGGTCTGCCCGGCGATCTCGGTCGGCGCGACCTCGGTGCCGGGCTCCTTGACCGCCTGGCCGGCAGCGACGGCGACCGGGCCGACGCCCTCGCCGCGCCGTGGCTCGGGCGCGCGGTCGCTCGTGTCGACGCCCCACACGCCGAGCGCCGCGCAGACACTCGGCAGCAGGGCGGCGGCGGCACGCGCGTAGCCGGCCGCCGAGGGGTGGAAGCGGTCCCTGCTGAACATCTCGTGGGGCGACTCGGCGAACTCCGAGCCGAGCAGGTCGCCGAGCGAGACGGTGCGACCGCCGGCCTCGACGACGGCGACCGTCTGGGCCGCGGCGAGGTCGCGGGACCAGCGCTTCATGAGCGATCGCAGCGGCTGCTGGATCGGCTGGATCGTCCCGAGGTCGGGGCAGGTGCCGACGACGACCTCGCAGCCCAGGGCCCGGATGCGCCGCACCGTCTGCTCGAGGGCGCGCACCGAGGCCGAGCGCTCGATGCGGTGGGTCACGTCGTTCGCGCCGACCATGATGACGACGACGCTGGGGCGCAGGACCTCCTCGAGGGCGTTGGCCAGCTGGCGCTCGAGGTCACTCGACTCCGCGCCGACGACCGCCCGGTTCGTGAGGCGCACCCGGCGCCCGGTGAGCGCGGCGACGCCGTTGGCGATGATCGCGCCGACCGTCTCGTGCGGGGCGTCGGCGCCCATCCCGGCCGCCGAGCTGTCGCCGAGCACGACGATGTCGTAGGGCTGGCCGGGCCCGGCGCCGTAGACACCGTCGTCGTCCGGGGAGTCGTCGAACGGGGTGCCGATGACCCGGCGGGCGAGGGCGGCCTCGGCCTTGATGATCCCCCACCCGGCAGCGCCGAGCGCCGCACCCGCGGCGGCGACCCCGCCACCCCCGTAGGCGGCCGTCGCCGCGATCTTGCGGGCTCGTCGCGCGCGTCCCATGGGTCTGCCTCCCTCGTGCCGTCGCGCCGCCTCGCGCTGTCTCGCGTCCGTCCACGGTAACGCGAGCCACTGCGCGCCGTTCGGGGTTCCGTGGGCAGGGCAGGGCAGGAAGGGCAGGGCAGGGCGTGGGCAGGGCAGGGCAGGGCCGGGCAGGGGAGGGCAGGGCTGGGCAGGACCACGGCCTACCCTGACGGGATGGACGGCGCCTCGCAGATCCTCCCCGGGACCCACGCCGCGGTGACGCGGGTCGTGGGAGGCGCCGACACGGCATCCGCCCTCGGCTCCGGCAGCCTGGCGGTGCTCGGCACACCGCGCCTGCTCGCCTGGTGCGAGGAGGCAACCTGCCTCGCGCTCACCGGGTTGCTGCCCGCCGGGGCCACGAGCGTCGGCACGTCGGTGCGCCTCGACCACCTCGCGGCCAGCTCCGTCGGCCACCGGGTCACCGTGCGGGCCGAGGTCACCGCCACCGACGGGCAGCGCCTCACGTTCCGGGTCGAGGCGACGGATGCCGTCGGTCGGGTGCTCGGCCGCGGCACCGTCGAGCGCGTGGTCGTCGACACCGAGCGCTTCCTCGGCCGGCTCGGCGCCGACCACCGACCGCGGACCTAGCGCGCGCGCTTGCGCGCCTGCAGGGTGTAGCTGAGCGGCAGCCGCTCCGGGTGCTCGGTGAGGGACCACTCGCCCATCTCGTCGCGGACCATCCGGCCGGGCAGCGCCTCCCACGGCACGCTGCGGTGCTCGGCGAGGCCGGTCAGCTCGAACCCGCGGGCGAGCAGGGCCGTCACGGTCTCGCCGAGGCCGTGGTTCCACGTCAGGCCCCGGTTGTGCACGAACTCGACGTCGCTCTCGACGTAGGTGCCGGGCTCCTCGAGGTCGAGCGGGTCGGGTGTCTCGAAGTAGGGGTACCCGACCGTCACGGCATCCTCGACCGTCTCGTCGATGGCCCACAGCATCGGGTGCCCCTCGCGGACGAAGAGCCGCCCCCCGGGCACGAGCAGGTCGTCGACGACGGCGGCCCAGCGGTCGATGTCGGGAAGCCAGCACAGCGCGCCGATGCCGGTGTAGACCAGGTCGAAGGTCCGCCCGCCGAGAGCCTGCGGCGCCGAGTAGGTGTCGGCCTCGACGAAGTCGACGTCCGCTCCGGCGGCGGTCGCGAGGCGCCGGGCCTCGTCGAGCGAGGCGGGGGACAGGTCGAGCCCGGTCATCCGCGCGCCGAGGCGTGCCAACGAGACGGTGTCGGTGCCGATGTGGCACTGGAGGTGGATGCCGGTCAGCCCGGACACGTCGCCGAGGAGCGGGCGGTCGTAGCGCACGACCCCGCTCAGGTGCTCGGGGTCGGCGGCGAACCGATCGAGCTGGTAGTCGGGGCTCGCGGCGTGGGCCGGGGCGCGCTCGTCCCAGTTGGCGCGGTTCACGGCGAGGTAGTCGTCCATGGCGCCATCGTCGTGCATCACGCCCCGCGGCCGCCCCCGACACGTGGGTGAAGCACGCCCGCGGCCGTCCCCGACACGTGGGTGAAGCACGCCCGCGGCCGCCCCCGACACGTGGGTGAGGAGTCGTCCGGATGCCGGTGTTCACCCAGGTTGCCGGGGCAATGACAGGATGACCGGATGAAGTATGCGGAGCACATCGTGGACCTCGTCGGCAACACTCCCCTCGTCAGGCTGGGCTCGGTCACCGAGGGCATCGCGGCCACGGTGCTCGCCAAGGTCGAGTACCTCAACCCCGGGGGGTCCGTGAAGGACCGCATCGCCCTGCGGATGGTCGAGGCCGCCGAGGCGTCGGGGGAACTGCGGCCGGGCGGCGTCATCGTCGAGCCGACGTCGGGCAACACCGGCGTGGGCCTGGCCCTCGTCGCGCAGCGCAAGGGCTACTCGTGCATCTTCGTGTGCCCGGACAAGGTGTCCGAGGACAAGCGCAACGTGCTCAAGGCCTACGGGGCGCAGGTCGTCGTGTGCCCCACCTCGGTGCCGCCGGAGCACCCCGACTCCTACTACTCGACGTCCGACCGGCTCGTCCGCGAGACCCCGGGTGCCTGGAAGCCCGACCAGTACTCCAACCCCAACGGCCCCCTGTCCCACTACGAGACGACCGGCCCCGAGATCTGGGCCGACACCGACGGCCGGGTCACGCACTTCGTCACCGGTGCCGGCACGGGCGGCACGATCTCCGGCGCCGGCCGCTACCTGCGCGAGGTCTCCGCCGACCGGCCCACGGGCCGAGTCCGGGTCATCGCGGCCGACCCCGAGGGGTCCGTCTACAGCGGGGGCACCGGCCGTCCCTACCTCGTCGAGGGCGTCGGCGAGGACTTCTGGCCCTCGGCGTACGACCCGGCGCAGGTCGACGAGGTCATCGCGGTCTCGGATGCCGAGTCGTTCGAGATGACGCGTCGTCTCGCCCGCGAGGAGGGGCTGCTCGTCGGCGGGTCCTGCGGGATGGCGGTCGTCGCGGCGTTGCGCGCGGCGAAGGGCCTCCCCGCGGATGCCGTCGTCGTCGTCCTGCTGCCCGACTCGGGTCGCGGCTACCTCTCCAAGCTGTTCAACGACGAGTGGATGCGGTCGTACGGGTTCCTGCGCACCGATGCCGAGCGCACGGTCGGCGACGTGCTGCACGGCAAGGACGGGGACCTACCGGCCCTCGTGCACACCCACCCCACCGAGACACTGCGCGACGCGATCGAGATCCTGCGCGAGTACCACGTCTCGCAGATGCCGGTCGTCAACGCGGAGCCGCCGGTCATGTCGGGCGAGGTCGCCGGGTCGGTCTCCGAGCGCGACCTGCTCGAGGCGCTCTTCACCGGGCGGGCCCACCTCGCCGACCCCGTCGCGAAGCACATGAGCCCGGGGTTGCCGCTCGTCGGGGCGGGCGAGCCGGTCGCGACGGCCCGGCACGAGCTCGAGCACTCGGATGCCGTGCTCGTCGTCGAGGACGGCAAGCCGGTGGGGGTGCTCACCCGGGCGGACCTGCTGTCGTTCCTGGCCGACTGACCCGTGCACGGATCAGGCCCCGCGTGAACCGGGGTCATGGCCCCGGCTTGTCCGACCCTTGTCGTCGCGGCCTCGCCGTCGCCGGTCCAGACTGGGGACGTGGATGTCGAGGACGAACGCCCGCGCTGGGAGAGCCCCGTGGAGAGGGCGATCCGCGAGGCCCAGGAGCGCGGCGAGTTCGACGACCTGCCGGGCGCCGGGAAGCCGCTGACCGACCTCGGTGACCCCGACGACCCGCTGTGGTGGGTGCGCCGCAAGGCCGCGGCGGAGGGGCTCGACCTCTCCCTCGCCCTGCCGCCCGCGCTACAGCTGCGCAAGGAGGCCGCGTCCTACCCCGAGGCGCTCGCCGACCTGCGCAGCGAGGCCGCCGTGCGCGAGGTGCTCGAGGACTTCAACCACCGGGTGCGTCGCGCCCGGCTCCGCCCGCCCGACCCGGGGATGCCGCAGATCCTCGCGCCCACGGTCGACGTCGACGCGATGGTCGCCCGGTGGCGCCACCTGCGAGCAGCCTCACAGCCGCCGAAGGTTGACCCGCCGGTAACAACGGGAGAGGCTCGACCCCGGCGCCCGTGGTGGCGCCCCCGGCGGTGACCGGGAGCGGGAGCCGGGCCGACGGCATCCGCCCGCGTCGCCGACGCTCGCCGAGCGCGACCGGGCGACGCGACGGAAGACGGCCGATGAGCGAGTACCCCCACCTGCTGGCGCCCCTCGACCTGGGGCACGTGACGCTGCCCAACCGTGTCGTCATGGGGTCGATGCACACCGGCCTGGAGGACCACGCCCGCGACTTCCCGAAGCTCGCCGCCTACGTCGCGGAGCGGGCCCGTGGGGGAGCAGCCCTCATCGTGACGGGCGGCTTCGCCCCGAACGTCGAGGGCACGTTCTACCCGCTCGCGTCGAAGCTGACGACCCGGCGCGAGGCCCGTCAGCACCGCCAGGTCACGGATGCCGTGCACGAGGCGGGCGGTCGGATCGCCCTGCAGATCCTGCACGCCGGCCGGTACGCCTTCACGCCGTGGTGCGTCGCCCCGTCGGCGGTCAAGAGCCCGATCTCGCGGTTCCGGCCGCGGGCGCTGAGCGACCGGGGGGTCCGGCGCCAGATCCGCGCCTTCGCCCGGGCCGCGCGCCTCGCCCGCGAGGCGGGGTACGACGGCGTCGAGGTCATGGGGTCCGAGGGCTACCTCGTCAACCAGTTCCTCGCGCCGCGCACGAACCACCGCACCGACGCGTGGGGCGGCACCCCGGAGAAGCGCCGCCGGTTCGCGGTCGAGACGGTGCGGGCGGTGCGCGAGGCGGTCGGGCCGGACTTCATCGTCGTCTACCGGATCTCGGTGCTCGACCTCGTCGAGGACGGCCAGACGTGGGACGAGGTGACCGCCCTCGCCCGCGAGGTCGAGGCGGCCGGGGCGAGCATCCTCAACCTCGGCATCGGCTGGCACGAGGCGCGGGTGCCGACGATCGTCACCTCGGTGCCCCGGGCGGCGTTCACCTCGTACGCCGCGCGCCTCAAGGAGCACGTGTCCGTCCCGGTCGTCGCGACGAACCGGATCAACACGCCCGAGGTCGCCGAGGCGGTGCTCGCCGACGGCGGGGCCGACCTCGTGTCGCTCGCGCGGCCGTTCCTCGCCGACCCGGAGTGGGTGCGCAAGGCGGCGGAGTCGCGGGCCGACGAGATCAACACGTGCATCGCGTGCAACCAGGCGTGCCTGGACCACACCTTCGTCAAGCAGCGCGCCACGTGCCTCGTCAACCCGCGCGCCGGGTACGAGACCGAGCTCGTCCTCGGCCCGACCCGCACGGTGAAGAAGGTCGCCGTCGTCGGGGCCGGGCCGGCCGGGCTCGCCGCCGCGACGACGCTCGCCGAGCGGGGGCACGAGGTCGAGCTCTTCGAGGCGCGCGACCACGTCGGAGGGCAGTTCGACATCGCGATGCGCATCCCGGGCAAGGAGGAGTTCGCCGAGACGATCCGCTACTTCACCCGGCGCCTCGACCTCACCGGGGTCAAGGTGCACCTCGGGAGCCGGGTGCACGCCGACGAGCTGGCCGACGCCGGCTTCGACGAGGTCGTCGTGGCCACGGGTGTCGAGCCGCGGATGCCCGACATCCCCGGCATCGACCACCCGATGGTCATGACGTACGCCGAGCTCGTGCGCGGCGAGCGCACCGCCGGCGAGCGGGTGGCCGTCATCGGCGCCGGGGGCATCGGCGTCGACGTCAGCGAGTACCTCACGACCGAGCACTCCGCGACCCTCGACGTCGACGCGTGGCGGGCGGAGTGGGGCGTCGGCGACCCGGCGCAGACCCGCGGTGGCCTGACGACCCCCCGGCCCGAACCCAGCCCACGACACGTCGTCCTCCTCCAGCGCAAGGCGACGGCGATCGGCCGGGGCCTCGGCAAGACCTCCGGCTGGGTGCACCGGGCCGCGCTCAAGGCCAAGGGTGTCGAGCTCGTGACCGGTGTCGCGGCGTACGACCGGATCGACGACGAGGGCCTGCACGTCACCGTGGCGAGCGGCTCCGACGGTGCGAGCGAGCGGCGCACGTTCCCCGTCGACTCCGTCGTCGTCTGCGCCGGCCAGGAGTCGGTGCGCGGTGTCGCCGACGCCCTCGCCGCGCGCGGCATCCCCACCCACGTCATCGGTGGGGCCGACGTCGCGGCCGAGCTCGACGCGAAGCGGGCCATCCGGCAGGGCACCGAGGTGGCCGCCCGGATCTGACGGATCTGGGGGCGGGACGGGGTCCCCGAGCCGGGGTCGCCGGGCTGGGTCCCTCGAGCAGGGGGCGTCGTCACGTTGCTTTCACCGCGGAAGGAATTCCTTTCGCGCAGATAGCATTCGTCATGGGGCAAAGGTGGGTGCGCGGCGGTGCCCTGCATCCGCTCACGCCCCGGCATCCCGCGTGACTCATGCGTCACAGGCCAGACCCTCACTCGGGCGGGAGGGCGAGGATGGAGATGGAACCTGCGGGGTCCTCTCCAACGCGTGGAGGTGTGCCATGACCAGCTCGACGCAGCACGGATCCCAGGACCCGTGGAGCGATGCGGCGAGCCCGACGGGCCGGAGGCGGATGAGCGCCGAGGGCCGGTGGGCCTGGGTGTGCCTCGCGCTCGCCCCGGTGTTCTGGTTCCTCGGGGTGGCGGTGCCGTTCGCCCTCGGTGCGCGGCTCGGCGGCGGCGACCCCTACGGCGACCAGCCGGCGGCGGTGACGGTCCCGCTCGTCCTCCTCGGCATCGCCATCGTCGGCCTCCCGGCCGTCCCGGCGGTCGTCCTCGCCCGCCGGGCGTGGGACCACGGGGACCGGTCCCCGCGGATCGCGGCCCTCGTGCTCGTGGGCGTCACGGTGCTCTTCGCGGTCGTCGCCCTCGCCTCGTGGGTCGCGTCGCTGCTCACCGGGTGACCGCTCCGATCCGTGCGTCACAGGTCGGAGTCCGGTGCGGACGGCAGGGCGAGGATGGAGGTGGAGCCCCGGGCTCCCGGCGCTCTCCCTCCCCCAGGAGGTGTGTCATGAATGCCACCACCCACCCCGTCGCCCGCACCCCCGTCCCTCGGGACGACCGCGACGTCCGGCTCGCCTGGGCGTGTCTCGCCTGCGGGGTCCTCGCCGTCATCGTGTCCTTTGTCGTCGGTGGGGCCATCGGCACGGCCCTGGGCGTCGAGGAGGGAGCCCTCGCCTCGACGAGCGTCGCCCTGCTCGTACTCGCCGTGGTCGTCGCCCTCCTGGCCGTCCCCGTCCTGCTCGTGTGGCGGTTCGCGAACCGGGCCCGGGCGCGCGGCGACGCCCGCGGTCGGGTGCCGGCGATCGTGCTCACCGTGTTGGCCGCCGTCGTCGTCGGCGTCAACCTGCTCTCGTGGCTCGCCGGCGTCGTCCTCGACGGCGCCTGACGGAACGGAGCCGAGGCGTTGCCACGATGGCCCGGACGCCGTCACGACCGGCCGGGGCTAGCCTGAGCCGGTGACCGACGCACGGGCCGGCGACCTGGCGCGCAACCGGGCGCTGTGGGCGGTCGTCAACGCGAGGTTCACCGATGCCGCCGCCGAGGAGCAGTGGACGCGGCCCGACCCGGTGTGGGGGCTGTTCGCCGTCCCCGAGCGCGAGCTGGGCGCCCTCGGCGAGGTGCGAGGGCTCGAGGTCGTCGAGCTCGCGTGCGGCACCGCCTACGTCTCGGCCTGGCTCGCCCGGGCGGGGGCCACGGTCGTCGCCGTCGACCTGTCGGCCGAGCAGCTGGCCACGGCACGCCGCCTGCAGGGGCAGCTCGGCCCGCGCTTCCCGCTCGTCCAGGCCGACGGCGAGCTCGTGCCCCTCGCGGACGGGTGCGCCGACCTCGTCGTGAGCGAGCACGGCGTGGCGGCGTGGTGCGACCCCGAGCGCTGGGTGGCCGAGGCCGCCCGGCTGCTGCGGCCCGGAGGCCGGCTCGTGTTCCTCACGAACAGCCACCTGTCGGCCCTGTGCGTGCCCGACGACGAGGGGGTCGCAGCGGAGCGGCTGGTGCGTGGCCACCGAGAGGCGTACCGGGTGCGCTGGCCCGGCGGCGGGGCCGAGTTCCACCCCTCGCACGGCGACTGGGTGCGGCTGCTGCGGCGTGCCGGTCTCGTCGTCGAGGCCCTCCACGAGGTCTTCGCCCCGGCGGACGGTGGTGGCGACCACCCGTTCTACGAGATCGTGTCGCACGAGTGGGCGAGCCGGTGGCCCGCCGAGGAGCTGTGGGTCGCCTCCCGCCCGGCGTGAGGGGTGCGGTCCGTCGTGGTGCGGACGTGGTCGCGGGGCAGCCGTCGCCGCACCACCGCCGGGGTTGGGGGCGGTCAGGCCGGGGGCCGCACCTGCGTCTGGGCCGGGAGGGTGGCGACGCCGACGGGGCAGGTCAGGCCGTTGGGCCCGTGGTTGCAGTAGCCGTTCGGGTTCTTGTGGAGGTACTGCTGGTGGTAGTCCTCGGCGTAGTAGAACGGCCCGGCGTCGCCCGCGGGGGCGAGCGTCGTCGTGATCTCGCCACGCCCGGCGCGGGTGAGCACGTCCTGGAACGCGGCCCGGGTCGTGCGGGCCGCGGCCTCCTGGCCCGGGGTGGTCCAGAAGACCGCCGACCGGTACGCGGTGCCGATGTCGTTGCCCTGGCGGTTGCCCTGGGTGGGGTCGTGGTTCTCCCAGAAGGCCTTGAGCAGCGGCTCGGGTGACGTGCGCGCCGGGTCGTAGGCGACGAGCACGGTCTCGGCGTGCCCGGTGCGCCCGGTGCACGTCTCCTCGTAGGTGGGGTGGGGGGTGGACCCGCCCATGTAGCCGGCCGCGGTCGCGACGACGCCCGGCATCCGCCAGAAGATCCGCTCGACCCCCCAGAAGCAGCCCATCGCGACGTACAGCACCTCGGTGCCCTCGGGCCAGGGCCCCTCGAGCGGGGTGCCGAGCACCTCGTGGGTCGTCGGGACGGGGAACGGCCGGTGGTCCCGGCCGGGCAGGGCCTCGTCGGCGGTGGGCAGCGTCGTCCTGGCACGGGATCCGAAGAGCATGTCGGTCTCAACGCCCGGACACCGCGCCGTCATCCCGGCTCGGCCAACCTCGACAGCGGCGAGGACTGCGGAGGCAGGTGACCGGCATACGCTGGCCCGCATGACCCTCGAGCACCTCGGCTTCTCCTCGCGCGCGATCCATGCCGGGCAGGAGCCGGACCCCACGACCGGGGCCGTCGTCCCGCCCATCCACCAGGTGAGCACGTACAAGCAGGACGGCATCGGCGGCCTGCGCGGCGGCTACGAGTACAGCCGGTCGGCGAACCCGACCCGCACCGCGCTCGAGGAGTGCATCGCGGCCCTCGAGGGCGGCGAGCGCGGGTTCGCGTTCGCGAGCGGCCTCGCCGGCGAGGATGCCGTGCTGCGCGCGCTGCTCGCACCCGGCGACCACGTCGTCGTCCCGTCCGACGCCTACGGCGGCACCTACCGCCTGTTCAACCAGGTCGCGAGGCCCTGGGGCGTCGAGCACTCCGTCGCCACCGTCGCCGACGTCGAGTCGGTGCGTGCCGCGATCCGCCCGACGACGCGCATGGTCTGGGTCGAGACCCCGACGAACCCGCTGCTCGGCATCGCCGACATCGAGGCGATCGCGGCCGTGGCCCACGAGGCTGGTGCGCTCCTCGTCGTCGACAACACCTTCGCCTCGCCCTACCTCCAGAGCCCCATCGCGCTCGGCGCCGACGTCGTCGTGCACTCGACGACGAAGTACGCCGGCGGGCACAGCGACGTCGTCGGTGGTGCAGTCGTCGTGGCCCCCGGCGCCACGACACCGCGCGGCGAGAGCGTCCAGGAACGGGTCGCGTTCCACCAGAACGCCATGGGGGCGGTCGCCGGCCCGTTCGACGCCTGGATGGTGCTGCGGGGCCTGAAGACCCTCGCCGTGCGCATGGAGCGGCACTGCGACAACGCAGAGCGGGTCGTCGAGTTCCTTCGCGGCCACCCGGGCGTCACCGCGGTGCACTACCCGGGCCTGCCCGACCACCCCAACCACGACGTCGCCTCCCGGCAGATGCGGCGGTTCGGCGGCATGGTCGCGTTCCGGGTCCGCGGCGGCGAGGACGTCGCGACGAAGGTCTGCGCCGAGACGCAGCTGTGGATCCTCGGGGAGTCGCTCGGCGGCGTCGAGTCGCTCATCGAGCACCCCGGCCGGATGACCCACGCCTCCGTCGCCGGCACCGAGCTCGAGGTGCCCGCCGACCTCATCCGGCTGTCCGTCGGCATCGAGGACGTCGAGGACCTCGTCGCCGACCTCGGCCAGGCGCTCGACCGGCTCACCTGAGCGGGCCGTGGGCGCCATCCTCTGCGTCGACGTCGGGTCGACGTTCACCAAGGCCGTGCTCGTCGACCCCACCGACGGGGGGGTCCTCGGCACGGCGAGCCACCCGACGACCGTCGCGACCGACGTCATGGACGGCGTGGATGCCGTGCGCGCGGCGCTCGCCGCGGGGCACGGGGCCCCCGACGAGGTGCTCGTCTGCTCGAGCGCCGGGGGCGGGCTGCGGCTCGCGGTCGTCGGCTACGAGCGGGAGGTGACCGCCGAGGCCGGGTTCCGGGTGGGCCTGTCCGCGGGGGCCAAGGTCGTGCACGTCGCGAGCGGCCCGATGTCCGGCGCGGACGTCACGGCCCTGCGGGCGGCATCCCCCGACCTCGTCCTCCTCGTCGGCGGCACCGACGGGGGCAACGCCGACGTCCTGCTGCACAACGCACGGAGGCTCGCGAGGACCCGCCTCGCGGCACCCGTCGTCGTCGCCGGCAACACCGACGCCGCCGACGAGGTCGCCGCGCTGCTCGCCTCGACCGGACGCCGGCACGTCGTGACCGCGAACGTCCTGCCCCGCATCGGTGTCGTCGCGCCCGAGGCCGCCCGGACCGCCATCCGCGAGGCCTTCCTCGCCCACGTCATCGGCGGCAAGGGGCTCTCCCGCGACCGCGGGTTCGAGGACCTCGTCAGGGCGCCCACGCCGGATGCCGTGCTCCGCGGCGTCGAGGTGCTCGCGGACGTCGTCGGTGGTGACGTCCTCGTCGTCGACGTCGGCGGGGCGACGACCGACGTCTACTCCGTCATCACCCCGCAGGGGGAGGACGCGACGATCCACCGCGAGGTCGTCGGCACCCTGTGGCACGCCAGGACCGTCGAGGCGGACCTCGGCATGCGCTGGACCGCGGAGGGCGTCGTCGAGGCGGCCGCCCGCGAAGGACTCCCGCTCGAGGCGGGCACGGCCCGGTACGCCGCGGCGGTCTCCGCCGACACCGGTCACCTCGCCGGCTCGGACGCCGAGTGGGCGGCCGAGGAGGAGCTCGCTGCGACCGCGGCGGTCGTCGCCGTCCGCCGGCACGGCCGGCCGGCCCACTCCTCCGAGCGGCCCCGGCCACTCGGGGACGTCGTGCTCGTCGTCGGCTCGGGTGGGGTGCTGCGCCACGCCCCGGTCGGGACCGGCGCGAGGGTGCTGGCCCGGGTCGTCGCCGACCACGGGGGCGGGTGGCGCGTCCCGCGCTCCGCGCAGGCGCGGGTCGACGCGGCCTACGTGCTCTTCGCGATCGGCCTGCTCTCCGAGCGCCACCCGGCCGCGGCGGCGGCCCTCGCCGCCCCGCTGGCCTCGACCACCGCGCCCTGACCCGCCCTGAGTGCGTACGCGGCCGCCGGGACGACCGTCTCCGGCCGCACGGCGAGGGGACCGGGGCCTACGGTGGGCCGATGAGCAGCGACTGGCCGTGGGCCGCCGAGTTCGAGCCCGACGGCACCTACCTCAACTCCGCGACGATGGGGCTGCCGCCGCGGGCGACCCTCGCCGCGATCGGCGACGCGCTCGACGCGTGGCGCCGCGGCACGGCCCACGCGCCCGGCTACGACGCGGTCATCGACCGGGCCCGGCAGGCCTGGGCCCGGCTCGCCCACGTGCGCCCCGAGACCGTCGCGATCGGCAGCCAGGTCTCGCCGCTCGTCGGGCTCGTCGCGTCCGCGCTGCCCGACGGCGCGCAGGTCCTCGTGCCCGAGGGCGAGTTCACGAGCGTGACGTTCCCGTTCGCCGCGCACGCGCGCCGCGGCATCCGGGTGCGCGAGGTCCCGCTCGCCGAGCTCGCGGACCACGTCGACGGGACCACGGCGCTCGTCGCGCTCGCCGCCGTGCAGTCGTCCGACGGCACGGTCGGGCCCCTCGGCGCCGTCGAGGCGGCCGCCGCACGGCACGGCGTCGACGTGCTCGTCGACCTCACCCAGGCGACCGGCTGGCTCGACGTCGACGCGAGCCGCTTCGCGTACACCGTGTGCGGGGCGTACAAGTGGCTCCTGTCGCCGCGGGGGACGGCCTTCCTCGCGGTCCGCCCGGACCGGTGGGACTCGCTCGTGCCGACGGCCGCCGGCTGGTACGCCGGGGACCAGCCGTGGTCGTCGATCTACGGCCTCCCGCTGCGCCTGGCGCCCGATGCGCGGCGGTTCGACGTGTCCCCGGGGTGGCACGCGTGGGTGGGGACCGCGGCCTCGCTCGACCTGCTCGAGCGGGTGGGGGTCGCGGCTCTGCACGCGCACGCCCTGGCGGCGGAGGCGGCGTTCGCGCAGGGCGCCGGCCTCGAGCCCACCGGGCGCGCGATCCGTGCCCTCGCCGCGGACGGCAGGGTCCCGGGGATCCTCGAAGAGCACCGGGTCGTGGCCGCGGAGCGGGCCGGACGGCTGCGGGTGTCCTTCCACGTCAACAACACCGTCGAGGAGGCCCACGTGGCCGGGCGGTTGCTCCGGGGGCACGTGCGCGACTGAGCGCCGGAAACTCCGGCGACGGGTGTCGGTGGTCACACCTACGCTTTCTCCTCATGAGTGAAGACACCGCTCCGACCGCTGACGCCACCCCCTCGACCCGACCGGTCCTCGACCTCGTGGTGCTCGACTGCCCCGATGCCACCGCCCTCTCCTCCTTCTACGCCGAGGTGCTCGGCTGGGAGATGGAGGAGGGCTCCGACGACCACTGGGTCACCCTCCAGCCGCTCGGTGAGCGACGCGGCAGGGCGGCCCTGGCGTTCCAGCGCATCGACGACTTCGTGGCGCCGACGTGGCCCGGCGGCTCGCACCCCCAGCAGTTCCACCTCGACCTGCAGGTCGACGACCTCGAGGCGGGGGAGCGGCTCGTCCTCGCCGCCGGTGCCCGGCGGCACGCCGTCCAGCCGTCGCAGTCCGGTGGCTTCGTCGTCTACCTCGACCCGGCAGGGCACCCGTTCTGCCTCGTGCGATGAGCGCGCCGGCGATCGAGGCGGTCGACCTCGTCAAGCGCTTCGACGACGTCACCGCCGTCGACGGGGTGAGCCTGTCGGTCCCCGAGGGCACGGTCTTCTCGATGCTCGGGCCCAACGGCGCGGGCAAGACGACGACGGTGCGGATGCTCACGACGCTGTCGGTCCCGACGAGCGGCACGGCGCGCGTCGCGGGCCACGACGTCGTGAGCCAGGCCGATGCCGTGCGGCACAGCATGGGCCTGACCGCCCAGTCGGCGACCGTCGACGAGCTGCTCACGGGCCGCGAGAACCTCCGGCTCGTCGGCGACCTCTACGGCCTCGACCCCGCCCTCGTGCGTCGCTCGACCGACATGCTGCTCGAGCGGTTCTCGCTCACCGGGGCGGGCGACAAGGTGGTGCGCGACTACTCGGGGGGCATGCGTCGCCGCCTCGACCTCGCCGCGAGCCTCGTCGCCACGCCACCGGTGCTCTTCCTCGACGAGCCGACGACCGGGCTCGACCCGCGCAGCCGGGTCGAGCTGTGGGCCGTCCTGCGCGACCTCGTGCGCGACGGCACGACGCTGTTCCTCACGACGCAGTACCTCGACGAGGCCGACCAGCTCGCCGACCGCATCGTCGTCGTCGACCACGGCCGGATCATCGCCGAGGGCACGCCGCTCGAGCTCAAGGACCAGTCCGGGCGGGCCAGCCTCGTCGTCGCGGTCTCCCGGGCCACCGACGTCGACCGCGCCGCGGCCCTCGTGCGCGCGGAGGTCGCCGAGGTCCACGTCGACGCCGACGCCCGGCGGATCAGCGCCCCCGCCGAGGGCGTGGCCGCCCTGACCCGCATCGCGGCACGGCTCGACGAGGCCGGCGTCGAGCTCGACGACATCGGCCTGCAGCGACCGAGCCTCGACGACGTCTTCCTCCACCTCACCGGCCACCGCGCCGCTCCCGCGGGGGACGCCCCGCACGAGCCCGACAAGGAGCCCGCACGATGACGGCATCCGCGCCCCCCACGTTCCAGCCGACGCACGCGCAGGGTCGCACCGCGAGCCCGGTGCGGCAGGTCGCCGCCCTCGTGCGCCGCAACCTCATCCACATCCGGCGCCAGCCGGAGATGCTCACCGACGTCACGATCCAGCCGGTCATCTTCGTCGTGCTGTTCGCGTTCGTCTTCGGCGGCTCGATCGACATCCCCGGGGTCGACTACAAGGAGTGGCTGCTGCCCGGCATCATGGCGCAGACGATGACCTTCAGCTGCTTCATCGTGGCCGTCGGCCTGACCTCCGACATCGGCAAGGGCATCGTCGACCGGCTCCGGTCGCTGCCGATCGGCCGGTCCGCCGTCGTCGTCGCGCGCAGCCTGTCCAGCCTCATCCACTCGCTGCTCGGCATCGTCGTCATGTCGGTGACCGGGTTGTTCGTCGGGTGGCAGATCCACACCGGGGCCGCCAGGGGCCTCTTCGGCTACTTCCTCCTCATCCTCTTCGGCTTCGCCATGCTGTGGATCGGCATCCTCGCCGGGTCCGCACTGCGCTCGGTCGAGGCCGTGCAGGGCGTCATGTTCTCGACGCTGTTCCCGGTCACCTTCCTCAGCAACGCCTTCGCCCAGCCCGAGGGGATGCCGCCCGTGCTGCGGACCATCGCGGAGTGGAACCCGATCAGCGCGCTCGTCCAGGCGCTGCGCGAGCTCTGGGGCAACGACGGCATCCCCCTGCCGGCCGACGCCGCGCTGCCGTTGCAGTACCCGGTCGTGGCGACGGTGCTGTGGTCGCTCGGGCTCTCCGCCGTCCTCGCGCCGCTCGCGGTGCGCGCCTTCACCCGCCGCACGACCGACTAGGCGAAGCGGCCGCCCGAGCTACCCGCTCGACGTGCCAGGGTCCGGCGGGTCGACGGCGACGAGGGTGCCCGAGTACATGCCCATGACGCACGTGAACGGCACCTCGCCCGCCTCGAGCGCGGGCAGGGCGACGGTGTTCTCACCCTCGGTGAGGTCGACGGAGATCCCGAGCGAGGGCACCCGCAGGAAGGCGCTGCAGTCGAACTGCGAGGTGGCGTCGATGACCCATCGCGTCGGCAGGCCGGCGTGCAGCACGGTGTCGGCCGGGACGTAGCCGTCCGGGGTCTGGGTCATCCGCACGGTCTGCGTGCCGCCGGCCACGGTGACGTTGTCGGTGACCTGGCGGGCCTCGGTGGCGGCCGACGACGAGGCGGTGACCCCGAGCAGCTGGAGGCCGCTCGACACGTTGAGCAGGGCGAAGGCGAGCACGACGACCCCGACGACCCGCAGGACCACGGCCTGGCGCCGGCCCGTCGTCAGCTCGGGCACCGCCCCGAGCGCGAGCAGCCCGGGCGTCGTGCCCACGGCGAAGGTCGCCATGACGGCGCCGCCGACGAGGGGGGATGCCGTGGACAGCGCGTAGACCTGCACCGCCTGGGTGAACCCGCACGGGAGGAAGAAGGTGGCCGCACCCACGAGGGCGGTGCGGCCGTGGCTGTACGAGCCCTGGGCGGCGGTGTCGAGGCCGAGTGCCCGGGCCAGCCCCCCGGGGAGCCGGGGCGACCAGGCGGCCAGCCGCGGTGAGACTCCCGTGAGGCGCACCCCGAGGAGGAACATGACGACCGCGACGGCGAGGACGAGCACGGCCGTGAGCCGGGTGGGCAGGCTCATCGTCGACCCGAGCGCGCCGAGCAGGGCGCCGAGGACCCCGAACCCGATGATCCGGCCGGCGTTGAAGGCGAGCTGGGGACGCATCCGGCCCAGCAGGGACGCCGTCGTCCGCCCCCGGCCGGCGACGGATGCCGCGTGGGCCGCGGAGAACCCGAGCACGAGCCCGCCGACCATCGCCATGCAGGTCGAGACCCCGGCGGCCAGGCCGAGGGTGAGCACGAGGAGCAGCCCTCCTCGGGAGGGGTCGGCGAGGTCGGCCGCCACCCCGGCGACACCGGTCGAGGCGACGAGCCAGGCCACGGCGGCGACGGCCGCGGCCGCGACGAGGACGGTGCGCCACACCGACCGGTCGGGGCTGAGCCACGGCGCGGACCCGGGTTCGTAGCCGGCGGCCCGGATGGCCTCGGTGATGGCGGGACGCCCCGGCAGGGGGTCACCGTGCAGCGTCGCCGTGCCCCGGGTGGCCGAGACGTCGACCGACCGCACCCCGGGCAGCGCGCGCAGGGCCCTACCGACGCGCTTCTCGCACGACGCACAGGTCATCCCCGCGACGGGGACGGTGACCTGCCCGGTCGCGGCGCTGTCGGTCCTCGTGCTCACGGTGCGTCCTCCGGTGCCGCTGTGCCCGACCATCGTGTCACGCGTCGCGGCGGGTCGTGGAGGTCGGCGGGCGGCCCGGCGCTCGCCACCCGTGGTTGCATGGGCCCATGGTGGCCGTGCGCTTCGTCGACGTGTTCTCCGAGACCGCGTGCCGGGGGAACGCCCTCGCCGTGTTCCACGACGCCGACGACCTCGGCGACGACGAGATGGCGGCGATCGCCCGCTGGACCAACCTGTCCGAGACGACCTTCCTGTGCGCCCCGACCCGCCCCGGTGCCGACTACCGGGTGCGCATCTGGGCGACGGGGGGCGAGCTGCCCTTCGCCGGGCACCCGACCCTCGGCAGCGCGCACGCGTGGCTCGAGGCGGGCGGCGTCCCGGCATCCGGCGACGTCGTCGTCCAGCAGTGCGGCGCCGGCCTCGTCGAGGTGCGGCGCGGCGACCGGCTGCGGTTCGCCGCCCCGCCGCTCGTGCGCTCCGGCCCCGTCGCGGTCGACGACGCCGCCCGCGTCGTGCGCGCCCTCGGGGTCGACCCGGCCGACGTCGTCGACCTCGCGTGGGTCGACAACGGGCCCGGCTGGGTCGGTGTGCTGCTGCGGTCGGTGGATGCCGTGCTGGCGGCGGTCCCCGACCCGGTGCGCTGTGCCGGCATCGCGGCGGGGCTCGTGGCCGGCTACGCCCCGGGTGCTCGCGACGACGGCGTCGCCGCCGAGGTGCGGGCCTTCTTCTCCGACGGCACCCAGTTCGCCGAGGACCCCGTCACCGGCAGCCTCAACGCCGGCCTGGCCCAGTGGCTCGTGCCGGCCGGCCGCCTCCCGGAGCACTACGTCGCCGCCCAGGGGACGGTCATCGGTCGCGAGGGGCGCGTGCACGTCGACGTCGTCGACGGCACCGTGTGGGTCGGCGGGGCGACCCACACCGTCGTGACCGGGTGGCGCGGGGCCTGAGAGGCGGCTCAGCCGTCGTACGGCGTCGTGTGCAGGATCCTGACCTCGATCTGCTTGCCGTTGGGTGCCTCGTAGGACACCGTGTCGCCGACCTTGGCCCCGTTGACGGCGGCCCCGATGGGGGACTTCTCGGAGAACACGTGCATCGACTCGTCGGTGATCTCGCGCGAGCCGAGGAGGAAGGTCTCCTCGTCGCCGAACATGTCGACGGTCACGACCATGCCGGGCTCGACGACGCCGTCGTCGGGCGGGGTCTCGCCGATGGTGGCGGACTCGAGCAGCTGCGTGAGCTGGCGGATGCGGGCCTCCATCTTGCCCTGCTCCTCCTTGGCGGCGTGGTAGCCGCCGTTCTCCTTGAGGTCGCCCTCCTCCCGGGCCGCCTCGATCTTCCGCGCGATCTCGGTGCGCCCCGGCCCGGTGAGCTGCTCGAGCTCGGCCTTGAGGCGGTCGTAGGCCCCCTGGGTCAGGAAGCTCGCCTGGTTGGCGGTCTCGGTCACGTCATTCACTCCTGGGTCGTGGGTCGGCGGCGGCCCTGCCGGTGGCGGGGGCCGCGCCGTGGTGCTACGGCAACGGGCCCGGGTTCCGAGGGGTGCCGTGCGGCACGAGGTCGGACCCAGACCCGAGATGAACTCCATAGTCTACCAAGCCCCACCCGGATTGCCAGCCGGCCCCGGCCCGCACCGACGGGTGCGCCCGCCCGCACCGAGGGGTGCGCCACCCGCACCGAGGGGTGCGTCGGCCCGCACCGACGGGTGCGTCCGCCCCACCGACGGGGTGCGTGCGCGACCACGTCCGCCGCGTCCGAGGTCAGGGGGTCGCGGTGACCCGGGTGCACGCGTCGACGACGCCGGTGACCGCCCGCACGCTCGTGCGCACCTGCACCTGGCGGTGCACGGAGGTGGGGCCCTGCGCCGGCACGGCGTCCTCGACCGTGCCCACCCGGTTCCTGCTCGCGTCGAGGGCGCTGACCCGGCACACGACCGCGACGCCGACGGGGCGGTGCACGTCGTAGTCGACGACGACGGAGTCCGACGCCACCTCGTAGCCGGTGACCTCGGGGCGCACGCCGCCCGTCGTCGACACGATGCCCCACCACACGATGAGCCCGACCGCCGTGAGGCAGGCGAGGGTGCCGAACACCCACCAGCCGGTCGTACCGGGGGCGGGGCGGGGCAGGGGCATCCGGGTCCCTCCGTCGGGGTCGGTCGTGGATGAGAGGATGTCGGCGTCCATTCTCGGGCACGCCCCGAGACCGCCGCACGAAGGGTCCCCCCCGTGTCAGACCGCCTCCGGCTCATGTGCGTCCATGCGCACCCGGACGACGAGTCCAGCAAGGGCGCCGCGACGATGGCGCGCTACGTCGACGAGGGGCACGAGGTGCTCGTCGTCTCGTGCACCGGCGGCGAGCGCGGTGAAGTGCTCAACCCCCGCCTGAAGAACGACGTCCACATCCTGCGCGACCTCGTGCAGGTGCGCCGCGACGAGATGGCGGCCGCGCGGGCCGTCCTCGGGGTCCAGCACACCTGGCTCGGCTTCGTCGACTCCGGCCTCCCGGAGGGCGACCCGCCCCCGCCGCTGCCGGAGGGCTGCTTCGCCCTCGAGCCACTCGCCGTCACGACCGAGGCCCTCGTCCGCGAGATCCGCCGGTTCCGGCCGCACGTCGTCACGACGTACGACGAGAACGGCGGCTACCCGCACCCCGACCACATCATGTGCCACGACGTGTCGATGGCGGCCGTCGTGGCCGCGGGGGACCCGCAGGCGTTCCCCCACGCCGGCCCCGCGTGGCAGCCGCTCAAGGTGTACTACAACCAGACCTTCAGCCGGGCACGCATCGAGGCCTTCCACGAGGCCCTCACCGCGCTCGGCGAGGAGAGCCCGTACCACGAGTGGCTCGAGAACTGGTCGCGCCCCGACCGCACGGTCACGACGCGGGTCGAGTGCTCGGCCTGGTTCGAGCGCCGCGATGCCGCGCTCCTCGCGCACGCGACCCAGATCGACCCCGACGGCACCTGGTTCCGGGTGCCGCGGGCGGTGCAGCAGGAGGTCTGGCCGACCGAGGACTTCGAGGCCGCCCTGTCGTTCGTCCCGATCGCCGAGGGCGAGGACGACCTGTTCGCCGGCCTCCCGACCGACGTCGCCGCCGCCGACGCGCTCGCCACCGGCGGCTCCCTGACGATCGTCCACGACACCCGCACGGAGCGCACCCCATGACCGACGCACCCACCGCCGCCGTCCTTCCCGGCTTCCTGGCCTTCGTGGCGTTCTTCGCGCTCGCGCTCGCGCTGTGGTTCCTCATGCGCAACATGAACGCGCGGATGCGGCGGATGTCCTACCGCCAGCAGCAGGCGCACCGCGGTCGCGACGAGCCGCAGGCCGGGCCGGAGGACCTCTCCCCGGGGGCGGACCGCACCCGCGACGAGTCGGACGGCGACGACGGCCGGTCCGCCCCGTAGCCCGGGGTCGCCGGCTCGGCGCCGCTCAGGCCGCGGGGCCGGTGAGCGCGATCGACGCGGCGACGAAGTGCGCCGCGAACGCGAGCACCGTCAGGGCGTGGAAGACCTCGTGGAAGCCGAACCAGCGGGGCGAGATGTCGGGGCGCTTCGTCCCGTAGACGACCGCGCCGAGGCTGTAGAGCGCGCCGCCGATGACGACCCAGGTCATGACCGCGCCGCCGGCGTGCTCGAGGAGCGGGCCGAAGTAGAAGACCGCGACCCACCCGAGCATGAGGTAGGCCGGCACGTAGAGCCAGCGCGGGGCGTGGCTCCACGCGACGCGGAAGAGGACCCCGACGGCCGCCCCGATCCACACGATGAGGAGCATCGTGCGGGCCTGGTCGGGGGGCAGGAGCAGCGCGAAGGGCGTGTACGTGCCGGCAATGATGAGGAAGATGTTCGAGTGGTCGAAGCGGCGCAGGAACGCGCCGACGCGGGGCGACCACGTGCCGCGGTGGTAGACCGCCGACGTACCGAAGAGCAGCACCGCCGTGCCCCCGAAGACGGCGGCGGACACCTTGCCCGTCGTCGTGCTGGCCAGGACGACGAGCACGATGCCGGCGACGAGGGCGACCGGCACCATGCCGGCGTGCAGCCAACCGCGCAGCTTGGGCTTGACGTGGTCGAGGGCAGCCTCGACCCGGTGCTCGATCGCCTCGAGACGGCTCGGGTCCGAGCTGTGGGGAGGGTCGGTCCTGGTCACCCGTCGAATGTAACCTACGCCAGCGTAGGTTAGCCACGTCGCGCACGTGACACTTCGCGCACGGATGCCGGGAACACGCGGAGTAGCGTGGGAGCGATCGTTCGCGGATGGCGCGGGGCGACGCCGCAGCACGGGAGAGGACCGGGTGCATGGGGCTCAGTGACGTCGTGTACGCCGCCTACGCCCGGCGCCTCACCCGCGAGCTCGGCCCCGCGTCCGTCCCCCGCCACGTCGGTGTCATGCTCGACGGCAACCGTCGCTGGGCCCGGGCCCGCGGGGCCGGCACGAGCGAGGGGCACCAGGCCGGCGCCGACAACATCGCGAACCTGCTGTCGTGGTGCGACGAGGTGGGTGTCGAGGTCGTCACGCTGTGGCTGCTCTCGACCGACAACCTCAACCGGCCCGAGGCCGAGCTGCGTCCCCTCCTCGGGATCATCGAGCGGGCCGTCGAGACCCTCGCCGAGGCGCACCGCTGGCGGATCCACCCCGTCGGCGCCCTCGACCTGCTCCCGGCCCCGACGGCCGCCCGCCTCAAGGCGGCCGAGGACCGCACCCGTGACGTCGAGGGCATGCTCGTCAACGTCGCCGTCGGCTACGGCGGTCGCCGCGAGATCGCCGACGCCGTCCGCTCCCTCCTCCAGGAGCACGCGACGAAGGGCACGAGCATCGAGGAGCTCGCCGAGGTCATCGACGTCGAGCACATCGCCGAGCACCTCTACACCAAGGGCCAGCCCGACCCCGACCTCGTCATCCGCACCTCGGGGGAGCAGCGCCTCGGCGGCTTCCTCCTGTGGCAGAGCGCGCACAGCGAGTTCTACTTCTGCGAGGCGTACTGGCCCGACTTCCGCAAGGTCGACTTCCTGCGGGCCCTGCGGGCGTACGGGGAGCGCAACCGCCGCTTCGGCGCCTGACCGGCGCCCCGGCATCCTCACGACGCCTCTGGCGGACCATGAGCCCCAGCAGTCACACCGGCA
This sequence comes from Fodinibacter luteus, assembly GCF_039541575.1. Taxonomy (NCBI): domain Bacteria; kingdom Bacillati; phylum Actinomycetota; class Actinomycetes; order Micrococcales; family Intrasporangiaceae; genus Fodinibacter (ex Wang et al. 2009); species Fodinibacter luteus. The sequence continues at coordinate 75,601 of NZ_BAABGM010000001.1, read as the reverse complement.
CCGGACGCCGCCCGGAATTCACCGACACGCGGTGCGCGGTCCGTCCGGGTCCTCGCGCCGGGTCGTAGCGTCGAGACCACCGCAGTCCTCACCCCAGGAGCGACCATGGCCCCGAGCACGCGACCGGCACCGCCCGCACGCCCTGGGAAGGAGCCGCGTCGCACCTACGTGCTCGACACCTCGGTGCTCCTCTCGGACCCCCGCGCCACGACCCGGTTCAAGGAGCACGAGGTCGTGCTCCCGGTCGTCGTCGTCACCGAGCTCGAGGCCAAGCGGCACCACCCCGAGCTCGGGTACTTCGCCCGCACCGCCCTGCGCATGCTCGACGACCTGCGGATCTCGGCGGGCCGGCTCGACGCCCCGGTGCCGATCGGCGACGACGGCGGCACGCTGCGCGTCGAGCTCAACCACACCGACCCCACGTCGCTGCCCGCCGGGTTCCGGCTCGGCGACAACGACACCCGCATCCTCGCCGTCGCCCGCAACCTCGCGAACGAGGGCCGGCTCGTGACGATCGTGAGCAAGGACCTCCCGATGCGGGTCAAGGCCTCGGCGTGCGGGCTCGAGGCCGAGGAGTACCGCGCCGAGCTCGCGGTCGAGTCCGGGTGGACGGGGATGGCCGAGCTCGACGTCACGGTCGAGGAGATGGACCACCTCTACGAGTACGGCCGGCTCGAGAGCGTCGAGGCCGCGGAGCTCCCGTGCCACACCGGCCTCAAGCTCGTCTCCCCGCGCGGCTCCGGCCTGGGCCGGGTCGGGCCCGACAAGCAGGTGCGGCTCGTGCGCGGCGACCGCGACGCCTTCGGCCTCCACGGGCGCAGCGCCGAGCAGCGCATCGCCCTAGACCTCCTCATGGACCCCGACATCGGGATCGTGAGCCTGGGCGGGCGCGCCGGCACGGGCAAGTCCGCGCTCGCGCTCTGCGCGGGCATCGAGGCCGTCATGGAGCGTCGGCAGCAGCGCAAGGTCGTCGTCTTCCGTCCCCTGTACGCCGTGGGCGGGCAGGAGCTCGGTTACCTGCCCGGCGACGCCACCGAGAAGATGAACCCGTGGGGCCAGGCCGTCTTCGACACGTTGTCCGCGCTCGTCTCGCGCGAGGTCGTCGAGGAGATCCTCGACCGGGGCATGCTCGAGGTGCTGCCGCTGACGCACATCCGCGGCCGCTCCCTCCACGACGCCTTCGTCATCGTCGACGAGGCCCAGAGCCTCGAGCGCAACGTCCTGCTCACCGTGCTGTCCCGGATCGGCCAGAACTCGCGGGTCGTGCTCACCCACGACGTCGCCCAGCGCGACAACCTCCGGGTCGGCCGCCACGACGGCGTCGTCGCCGTCGTCGAGGCGCTCAAGGGCCACCCGCTGTTCGCCCACGTGACGCTCACGAGGTCCGAGCGCAGCCCGATCGCGGCGCTCGTCACCGACCTGCTCGAGGGGATCGAGGTCTGACTTCCACCCGCACCCCCGATTTCACCGGGGCTGCGGCCATCGCCTAGAGTCGGTCTCGATTCGGTAACGCCCGGAGCGGGTCGGCTCGCCCGCTCCGACCCCTGCTGCACGCCTGCGCCCGAGAGGACCCCGCACCGCCCATGGCCCGGTACACCGCGCGCCACGCACCCCGCCATGCCGCCCCACGGTCGGTGGGCTACGCCCGCGTGGCACGCCGCGCGCTCGGCCGCCCCGTGCTCGCGTCGGGCGTCGCGGCCGCCGTCCTCACCGGGGGTGCCGTCGCCGTGACCATAGGTGGCGGCTCGGCGAACGCCGACACGCTGACCCTGGCCGTCGACGGGCCCACGACGAGCACGTCGACCGAGCAGGTGCGCACCGAGCAGGAGGACGAGGCCCGCGTCGCCGCCGACCGGTCCGCGACGAACGCGCAGCGGTCGGCTGCCGCAGCCCGCGCCGCGGAGGCCGAGCGGGCCCGGGCCGCGGCCGCGGCCCGGCAGCGCAAGGCCGCCGCCGAACGGGCCGCGCGGGCCGCCCAGCGCAAGCGGATCATCGCGAACGCGCAGAAGGACCCCAAGGCGGTGGCCCGGATGCTCATGCCCGAGTTCGGCTTCGGCTCGGCGCAGTGGCCGTGCCTGAACCGGCTGTGGATCGGCGAGAGCGACTGGCGCTGGTCCGCCGAGAACCCCTCGTCCGGCGCCTACGGCATCCCGCAGTCCCTGCCGGCGCGCAAGATGGCGACGATGGGGTCGGACTACCGCACCAACCCGGTCACCCAGATCCGCTGGGGCCTGGACTACATCAAGAAGGCCTACGGCACGCCGTGCAACGCCCTCGACAAGTGGAACTCGCGCTCGCCGCACTGGTACTGACCGGCATCAGATCTTGCGCAGCCTGATCCGCGTCACCGCGTGGTCGGCGCCCTTCGTGAGCACGAGGGTGGCCCGCTCCCGCGTCGGCAGGACGTTCTCGACGAGGTTGGGCTCGTTGATCTGCGCCCAGATCCGCGCCGCCGTCGCCACCGCCCCGCCGTCGCTGAGCGAGGCGTACCGGTGGAAGTACGACTGGGGGTCCGCGAACGCCGTCTCCCGCAGCCGGAGGAACCGCTCGACGTACCACGTGCGGATCTCCTCGACGGGTGCGTCGACGTAGACCGAGAAGTCGAAGTAGTCCGAGATCGCCCCGGTGCTCGACCCGTCGGGTCGCACCGTCGGCGGCTGGAGGACGTTGAGCCCCTCGACGATGAGCACGTCGGGCCGCCACACCCGCACCGTGCCCGGGACGACGTCGTACGTGAGGTGGGAGTACTGCGGGGCGTCGACGAACGGCATCCCCGACTTGACCGCGGCGATGAACCGCACGAGCGCGCGCCGGTCGTACGACTCGGGGAAACCCTTGCGGTGCAGGATCCCCCGCCGCTCGAGCTCGGCGTTCGGGTGGAGGAAGCCGTCGGTCGTCACGAGCTCGACCCTCGGCGTGTGCGGCCAGCGGCTCATGAGCTCCTTGAGGATGCGAGCGGTCGTCGACTTGCCGACGGCGACGGACCCGGCGACGCCCACGACGAAGGGGACCCGGGTCGGTCGCTCGCCGAGGAACTCGCTCGTCGCGAGGCGCAGCCCGTGCGTGGCCTCGACGTAGAAGTGGAGCAGCCGGGACAGCGGCAGGTAGACCTCCTCGACCTCCTGCAGGTCGAGGCGCTCGCCGAGGCCGCGCAGCCGCGCGAGGTCGCCCTGCTCCAGGCTCATCGGGTGGTTCTCCCGCAGGCGTGACCACGCCCGGCGGTCGAGGTCGACGTAGGGGGTCGGGGTCGTCCCTCGCTCCTGCGTCGTGCTCACCCGCCTCATTCTGGCGCATGCCGCGCCGCGGCGTCCGCGCGCGGGCCGGGTCGGGGGTTCGCACTACGCTGGCACCCATGTGCGGAATCGTCGGCTACGTGGGCCGGACCATGGACGACACGGCCCTCGAGGTCGTGATGGAGGGGCTGACCCGGCTCGAGTACCGCGGCTACGACTCCGCCGGGGTCGCGCTCGTGACCGACGACGGCATCGCCGCCGAGAAGCGCTCGGGCAAGCTCGAGAACCTGCGCTCGGCGCTCGACGCCCACCCCCTCGCCGCCTCCCGCACCGGCATCGGCCACACCCGCTGGGCCACCCACGGCGGCCCCACCGACGGCAACGCCCACCCGCACCGCGGCGGTGACGGCAGCCGGCTGGCCCTCATCCACAACGGCATCATCGAGAACTTCCACGCCCTGAAGAAGGAGCTGCTCGCCGACGGCGTCGACTTCGACTCCGAGACCGACACCGAGGTCGCCGCGAAGCTCGTCGGTCGGGAGTACGACCGGGTCGGCGACCTCACGCTCGCCATGCGCAGCGTCGTCCAGCGCCTCGAGGGCGCCTTCACCCTCCTCGCCGTGCACGCGGACAGCCCCGGCGTCGTCGTCGGCGCCCGGCGCAACTCCCCGCTCGTCGTCGGGCTGGGTGAGGGCGAGAACTTCCTCGGCAGCGACGTCGCCGCGTTCATCGGCCACACCCGGCACGCCCTCGAGCTCGGCCAGGACCAGATCGTCACGATCACTCCCGACGGCTACGAGGTCATCGGCTTCGACGGCACCCCCGCCGAGGGCAAGGCCTACGAGGTGACGTGGGATGCCGCGGCGGCCGAGAAGGGCGGCTACCCCACCTTCATGGAGAAGGAGATCCACGACCAGCCGCACGCCGTGGCCGACACCCTGCTCGGGCGCACCGACGACGCGGGCCGCCTCGTGCTCGACGAGGTGCGCATCTCCGAGGAGCAGCTGCGCGCGGTCGAGCGCATCACGATCGTCGCCTGCGGCACGGCGGCCTACGCGGGCATGGTCGCGAAGTACGCCATCGAGCACTGGACCCGGATCCCCGTCGAGGTCAGCCTCGCCCACGAGTTCCGCTACTGCGACCCGATCGTCGACGGCACGACCCTCGTCGTCTCGATCAGCCAGTCCGGCGAGACCATGGACACCCTCATGGCCGTCAAGCACGCCGCCGAGCTCGGGGCGATGACGCTGTCGATCTGCAACACGCACGGCTCGACCATCCCGCGCGAGTCCGACGCCGTCCTCTACACCCACGCCGGCCCGGAGATCGCCGTGGCGTCGACGAAGGCGTTCCTCGCCCAGATCACGGCCTCCTACGTGCTCGGGCTCTACCTCGCCCAGCTGCGCGGCGAGACCTACGCCGACGACGCGAAGTCCGTCATGGCCGAGCTGCAGGGCATCCCGGACAAGATCGACGAGCTGCTCGGGCGGATGGACCGGGTCGTCGAGATGGCCAGCTTCATGGCCGACACCCGCTCGGTGCTCTTCCTCGGCCGCAACGTCGGCTACCCCGTCGCGATGGAGGGCGCGCTCAAGCTCAAGGAGCTCGCCTACATCCACGCCGAGGGGTTCGCCGCCGGTGAGCTCAAGCACGGGCCGATCGCGCTCATCGACGCCGGCCAGCCGGTCTTCATCGTCGTGCCGAGCCCCGAGGCCCCCCACGAGCTGCACAAGAAGGTCGTCTCCAACATCCAGGAGATCCGCGCCCGAGGGGCGCGCACCATCGTCATCGCCCACGACGGCGACGACGACGTCGAGCCGTTCGCCAACGAGGTCATCCGCATCCCGAACTGTTCGCCCATGCTCGCGCCGCTGCTCGCCGTCGTCCCCCTGCAGGTCTTCGCCCTGCACCTGTCGACGGCCAAGGGCCTCGACGTCGACCAGCCCCGCAACCTCGCCAAGAGCGTCACCGTTGAGTGAGCGCGGCCGCTCGCGCGGCACCCGTCGGGCCGGGCGGCTCCGGTGACCGGCCGGCCGGGCGCGCCGTGATCCTCGGGGTCGGCATCGACGTCGTCGACGTCGCGCGCTTCGGGGTGACCCTCGAGCGCACGCCGACCCTGCGTGAACGGCTGTTCACCGAGGCCGAGCGCGACCTGCCGCTCAACTCGCTCGCCGCGCGCTTCGCGGCGAAGGAGGCCCTCGCGAAGAGCCTCGGCGCCCCGACCGGCATGCACTGGCACGACGCCGAGGTGCACCGCGGGGACGACGGCCGCCCGCACCTGCAGGTGCGCGGCACCGTCCGGGCCCGGGTCGAGGCGCTCGGCATCACCTCACTGCACCTGTCGCTGTCCCACGACGCCGGCATCGCGTCGGCGGTCGTCGTCGCCGAGGGAGGCACCACGTGATCGAGGCCTGGTCGACCGAGGCGGTCTACGCGGCCGAGGCCGCGCTCATGGCGACCCTCGACGAGGGCGAGCTCATGGCCCGTGCGGTCGAGGGCCTCGCGGGCGTGGCGGCGGCGCGCCTCGAGGAGCGGGACGGCGACGCGGTCGCCGCCCTCGTCGGCCCCGGCAACAACGGCGCCGATGCGTTGTATGCCGTCGCGCGGCTGGCCGAGGCGGGCTGGAACGCCCTCGCCGTGCACCACGACCACGTCCACGCGGGAGCCCGGGCGGCCGCGGAGGCGGCCGGGGTCGTCCTCACGACCGACCCCGCCGGGCTCGGCGAGGCCGACGTCGTGCTCGACGGCATCCTCGGCATCGGAGCCCGGCCCGGGCTGCCCGACTGGGCGGCCGCCTGGGTGGCGGCGCTGTCGGACACCACTCACGTCATCGCGGTCGATCTGCCCTCGGGCCAGGACCCCATGGGTGGTCAGCTCGACCCCGACGGGGTCTTCGCCGACGAGACCGTGACGTTCTCCGTCGCCAAGCCGGTGCACCTGCTCCCCCCGACCGAGCAGGCGTGCGGCGTGCTCACCGTCGTCGACATCGGCATCGAGCTCGACGGCGACCCGGTCGTGCGCCGGCTCGACCACGACGACGTCGCCGCACTGTGGCCGGTGCCGAGCCCGACCGACGACAAGTACTCGAGGGGGGTCGTCGGCGTCGTCGCGGGGGGCGAGTCGTACTCCGGCGCCGCGGTGCTCAGCGTCACGGCGGCCGTCGAGGCGGGCGCGGGCATGGTCCGCTACGTGGGCACGCCGACCCCCGACGGCCTCGTGCGGGCCGCGGTCCCGGAGGCGGTGCACGGCCCCGGGCGGGTGCAGGCGTGGGTCGTCGGGCCCGGTCTCGACCCGACCGGCGGGTCCGACGCCGACGCCGACGCTCGCGCCGACGCCGACGCTCGCGCCGACGCCGACGCCACCCAGCTCGTCGTCGCCCGCGACGCCCTGGCCGGCGACGAACCGGTCGTCGTCGACGCCGGCGGTCTCGACCTGCTCGACCCGGAGGTCCTGCGGGCCCGCACCGGCCTCCCGACGCTCCTCACCCCGCACGCGGGTGAGTGCGCCCGCCTGCTCACCCGCCTGACCCGCACCGACGTCGGCCGGGCGGAGGTCGAGGCGGAGCCGCTCGCGCACGCCCGCCGGCTCGCCACGCTCACCGGCGCCACCGTGCTGCTCAAGGGAGCCACCACCCTCGTCGTCCCCCCGGGCGAGGGGGCCGTCGCCTGGTCGCAGGCCGACGCCCCGGCCTGGCTCGCGACGGCCGGGGCGGGTGACGTCCTCGCCGGCCTGCTCGGGGCCCTGCTCGCCGCCGGGATGCCGTGCGACGTGGCCGGCGCCCTCGGCGCGCTCGTCCACGGCGTGGCGGCCGACCGGGCCACCCCCGGCGGCCCGGTCCGCGCGCTCGCGGTCGCCCACGGCATCCCGGGTGCGGTGGCCCACCTGCTGGCTCGGGGGCTGCCCCCCGCGTCCTAGACTCGTGAGGCCCATGACGACCGTGCCCGCCCCCTCACCCGCTCCCGCGGGCGTCTCGGCATGGGTGAGCGTCGACCTCGACGCCGTCCGTGACAACGTCGCCGAGCTCGTGCGGCGCGCGGCGCCGGCCCAGGTGCTCGCCGTCGTCAAGGGCGACGCCTACGGCCACGGCCTCGTGCCGGTGGCCCGGGCCGCCCTCGCCGGCGGGGCGACGTGGCTCGGGGTCGCGCAGCTCGCCGAGGCCCTCGAGCTGCGCGCCGCCGGGGTCACCGCGCCGCTGCTCAGCTGGATCTTCCCCCCCGGCGCCGACGTCGCGGGCGCTGTCGACGCCGACATCGAGGTCACCGTCGGCAGCGCCTGGACCCTCGATGCCGTCGTCGCCGCCGCCCGCGAGCGCGGCCGCCCGGCCCGGGTGCAGGTCAAGGTCGACACCGGCCTCGGCCGCGGCGGCATCCTCACCGACTGGCCCGAGATGGTCGAACGGGTCGCCGGGGCCCGGGCCGAGGGCGCCGTCGAGGTCACCGGGGTGTGGTCGCACTTCGCGTGGGCCGACGCGCCGCAGCACCCGACGGTGCGTGCCCAGCAGGTGCGCTTCCTCGAGGCGTGCGCCGAGCTCGAGCGCGCCGGGGTGCGGCCGCCGCTGCGGCACCTCGCCAACTCCGCCGCGACCCTGACGAACCCGGCAGCCCACTTCGACCTCGTCCGCCCCGGCCTCGCCGTCTACGGGCTCTCACCGGTGCCCGACCTCGGCGACAGCGCCCACTTCGGCCTGCGCGAGGCGATGCGGGTCACGGCGCGGCTCACGCTCGTCAAGCGGGCCCGTGCGGGGCAGGGCGTGAGCTACGGCCACGAGTACGTCACCGAGCGCGACACCGTGCTCGGCCTCGTGCCGATGGGGTATGCCGACGGCATCCCCCGTGGGGCGGGGCAGCGCGGGCCGGTGCTCGTGCGCGGCCGCCGGCTCCGCGTGGCCGGGCGGGTGTGCATGGACCAGTTCGTCGTCGACCTCGGGCCGGGGTACGACGGGAGCGCGGGCGACGAGGTCGTCGTCCTCGGGCGCGGCGCCGACGGCGAGCCCACCGCCGAGCACTGGGCCGAGGCGGCCGGCACGATCAGCTACGAGATCGTCACCCGGATGGCACCGCGCCTGCCCCGCGTCCACGTCGGGGGGCAGCGCTGATGGCGGCCCTCGGTCCCTTCGGCATGGCGGCGAGCGCCGTCGGCGACCGGGTCATGCGGGCCCGGGCCGGCTACCGCTCGGTCGACGCCCCGGACGGCTGGTCGCACACGCCCACCGAGTCGCTCGTCGTCCACGCCGAGGACGGCGTCGCCCTCCACGTCGAGATCGACGCCCCCGACACCTCGAGCCTGAGCCGGCGCCACCTCGCCGGGCGCACCCCGACCGTCGTGCTCGTCCACGGCTTCGCCCTGACGATGCAGTCGTGGGTGCTCCAGCGCCGGGCCCTCATCCACTCGGGGTTCCGGGTCGTCACCTACGACCAGCGCGGCCACGGCCGCTCGGGCATGCCCGACCTGCAGCGGTGCACGGTCGCCCAGCTCGGCCGCGACCTCGCCGCGGTCATGGACGCGACGTGCACGAGCGGGCCGGTCGTCCTCGTCGGCCACTCGATGGGCGGCATGACCGTCATGTCGTACGCCGGGCAGCACCGCGACGTCGTCCGCGACCGGGTGCTCGCGGTGGCGCTCGTGTCGACGAGCCCGGGCGGCGACGAGATGACCGAGTTCGGCCTCGGCGCCACCGCGGGCCGCGTCATCGGCTCCCTCGGCCCGGGCGTGCTCACCCGGATGTCGCGGCACGCCGGGCCGATCGGGATGCTGCGCTCGATGGGCCGGGGCGTGCAGGATGCCGTGCTCCAGCGGTGGACGTTCGACTCGCCGGTCAGCGCGGAGCTCGTCCGCCTCGTCGGCGACATGATCTTCTCCACCTCCTTCGACGTCATGGCCGCGTTCCTGCCCGACATGGACGCCCTCGACATCAGCGAGGACGTCACCGCGCTCATCGGCATCGAGACCCTCGTCATCAACGGCTCCGGCGACCTCATCACACCGGCCGCCCACAGCGAGGAGATCGTCCGGCGCATCCCGGGGGCCGAGCACGTCGTCGTCGAGGACGCCGGCCACATCCTCCAGCTCGAGCACCCGCAGGTCGTCACCCAGCAGCTGCTCATGCTCATCGCCCGGGCCCAGCGCGCCGTCGCCGAGGGCCTGCCGGTGAGCAGCAAGCCGCGGGTGCGCCGCACCATCCAGGACATCTCGAAGAAGCGTCGCGTCGCCCGGGCCAAGTCGGCCCGGGACGGCCGCGAGGCCGCCTCGTGAGCGGTCGGCGGGTCGTCCTCCCCGGGGCCGACGACACCCGGGCGCTCGGGCGGGCCCTCGGTGCGCTGCTGCGGGCCGGGGACCTCGTCGTGCTCACCGGCGGGCTCGGCGCCGGCAAGACGACGCTCACCCAGGGCATCGGGGAGGGCCTGGGCGCCCGGGGGCCCTTCACCTCGCCGACCTTCGTCATCGCGCGGGTCCACCCCTCGCTCGTCGGGGGTCCGGCCCTCGTGCACGTCGACGCCTACCGCCTCGGCGGCACCCTCGAGCTCGACGCCCTCGACCTCGACGCCTCCGTCGACGACGGTGTCACGGTCGTCGAGTGGGGCCACGGCCTCGCCGAGGACCTCAGCGAGGACCGCCTCGAGGTCGTGCTCGTCGCCGACCCGGGCACCGAGGTGCGCACCGCCACCGTCACGGGCGTCGGGGGCCGCTGGGCCGCTGACGACGCCGGCTCCGCCCTCGCCGCGCTCGGGGGTGACCCGTGCTGATCCTCGCGATCGACACGTCGACGTCCGCCATCGGGGTCGGCCTCAGCGACGGCGAATCGGTGCTCGGCGCCGCGCACCGCATCGAGGCCCGCGGCCACACCGAGCACCTCGCCCCGCTCGTCGCCGCGCTGCTGCGCGACGTCGGGACCGGTGTCGGCGACCTCACCGGCCTCGTCGTGGGCACCGGACCCGGCCCGTTCACCGGGCTGCGCGTCGGGATGGTCACGGGCCTGACGATGGGCCACGCGCTCGGGGTCCGGGTGCACGGGATGTGCTCGCTCGACGTCCTGGCCCACCAGGCGCTCTGCCTCGAGTGCGGACCCGGTCGCTCCGACCACCGCCTCCGCACTCGCGGCGAGGTGCTCGTCGCGACCGACGCCCGGCGCCGGGAGGTCTACTGGGCGCGGTACCTGCCGGGCACCGGCCCCGGGGCCCACGACGGCGTGGTCCGGGTGGGCGACCCGGCCGTCGACCGCCCCGCCGAGCTGCCCCCCGGGGTTCGCTCGCTGCCCACGGCCGGGCGTGGCCCGGTGCTCTACCCCGACCTGTTCCCGAACCCCCTCGACCCCCTCGACGTGGATGCCGGGCTGCTCGCCCTGCTCGGTGCCCGGCGGGTCGCGTCCGCCGAGCCGATGCCGGTCGAGCCGCTCTACCTGCGCCGCCCCGACGCCCTGACGACCGCAGAGCGGGCCACTCCGTGACGGCGGCCCCCGCCCCCTCGCCCGCGGCCCCGGCGGAGCTGCGCGAGGCCCGCTGGACCGACGTGGGCGCGCTCGCGGCGCTCGAGCTCGAGCTCTTCCCCGACGCCGCGTGGTCCGAGCCGACCTGGTGGGCCGAGCTGGCCGGCCGGCCGCGGCGCGACTACGTCGTCGTCGAGGACGACCGGGGGATCGCGGGGTACGCCGGGCTCGACCACGGCGGCGAGGTCGCCGACGTCATGACCGTCGCCGTCGCGCCCCGCGCCCGCGGCCGGGGCCTCGGCCGCTTCCTGCTCGACGAGCTCGAGCGACGCGCCGCCGCGCGGGGAGCCAAGAACGTCATGCTCGAGGTCCGGTCCGACAACGAGCCGGCCGTCGCGCTCTACGGGCACCGCGGGTACGTCGTCGTGAGCACCCGCCGCCGCTACTACCAGCCCGGCGACGTCGACGCCCTCGTCATGCGCACGACGCTGTCCGGGAGGGAGACCGACGATGGCTGACCAGCCGCTCGTCCTCGGCATCGAGACGTCGTGCGACGAGACCGGGGTCGGGATCGTGCGCGGCGAGACGCTGCTCGTCGATGCGATCGCGAGCAGCGTCGACGAGCACGCGCGCTTCGGCGGCGTCGTGCCCGAGGTGGCCAGCCGCGCCCACCTCGAGGCGATGGTGCCGACGATCGAGCGAGCCTGCACGACCGCCGGCATCGGCCTGCGCGATCTCGACGCGGTCGCGGTGACCTCCGGGCCCGGCCTGGCCGGTGCGCTCATGGTCGGGGTGGCCTCGGCGAAGGCGCTCGCGCTCGCCCTCGGGGTGCCGCTCTACGGCGTCAACCACCTCGCGAGCCACGTGGCCGTCGACATCGTCGAGCACGGCCCGCTCCCCGAGCCGACGCTCGCCTTGCTCGTGTCCGGCGGCCACTCCTCGCTGCTGCTCGTGCCCGACGTCACGCACGACGTGCGCAGCCTGGGGTCGACGATCGACGACGCGGCGGGAGAGGCCTTCGACAAGGTGGCCCGCGTGCTGGGGCTGCCGTTCCCCGGTGGCCCGCACATCGACCGCGCGGCGGGCGAGGGCCAGGTCGTCATCGACTTCCCCCGCGGGCTGACGACCGGTCGCGACCTGGAGCGGCACCGGTTCGACTTCTCGTTCTCCGGGCTGAAGACGGCGGTGGCGCGGTGGGTGCAGGCCCGCGAGGCGTCGGGTCAGCCGGTGCCGGTCGCCGACGTCGCGGCGAGCTTCCAGGAGGCCGTGACCGACGTGCTGACCCGGAAGGCGGTGCTCGCCTGCCGCGAGCACGGCGTCGAGCACCTGCAGGTCGGCGGCGGCGTGGCCGCCAACTCCCGCCTGCGGGCGATGGCGCGCGAGCGGTGCGAGGCGGCCGGCATCGAGCTGCGGGTCCCGCGACCGGGGCTGTGCACCGACAACGGCGCGATGGTGGCAGCACTCGGCGCCCAGCTCGTGCTCAAGGGGCGCAGCCCGTCGGACCTCTCGCTGCCGGCCGACTCCTCGATGCCGGTCACCCTCGTCCAGTCCTGAGGGTCAGGGGCGGGTCGTCGAGCAGGGCAGCAGGCCCATCCGCTCCTTGAGGGTGACCACCCGCTCGACCGCCGCGTCGACCTTGGCCGCGAACCCGGCATCCGACCCGGCCTCGGCCGCGATCGCCTCGAGCATCTCGTCGGCGTCGGCCGCCGCGCCGGTGAGCACGATGTCGCCCCCGGCGTCGAGGAACCGCACGGCCCGCTCGCCCACGGGGACCGCATCGAGCGCCTCGGCGTTGACGTCGTCGGTGATGACGACACCGTCGTACCCCAGGTCCTCGCGCAGCAGCCCGGTGACGATGCGCTCGGAGAACATCGCGGGGTCGTCGTCGTCGAGCCGGGGGTAGCGCGCCGAGGCCATCATGACCAGGCCCGCGCCCGCCTCGATGCCGTCGGCGAAGGGCCGGAGGTGCGGGTCGTCGGCGGTCGCCACCCGGTCGGTGATGCCGGTCGACGAGAAGTCGGTGTTGTTGCGCACCCGGCCGAGCCCGGGGAAGTGCTTGACGGTGCCCTCGACCCCGCCCTCGAGCATGCCGGCGAGGAAGGCGGTGGCCGAGCGCGAGACCGCCTCGGGGGTCGAGCCGTACTGCCGGCCCCAGCGCCCGATCGGGCCGTTGGCCCGGCCGATCTCCTTCGGCACGGTGTCGGTCACGGGTGCGAGGTTGACGTTGACCCCTGCGGCCGCGAGCTCCTCGGCCCAGCCGGTCGCCTCGCGGGTCAGCTGGGCGGGCTCCATCGCGGCCTGTTCCTTGGCCGACGGCGGGCGGGTGAAGCCCTCGCCGCGCAGCTGGTGCACCTCACCGCCCTCCTGGTCCGCGGCGATGAGCAGGCCGACGTCACCGGTGGACTGCGTCGAGACGAGGTCCCGCAGGTGGGTCGAGGTGCGCGAGACCTTGTCGGCGCCGTCCCAGCCGCCGAGGTAGATGACGTTGCCGACGTGGGCGTCGGTGACGAGGTCGTCGAGCGACTCGAGGGGGGCGTTGGTGTCGAAACCGACCATGAGCAGCTGACCCCGCCGTTGCTCCGGGGTGAGGGCCGCCAGCGTCGTCGCGACGCACGCGGCGGCCGGCTCCCCGGTGGGGGACGCCGGCGCGCTCGGCGGCGCGCTCGTCGGCGCCGGCCTCGACGTCGTCGGTGCCGGGTCCGACGCTTCACCCGTCGGGCCCGGCGCGGGCCCCGCGCAGCCGGCGAGGACGAACGCCAGCAGGCTGCCGGTCGTCACGGCGAGGCGGGGGCTCCGTCGGGGTCGGGTCGTCGCTGGGGGCACCCGACGACGGTACGTGATCGCCCCGGCCACCTCCGAACGCCGCCGGCCACCGCCCCCTCGGCGAGGTCGTGTGCGCAGTCGGCTGCTCCAGCGACCGTTCGAGCACACGACCCGGTCGGGTGGGCCGGCCGTTCCGCGCGTGGCACGGCATCCGCCATGATCGACCCATGCCGAGCCTCCCCGTCGTCCTCGACGTCGACACGGGGGTCGACGACGCCTGCGCCCTCCTCCTCGCCGCCCTCCACCCGCGCCTCGACCTGCGCGCGGTGACGTGCGTCGGCGGCAACGCACCCCTCGCGGACGTCGTGCGCAACACGCTCACCGTCCTCGAGGCCGCCGGGCGCGACGACGTCCCCGTCGGGGTCGGGGCCGCCCGGCCGCTCCTCGAGGAGCCGGTCGACGCACGGCACGTCCACGGCTCCGACGGCATGGCCGACCTCGGGATGCCGTCGCCGCGCCTTCGCGCCGACCCGCGCCCCGCGGTCGACCTCCTGCGTGACACGCTCGAGGCGGCGGCCTCGGCCGGCGCGCCGGTGACCGTCGTGCCGCTCGCGCCGATGACGAACCTGGCCCTGCTCGCCCGGGTGCACCCCGACGCCTTCGCCCGGATCGGGCGCCTCGTCTTCATGGGCGGTGGCGTCGAGATCAGCAACGCCACCGCCGCGGCCGAGTTCAACGTCTTCCACGACCCGGAGGCGGCGGCCATCGTCCTCGACGCCTGCGCGGGGCACGGCATCCCCGTCACGATGTACGGCCTCGACGTGTTCTCCGACCCGGTCGTCACGGACAGCGAGGTCGAGGACCTGCGGCGGGTCGGCACGCCCGCCGCCCGGCTCGCGGCGGGTCTCGTCTCGTTCCACCACCGCCGCTTCGCCAGCGCGGGCACCACGATCGGCGACGCGGGTGCCGTCGCGATCCTCCTCGAGCCGGATGCCGTGCGCACCGAACGGCTCCCGGTGCGGGTCGAGCTCACCGGCACGTGGACCCGGGGCCGCACGGTCGTCGACCGCCGCGACTGGGGCGGCCACCTCGACCACGACCCGCACGGGCTGGCTCCCGCGCTCGTCCACGTCGCCCTCGGGATCGACGGGCCGCGCATCGCCGCCCTGTGGCTGGGCACCGTCCGCGGGGAGGCGTCGTGACCGGCCGGGTGCTCGTGCTCGGGTCGCTCAACGTCGACCTCGTGACGCGGGTCGCGCGCCACCCGCGCCCCGGCGAGACCGTCGTCGGCGAGGGCCTGGAGCGGCTCGCCGGCGGCAAGGGCGCCAACCAGGCGGTCGCCGCGGCCGCGGCCGGGGCCGCCGTGGCGATGGTCGGGTGCGTCGGCGACGACGCGGGCGGCGCGGCCTACGCGAACCGGCTCGCGCGGCTCGGGGTCGACGTGTCGGCGCTGCGGGTCTGCACGGGGGTGCCCACCGGGCACGCGGTCGTCACGGTGGCCGACGGCGGCGAGAACGCCATCGTCGTCGTCCCGGGGGCCAACGACCGGCTCGACGAGCGCGAGGTCGCCGCGGTCGACGGGCTCGGCCCCGGTGACGTGCTCCTCGTCCAGCTCGAGGTGCCGAGGGCGGTCGTGTGCACGGCCGTGCGCCGGGCGGCCGGCCGCGGGGCCCGGGTCGTGCTCAACACCGCGCCGTACGCCGCGCTCCCACCCGACGTCGTCGCGATCGCCGACCCGGTCGTCGCCAACGAGCACGAGATGGCCGCGCTCGCCGAGGCGGGGGCGCAGCCGCGGTCGCTGCTCGTGACGTTCGGGGCCAACGGGGCGGCGTGGGACGGCGTCACGGCGCCCGCGCACGTCGTCGAGCCGTCGGAGGTCGTCGACACGACCGGCGCCGGCGACGCCTTCTGCGGGGCCCTCGCGGCCGCCCTCGCTCGCGGTGCGGGCCGCGAGGAGGCCCTCGACGCGGCCCTCGCCGCGGGAGCCGCGGCCGTGCGGCATCCGGGCGCCCAGCCCGACGCCGGCCTCTGACCGCCGCGGGGTCAGGCCGGCTCGACGACGAGGACGACCTGCTCGCCGGCGACCCGGGTGAGGATGACCGTCCGCTGGGCGCCGTCGCCGGCCTTGCGCGAGATCCGCAGCTGGCGGCGCAGCTCGTCGTCGTCCAGGCGCACCCCGCGCTTCTTGATCGTCAGGCCGGTGACGCCGTGCTGCCGCAGCCAGGACCGCAGGGTGCGCACGCTGAACGGCATGACCTCGAGCACGGCGTAGCGCCGAGCGAACGGGATGTCGACCTCGGCCTCGGAGACGACGTAACCGAGGCCGCGGTCGACCTCGCTGCCGAGCGTGGCCGCCGTCACCGCGCCGAGCAGCCCGGCCTGGGTCACGGCGCGGTCGGGCTCGTAGAGCCAGGGCCCGACCCGGTCGACGCCGGTGACGAGCGGGGGGTCGGGCTCGGCCATCTCGAGGTCGACCTCGACGGGCGGGCGGTCCGGGCCGAGGATGCGGGCGCTGTGGCCGGGCCGTTGGGCGAGCGGGCCCCACCACACGGCGCACTCGAGCACCTCGCCGGCGAAGGACGTCCACTGCGCCTCGGTGCCGAGCGGGATGGCGTCGTGCGGCATCGAGGGCGAGAGCTTGGCCCCGGTGGCGGGCACCGCCGTCGCGACCTGGAGCACGAACTCCCACGTCGGCCGGATCTCGTCGAGCCGGAACACCCGCTTGATCCGCCCGTGCCGCCCGGTGTGGCCCGGCACCCGGCGGGCCGGGTCGAGCCAGACGCCGACCCGGGAGCGCAACGGGTCGCGCGGGGGCTCGAACTCCTCGGCCAGGCCCGCCCGGGCGCGCGAGTCCGGCCAGGGTCGCAGGTTGAGGTCGGCGACCGCGGCCGTCGCGGGGTCGATGTCGACGCCGCGCACGGTGACCCCGAGCGCCGACATGGCGACCGCGTCGGAGCCGATGCCGCAGCCGAGGTCGTGCACCGTCGCGAGGCTCGCGTTGTAGAACCGGCCGGCGTGGGTCGCCGCCACCTCGAGCCGGGACGCCTGCTCGAGGCCGTCGGGTGTGTAGAGCATGTCGCCGGCGAACTCGCCGAACTTCGCGACCGCCCGGGCCTGGAGCCGCTGCTGGGTGAGGAGGGCGGCGACGAGCTCGGGGGAGTGGCCCTCGCGCCGCAGCCGGTCGCCGAGGCGCATCACCTCGCGCTCGTCGTAGGGGGGCAGGGACCGCAGCGTCGCACGGCCCTCGGGGGACCCGAGAGCTCGCACGATGCCGACGTCCACGGGGGGAGATGATGCCATTGCGCCGCCCCCTCGCCGGCCACCACCGTCCGGCCTCTGGCACTCGAGTTGACCGAGTGCTAACGAGCGACCTAGATTTGGCTCATTGGCACTCGCCCACGGTGAGTGCCAGCGCAGCCGGGTCCTCCTCGACCCCCGCGACGGCGAAGCGGCCCCGGACGCGCAGTCCCCGTCCACTTCGACTCACCCCACAGGGGAGGAGCACACCGTGTCGGTTTCCATCAAGCCGCTCGAGGACCGCATCGTCATCAAGAGCCTCGAGGCCGAGCAGACGACCGCGTCCGGTCTCGTCATCCCGGACACCGCGAAGGAGAAGCCCCAGGAGGGCGAGGTCCTCGCGGTCGGCCCCGGCCGCATCGACGACAAGGGCAACCGCGTCCCGCTCGACGTCCAGGTCGGCGACCGCGTCATCTACAGCAAGTACGGCGGCACCGAGATCAAGCACGGCGGCGAGGAGTACCTCATCCTCTCCGCCCGTGACGTGCTCGCCGTCGTCGGCTGACGCACGACGCAGACCCGCATGCCGTGACCGCGCCCCGGTGCGCACCCGCCACCGGGTGTGACCGGGGCGCGTCCGGTGCCGGACCCGAACGACCACCCACCTGCGGCGGGCAGCGCGAGCCGCGCGCCCGGCATCCGAACAACGAAGGACATCCATGGCCAAGGAACTGGAGTTCAACGACTCCGCCCGCAAGTCGCTCGAGCGCGGCGTCGACGCGCTCGCGAACGCCGTCAAGGTGACGCTCGGCCCCAAGGGCCGCAACGTCGTCATCGACAAGAAGTGGGGCGCCCCGACGATCACGAACGACGGCGTCACGATCGCCCGTGAGATCGAGCTCGAGGACTCCTACGAGAACCTCGGCGCGCAGCTCGCGAAGGAGGTGGCGACCAAGACCAACGACGTCGCCGGTGACGGCACGACGACGGCGACCGTGCTCGCCCAGGCGATGGTCCGCGAGGGCCTGCGCAACGTGGCGGCCGGCGCGTCGCCCTCGGGCCTGAAGCGCGGCATGGACCGGGCCGTCGAGGCCGTCTCCGACGAGCTGCTGCGCACGGCCCGCGAGATCGAGTCCAAGGAGGAGATCGCCCAGGTCGCCGCGCTCTCGGCCCAGGACGAGGAGATCGGCGCGACGATCGCCGACGCGTTCGACAAGGTCGGCAAGGACGGCGTCATCACCGTCGAGGAGTCCTCGACCGCGAGCACCGAGCTCGAGTTCACCGAGGGCATGCAGTTCGACAAGGGCTACATCTCGCCGTACTTCATCTCCGACGCCGAGCGCATGGAGGCCGTCCTCGAGGACGCCTACGTGCTCATCAACCAGGGCAAGATCTCGGCGATCGCCGACGTCCTCCCGGTGCTCGAGAAGGTCGTCAAGGCCGGCAAGCCGCTCCTCGTCATCGCCGAGGACGTCGACGGCGAGGCGCTGTCGACGCTCGTCGTCAACAAGATCCGTGGCACGTTCAACGTCGTCGCGGTCAAGGCGCCCGGCTTCGGCGACCGCCGCAAGGCGATGCTGCAGGACATGGCCGTCCTCACCGGCGGCCAGGTCGTCGCCGAGGAGGTCGGGCTCAAGCTCGACCAGGTCGGTCTCGACGTCCTCGGCCAGGCCCGCCGCATCGTCGTCACCAAGGACTCGACGACGATCATCGACGGTGCCGGCGCCCACGAGGACGTCTCGGGCCGGGTCGCGCAGATCAAGCAGGAGATCGAGCGCACCGACTCCGACTGGGACCGCGAGAAGCTCCAGGAGCGGCTCGCCAAGCTCGCCGGCGGCGTCTGCGTCATCAAGGTCGGCGCGCACACCGAGGTCGAGCTCAAGGAGAAGAAGCACCGCATCGAGGACGCCATCTCGGCGACCCGCGCGGCCATCGAGGAGGGCATCGTCGCCGGTGGCGGCTCGGCCCTCATCCAGGCCGTCAAGGTCATCGACGGCCTCGGGCTCGAGGACGACGAGCAGGTCGGCGCGTCGATCGTGCGCAAGGCCGCGGCCGAGCCGCTGCGCTGGATCGCCGAGAACGCGGGCCTGCAGGGCTACGTCGCCGTCGCCCAGGTGCAGGGCCTCGAGCCGGGCATGGGCCTCAACGCCGCCTCCGGCGAGTACGAGGACCTCGTCAAGGCCGGCGTCATCGACCCCGTCAAGGTGACCCGCTCGGCGCTGCGCAACGCGGCCTCGATCGCCTCGATGGTGCTCACGACGGACACCCTCGTCGTCGACAAGAAGGAGGAGGAGCCGGCCGCCGCCGGTGGCCAGGGCCACGGGCACGGCCACTGAGCCCTCGCTCCCGCGCCGTTCGACGGCGCACCCGCACGACGACGGATGCCGTCCGCTCACCCGAGCGGGCGGCATCCCGTCGTGTGTCTCGCGAACTCAGGAGCACCCCGTCGACTCAGGGTGCTGCTCGACCCTGACTCGGCGAAGTGCTCCTGAGCCCGCGGAAGGGGCGGGCGGGGGGTGGTCAGGTGGCGGCGGCGGTGACGTGCAGGGTGGCGCCCTCGAGGGTCACGACGTCACCGGGGCGCACCTGGCGCCCACGACGGGTGTCGACCTCACCGTTGACGGCGACGAGGCCGCGCTCGACGACCTCACGGGCCATCGCCCCGTCGTCGACGACCCCCGCGAGCTTGAGCAGCTGGCCGAGCCGGATCGACGCGTCACGGATGGGGACGTCGACGGGGGTGCTCACCGGCTCAGGCTACGCCGACCGGCGCGGCCCCCGTCCGGGTCGCAGGACGCCCCGCCCCAGGGACGTTCTGCGACCCGGACCGCCCCTCGCCCCCCGGGTCCGGCGCCGACCGCGGTGCACCCACCGCGGTCAGGACGCGATGTGCCGCCCGCGCGCGTAGTACGACTCCCGCTCGTCCTCGGTGAGCCCGCCCCACACGCCGTACGGCTCGCGGACGGCGAGCGCGTGGCTGCGGCACTGCTGGAGCACGGGGCACGACAGGCAGATCTCCTTGGCGGCGCGGGCTCGGGTGCGTCGCTTGCTGCCGCGCTCGCCCTCGGGGTGGAAGAACACCTCGGGACCGACCCGGCGGCACGAGCCGTCGAACTGCCACTCCCACAGGTCGGCCACGGGACCGGGCAGTCGGGTGATCTCGGCCATGCGTACCTCCGTGCGTGGTGGTGCCGCTCGCTGAGCGGCCAGGGCTTCACGCTAGAAGCGGGTTGGTACACGGTGGGCAATCCTTTGGTAAGGACTTGGTCAAGACCCCCGGTGACGCCCGAAAAGGGCCTCTGACCATGGATGTCGTCGAGTACGGATTCCGAAGGCTCTGGGCCTCGACCGTCCGGCGGCCGGAACCGGCGTGAGGTGTCGGGCCACGTCGGCGCACCCCGTAGAATCGGGTGATGAGCCTCGGAGTCGACGAGACGAGCACGGCCCCCGACCGCGACCTCGGGGGCGCCGCCCTCGCCGAGGCGCCCGCGGTCGTCGCGACGACGGCCGAGCCGGCCCCGGCATCCCCGTTCGCCGAGCTCGGTCTCACGTACGACGACGTGCTCCTCCAGCCCGGGGAGACCGACGTCGTCCCGAGCGAGGTCGACACGACGTCCCGGCTCACCCGCGGCATCTCGCTCCGGGTGCCGCTCGTCTCGGCGGCGATGGACACCGTCACCGAGGCCCGCATGGCGATCGCCATGGCGCGGCACGGCGGCCTCGGCATCCTCCACCGCAACCTGTCGATCGAGGACCAGGCCTACCAGGTCGACCTCGTCAAGCGCACCCAGACCGGCATGATCTCCAACCCGGTCACGATCGGCCCCGACGCCACCCTCGAGGAGCTCGACGAGATCTGCGGCCGCTACCGCGTCTCCGGGCTGCCGGTCGTCGACCCGGGAGACCACCTCCTGGGCATCGTGACGAACCGCGACCTGCGCTTCACCCCCGTCGCCGCGTGGGGGCACACGCTCGTGCGCGAGGTCATGACCCCGATGCCGCTCATCACCGGGCACGTCGGCATCAGCCACGACGAGGCCACCCTCCTGCTGCGCCAGCACAAGCGCGAGCGGCTGCCGATCGTCGACGACGAGGGGCGCCTGCGCGGGCTCATCACGGTCAAGGACTTCGTGAAGTCCGAGCAGTTCCCGAACGCCAGCAAGGATGCCGACGGCCGCCTCCTCGTGGGCGCTGCGGTCGGCTACTTCGGCGAGGCCTGGCAGCGGGCGACGACCCTCGTCGAGGCCGGCGTCGACGTGCTCGTCGTCGACACCGCCCACGGCCACGCCCGCCTCCTCCTCGAGATGATCGAGCGCGTCAAGGCCGACCCCGCGACGCGGCACGTCCAGGTCATCGGCGGCAACGTCGCCACCCGGGCCGGCGCCCAGGCCCTCATCGACGCCGGCGTCGACGCCGTCAAGGTCGGTGTCGGGCCGGGGTCGATCTGCACGACCCGGGTCGTCGCCGGCGTCGGCGTCCCCCAGGTCACGGCCATCCACCAGGCGTCGCTCGCCTGCGGTCCCGCCGGGGTGCCGCTCATCGGCGACGGCGGGCTGCAGTACTCCGGCGACATCGCCAAGGCCCTCGTCGCCGGGGCCGACACCGTCATGATCGGGTCGCTGCTCGCCGGCTGCGAGGAGTCGCCGGGCGAGCTCGTCTTCATCAACGGCAAGCAGTTCAAGGCCTACCGCGGCATGGGGTCGCTCGGGGCGATGTCCTCGCGCGGCAAGAAGTCCTACTCCAAGGACCGCTACTTCCAGGCCGACGTCACCTCCGACGACAAGATCGTCCCCGAGGGCATCGAGGGCCAGGTCGCCTACCGCGGCCCGGTCGGCGCGGTGGCCCACCAGCTCATCGGCGGCCTGCACCAGTCGATGTTCTACGTCGGCGCACGCACCGTCCCCGAGCTGAAGGCGAGGGGCCGGTTCATCCGCATCACGACGGCGGGCCTGCGCGAGTCGCACCCCCACGACATCACCGGCATCGTCGAGGCACCGAACTACACCTCGCAGGGCTGAGCCCCGCTCAGCCCGGGTGGCGCGTCAGCGCGTCGCGGTACGAGCGCAGGGCGACGCCCCCGTCGGCCGCGCGGTCCACCGACGTGGCGGCGAGCACGCCGCGGGCGATGGCCCGGGCGACGGTGTCGGCCGCGGCGGTCTGCAGCTCGACGAGCTCGACGCGGGACGGCTGCGGCCCGGTGCCCGTCGACAGGGCGAAGACCGCGTCGCCGTCGAAGGTCGTGTGCACCGGGGTGAGCGCCCGCGCGAAGCCGTCGTGGGCGACGCCGGCCAGGGCGCGGCATCCGGACTTCGTGAGCACCGCGTCGGTCGCGACGACGCCGAGGGTCGTGGCGGCCCCCGCGACGAGGGCGGCCAGGGCCGCCTCCTGCTCCACCCGGTGGGCCGCCGCGGCCGCCGGGTCCGGGTCGGGGAGGGCGGCGGCCTCCGCGTCGGTGAGCAGCGGGCGGGCGAGGAGCGACCCGGCGAGGTCCCACGCCGAGCCCACCGCGTTGACGACGACGAGGGCGCCGACGGTCGCACCCGAGGACAGCACCACGGATGCCGTGCCGACCCCACCGCGCAGCCCGCCGGTCATCGCGCCGGTCCCCGCGCCGACCGAGCCCTCGGTCACCGGGCCGGACGTCGCGGACCGGTAGGCGGCCAGGCCGTCGTCGCGACCGGGGTGGTGGCTCCAGTCGCCGCCGCGCCCGAGGTCGAACAGGATCGCTGCCGGCACGATGGGCACGACCTCGTGCGGCTGCGTGCCGACCGGCCAACCGAGCCCGTCCTGCCAGAGCCCGGCCATGACGCCGTCGGCGCTCGCGAGGCCGAACGCGCTGCCGCCCGCGACGACGACGGCATCCACGGTGTCCACCGAGCGGCTCGGGTCGAGCAGGTCGGTCTCGCGGGTGCCCGGCCCGCCGCCGCGCACGTCGACGCCGCCGACGGTGCCGGGCGGCGCGACGACGACGGTGACCCCGGTGAGCCAGCCCGGCTCGTCCCGGGTCGCATGGCCGACCCGCACCCCCTCGACGTCGGTGATGGCGTTCCACGCTCCCGGCTGCACGGGCCCCAGCATGACGGATGCCGGCCCCGGGGCGCGGTCAGTGCAGGACGATGGGCGGCGCGACCTCGTCGGCCGTGGCGTCGTCGAGCAGGTGCGACTCCTCGTGCCGGCGCGGGAGGAACCAGGCCGGGACGAGGGTCAGGGTGAGCAGGATCGCGGCGACCCAGAAGGTGTTCGCGAAGGCCACGGCCATCGCCTCGTGGACGGCTGCCATGAAGGCCTCCTGGCCCCGGGCGAGCAGCGCCGCGACCTCGGGGAACCGGGCGGCGACCTGGCCGATCTGGGCCTCGTCGGTGAGGCCGGCGGTCGCCTCCTCGAAGGCCGCGGCGGCCCTGAGCAGCGGGTCGTCGTTGAGCCCGTTCGTGAGCACGACGGACATGATGGCGACACCGATCGAGGAGGCGATCTGCTGGCTGATGTTGAGCAGCGTCGAGCCGCGGGCGACCTCGTGCGACTTCAGCGTCTTCAGCGCCGAGGTCATGAGGGGCATCATCGTCGCGCCCATGCCCAGCCCCATGACGAAGAGCACGGGGAGGATGAACGAGTAGCTCGTCGTCGCCGTGAGCTGGGTCAGCGCGTACATGCCGCCGATGATGAGCACGAGCCCGAAGGGGACGATGCGACCGACCGGCAGCCGGTCCACGAGGGCGCCCGCGATCGGCATCGTGATCATCGCGCCGAGGCCCTGCACGGCCATGAGCCACCCGGCCTCGAGCGCGCTCTCCCCCCGGACCTGCTGGAAGTAGGTCGGCACGAGGAGCAGGCCGCCGAAGAAGGCCGCCGCGAAGAGGAACATCGTGATGACCGAGACGGTGAGGTTGCGGTTCCGGAACAGGCGCAGGTCGAGCAGGGGGTGGACCGGACGGAAGCTCCAGACGACGAAGCCGGCGACCATGAGCAGGCCGATGGTGCCCGGGACGACGACCTTGGCGGAGAAGAAGGTCCCCTCACCCGGGATCGAGGAGACGCCGTAGAGGAACAGCGCGAGGCCCGGCGACATGAGGGCCATGCCGACCCAGTCGAAGGACTCCGAGGGCTCCGGGCGGTCGGAGGGCAGGACCCGCCAGGCGTAGACGATCGCGATGGCGCCGATCGGCAGGTTGATGAGGAAGATCCAGTGCCACGAGTAGTTCTCGATGAGCCAGCCGCCGAGGATCGGGCCGAAGATCGGGCCGAGCAGCATCGGGATGCCGAGGATCGCCATGAGGCGGCCCATCCGGGCGGGCCCGGCGGCGCGGGTCATGATCGTCATGCCGAGCGGCATGAGCATGCCGCCACCGAGGCCCTGGAGGACGCGGAACGCGATGAGGGCCTCGATCGTCGCGGCCATCGCGCACAGCACCGAGCCCAAGGTGAACAGCAGCAGCGCCGTCATGTAGAGCCGCTTGGTCCCGAACCGGTCGGCGGCCCACCCCGTCATCGGGATGACGGTCGCGAGGGCCAGCGTGTAGGCGGTGACCGTCCACGCGACCGTGGAGTAGGGCAGCGGGTTCCCCGGGGTGCCGAACTCGACCTGGAAGGTCGGCAGCGCGACGTTGACGACGGTGATGTCGAGGATCGACATGATGGCGCCGAGGACGACGACGCCGGCGACCGTGAGGACGGCCGCGTCGATCTTCTCGGGGTACTCGTGGGGCGCCGTCGGCGCGGGTGCTGATGACACGTCGGCTCCATGTCCGTTCGAGAGGCGGGAACTGCCCCGACGGTCCAGTGTGCCGCACCGGACCCGGGTGATGGAAACGCTTTCGGCGGGGGTGGGGGCGGGCCCCCAGTCGGTGCGTGGACCGCCGGGGGACGGCCGCGGGAGTGGCCGGCATCCCCGTCGGTAGGCTGCCCCGGTGACCGAGATCGAGATCGGCCGCGGCAAGCGCGGCCGCCGGGCCTATTCCTTCGACGACATCGCGATCGTCCCCTCGCGCCGCACCCGCGACCCCGAGGAGGTGTCGGTCGGCTGGCAGATCGACGCCTACCACTTCGACATCCCGGTCATCGCCGCCCCGATGGACTCGGTCGTCTCCCCGCGCAGCGCCATCGCGCTCGGTCGCCTGGGCGGCCTGCCCGTGCTCGACCTCGAGGGGCTGTGGACCCGCTACGAGGACCCCACGCCGCTGCTCGCCGAGATCGCGACCCTCGACCCCGCGCTCGCGACGACCCGCATGCAGGAGATCTACCGCGCCGAGATCGACCCCGACCTCGTCACCGAGCGGCTGCGCGAGATCCGTGACGGTGGCGTCACCGTGGCCGGCGCCCTGACCCCGCAGCGCACCCAGCAGCTGTGGAAGACCGTCGTCGACGCCGGGGTCGACCTCTTCGTCATCCGCGGCACGACGGTGTCGGCCGAGCACGTCTCGGGCCGGGCCGAGCCGCTCAACCTCAAACGCTTCATCTACGAGCTCGACGTGCCCGTCATCGTCGGCGGTGCCGCGTCCTACGCCGCCGCCCTCCACCTCATGCGCACCGGCGCCGCCGGGGTGCTCGTCGGCTTCGGTGGCGGCGCCGCGCACACGACCCGCCGCACGCTTGGCATCCACGCGCCGATGGCCTCGGCCATCGCCGACGTCGCGGCCGCCCGCCGCGACTACCTCGACGAGTCCGGGGGCCGCTACGTCCACGTCATCGCCGACGGTGGGGTCGGCACGAGCGGCGACGTCGTCAAGGCGGTGGCCTGCGGCGCGGACGCCGTCATGCTCGGCGCCGCGCTGGCGCGCGCGACCGACGCCCCCGGCCGGGGCTTCCACTGGGGGCCGGAGGCGCACCACCCCGAGCTGCCCCGGGGCGAGCGCGTCGAGGTCGGGGCGGTCGCCGGCCTCGAGGAGGTGCTCTTCGGCCCGAGCCGGGTCGCCGACGGGCGCACGAACCTCGTCGGTGCCCTGCGCCGCGCCATGGCGACGACGGGCTACCTCGACCTCAAGGAGTTCCAGCGCGTCGAGGTCGTCGTCGCGCCCTACGAGCGCAGCTGACCCCACGCGGGTGCCGCGAGCGGGACCCGTCGTGTGCCGGTGCCCACGTTCGAGCGCCGGCACCCCCAGCGGTGGTTACCCTCGGGTAATGGCCGACGTCATCGCTGACCCGGAAACCGACCCTGCCGCCACGTACGCCGTGGACCCGGCGCGGGTGCGGGCCCTCACCGCCCGCGTCATCGCCTCGGGCGAGGACGGCGAGCTGCGCACGACGACCCCGCTCACGGGGGCGCCCCTCGCGGTCCTGCCCGTGTCGAGCGCGCGGGACGTCGCGGTGGCGGTCGACGCCGCCCGGGTCGCCCAGCAGGCGTGGGCCCTCACCCCGGTCGAGCACCGCGCGGCGGTCATGCTGCGCGTGCACGACCTCCTCCTCGACCGGCAGCCCGAGCTGCTCGACCTCGTGCAGCTCGAGTCCGGCAAGGCGCGCAGCCACGCGTTCGAGGAGGTGGCCGACTGCGCCATCGTCGCGCGGCACTACGCCCGCCGGGCCCCGGCGCTGCTGCGCGACACCAAGCACGTCGGGGTGCTCCCGATGCTCTCCCGGGCGGTGGAGCACCACCGCCCCAAGGGGGTCGTCGGCATCGTCTCGCCGTGGAACTACCCCCTGACCCTCGCGGTGTCCGACACGATCCCCGCCCTGCTCGCGGGCAACGGTGTCGTCCACCGCCCCGACAGCCAGGCGTCGCTCACCGCGCTGGCGGGGGCCGAGATCTTCGCCGAGGCCGGGCTGCCGGACGGGCTCCTCCAGGTCGTCCTCGGGCCGGGGAACCCGACCGGGCAGGCCGTCGTCGACCACGCCGACTACATCAGCTTCACGGGGTCGACGGCCACCGGCCGCCGCGTCGCCCAGTCCGCCGGTCGTCGTCTCGTCGGCATCAGCCTCGAGCTCGGCGGGAAGAACACGATGTACGTCGCCGCGGACGCCAACCTGCGCCGCGCCGTCGACGGTGCGGTGCGCGCCTGCTTCTCGTCCGCGGGGCAGCTGTGCGTCAGTGCCGAGCGGCTCGTCGTCCACGCCGACGTCTACGACGAGTTCGTGCCGCGGTTCGTCGAGCGGGTGTCGCGGATGCGCCTGTCGACCGGCCTGCACTGGGGCGCCGAGATGGGCAGCCTCGCGAGCGCCGAGCAGAAGGACAAGGTGCTCGCGCACATCGAGGATGCCGTGTCCAAGGGCGCGCGCGTGCTCACCGGCGGGCGGGCCCGCCCGGACATCGGCCCGCTCGTCGTCGAGCCCACCGTGCTCGAGGGCGTGACGTCGGCGATGGCGTGCCGCGACGAGGAGACCTTCGGGCCGCTCGTGTCGGTCTACCGGGTGCACTCCGACGACGAGGCCGTCCGCCTCGCCAACGACACCGAGTTCGGCCTCAACGCCTCGGTCTGGACCCGGGACGTGCGGCGCGGCCGCGAGATCGCGGGGCGCATCCACGCCGGCACCGTCAACCTCAACGAGGGCTATGCCGCGGCGTGGGGCAGCGTGGCCGCCCCCATGGGCGGGATGAAGTCCTCCGGCCTGGGTCGCCGCCACGGCCGGGAGGGGCTCATGAAGTACACCGAGAGCCAGAACATCACCTCGCAGCACCTCGTGGGCATCGCGCCGCTCGCCGGCATGTCCGACCGGGCGTTCGCGCGCGGGCTCACCGCGGCGCTGCGCGTCATGAAGGCGGTGAGGATGAAGTGAGCACACGAGTCCCGAACGGTCCGGAGGGCCCGGACGTGGATGCCGGCACGGACGTCGACGTCGTCGTCATCGGTTCCGGCTTCGGCGGGTCCGTCTCGGCGCTGCGCCTGGCGGAGAAGGGCTACCGGGTGCTCGTGCTCGAGGCGGGGCGGCGCTTCGCGGACGAGGACTTCGCGAGGACCTCCTGGGACCTGCGCAACTTCCTGTGGGCACCGGCCCTGGGCCTCTACGGCATCCAGCGCATTCACCGGCTCAAGGACGTCATGATCCTCGCGGGGGCCGGCGTGGGCGGCGGCTCGCTCAACTACGCGTGCACGCTCTACGTGCCACCCGCCCCGTTCTACCGCGACGCGCAGTGGGGCGACATCACCGACTGGCAGGCCGAGCTGGCACCCCACTACGACACGGCCTCGCGGATGCTCGGGGTCGTGACCAACCCGTGCGACGGGCCGGTCGAGCGGGTCATGCGCCAGACGGCCGAGGACCTCGGCGTCGGCGACACCTTCCGCAAGACGCCGGTCGGCATCTACTTCGGCCCGCCCGGAGCCCGCACCGCGGACCCCTACTTCGGGGGCGTCGGCCCGGAGCGCACCGGCTGCACCGAGTGCGGCAACTGCATGGTCGGCTGCCGCATCGGTGCGAAGAACACCCTCGTCAAGAACTACCTCGCCCTCGCCGAGGGGCTCGGTGTCGTCATCGAGCCGATGCGCACCGTGACCCGGCTCGGCGTCGTCCCGGGAACCGGCGCGCCGGACGGCACGGGTGAGGTCTACCGCGTGCTCCACGAGCGCACGGGCCCCCGGTCAGGGCGCGACGCCCGGGTCACGACGGCCCGGCACGTCGTCGTCGCGGCCGGGACGTGGGGCACCCAGCACCTCCTCCACGAGATGCGCGACGTCGGCGAGCTGCCGCGGGTCTCGCAGCGGCTCGGCCACCTGACGCGCACCAACTCCGAGGCCCTGCTCGGTGCGACGACCGTCTCGGTGCCGCGGGCGACCGACCTGACCCGCGGGGTGGCCATCACGTCGTCGTTCCACCCGGACGAGGTCACCCACGTCGAGAACTGCCGCTACGGCAAGGGGTCGAACGCGATGGCCCTCCTGGCGGGCGTGCGCGTGCCGCCGGACACCGGCCGCTCGCGGCTGCTCCAGGCCCTCGTCGAGCTCGCCCGAAACCCCCGCGACCTGCGCGTCGTCGGGCTCAACGCCTACCGCTGGAGCGAGCGAAGCATCATCGGCCTCGTCATGCAGACCCGCGACAACTCGCTGCGCACCTTCCGCCGCCGGGGGCTGTTCGGCCGCCACCGGCTGACCTCCGAGCAGGGCCACGGTGAGCCGAACCCGACGTACATCGAGGTGGGGCACACGGCGATGCAGGCCGTCGCGGCGCGGCTGCAGGAGGAGACCGGCCGGCGGGCCGTGGCCGGCGGGTCGTGGGGCGAGGTGCTCGACACGCCGATGACCGCCCACTTCATCGGCGGCGCCCCGATCGGCTCCGACCGCGAGCGCGGGGTGCTCGACCCCTACCACCGCGTGTGGGGGCACCCGGGCGTCCACGTCGTCGACGGCGCCGCGATCTCGGCGAACCTCGGCGTCAACCCGTCGCTCACGATCACCGCGCAGGCCGAGCGGGCGATGTCGTTCTGGCCCAACCACGGGGACGCCGACCAGCGCCCGCGCCAGGGCGAGCCGTACGCCGTGCTGCCGCCGGTGGCGCCCCGCCACCCGGCGGTGCCCGTGGGCTTCCCGCGGGTCGGGCCGGATGCCGGTGCGTCGGGTGGGGCGAGCGGCGCCGCCGGGGCGGCCGGCACGGCCGGTGGCGTGCCCGTGTCGGTGGGTCGCGCGACGATGGGGGGATGAGCGGTTCGACGCCGGGTCCGTGGACCTTCGCCACGACGCTGTGGCGCTGGAGGGAGGGTTCGTGGCGCTTCGTCACGGTGCCCGACGACGTCAGCGACGAGGTCGACGAGGCCGTCGGTGACGCCACCGGCGGGTTCGGGTCGGTGCGCGTCGAGGTCACCGTCGGTACCACCGTGTGGCGCACCTCGCTCTTCCCCTCCGCCGACGCGGGGGCCTACGTCCTGCCGGTCAAGAAGGCCGTGCGCACCGCCGAGGGGCTCACCGACGACGACACCGTGGAGGTGTCGATCCGGCTCGTCGAACGTTGACGCCACAGCAGGGCGGATTCCCCATCGAGCGAGGTCCGTGCGTACCGTTGACCGGTGCAGTCCATCACCGGCCCGGTCGTCGACGTCATCGAGTCCATCGGGGAGGTGGGGGTCGGGGCGCTCCTGGCCCTCGAGACCGTGCTCCCGCCCATCCCCTCCGAGGTCGTCCTGCCCTTCGCCGGGTTCGCCGCGGCGAGCGGGCGCATCGACCCGGTGCTCGCCTGGGTGGCGGCCACCATCGGCTCGCTCGTCGGGGCCTACGTCCTCTACGGGCTCGGCCGCACGGTGAGCTACGAGCGGCTCGAGGAACTCGCCGGCCGGCGCTGGTTCGTCCTCTTCGGGCAGCGTGACCTCGCCCGGGGGCACCGCTTCTTCGAGCGGCACGGCACCGCGATCGTCTTCTTCGGCCGCTTCGTGCCGCTCGTGCGCTCCATCGTGTCGGTGCCGGCGGGCCTGGAGCGGATGCCGCTCGCGCGCTTCACCCTGCTCACCGCCGCCGGGAGCGGGGTGTGGAACGCGCTCTTCATCTGGGTCGGCTACCGGCTCGGCGCCGACTACGCCGTCGTCGAGCGCTGGGTCTCGCCGGTGAGCAAGGTCGTCGTGGCCCTCGTCGTGCTGGGCCTGCTCTGGCTCGCCCTGCGCCGCCGCCGCGAGCAGGCGGCGCTCGACGAGGCCGTCGCCGACGGGGCGACGGTCGAGGAGGCCGAGCAGATCGTCCTCGAGGCCGAGGAGGGAACCCGCCCCGAGCGGGCGGGGAGCGCCACCCGCTGACGTCGCGGGTGAGCGTCAGGACTCGTCGCGCCAGGAGCGCCAGAGCGCGGCGTACGACCCGTCGCGGGCGATGAGCTCGTCGTGGGACCCGAGCTCGCTGACGACACCGCCCTCGACGACGGCCACCCGGTCGGCGTCGTGCGCCGTGTGCAGGCGGTGCGCGATGGCGACGACGGTGCGCCCGTCGACGACGGCGGCGAGGGAACGCTCGAGGTGCCGCGCCGCACGGGGGTCGAGCAGCGAGGTGGCCTCGTCGAGCACGAGGGTGTGCGGGTCGGCGAGCACGAGCCGCGCGAGGGCGAGCTGTTGCGCCTGGGCCTCGGTCAGCGGGTGCCCGCCGGAGCCGACGACCGTCGCGAGCCCGTGGGGCAGCGCCTCGGCCCACTCGAGGGCGTCGACGGCGGCCAGCGCGTCGCGCAGCTCGTCGTCGGTGGCCTCGGGCCGGGGCAGTCGCAGGTTCTCGGCGAGGGTCCCGACGAAGACGTGGTGCTCCTGGGTGACGAGCGCGACCTCCCCGCGCAGCACCGGCAGCTCGAGGTCGACGAGCGGGACCCCGCCGCCGGTCACCCGGCCGGTGCGCGGCCCGTCGATGCCGGCCATGAGCCGGCCGAGCGTCGACTTCCCGGCACCCGACGGCCCGACGATCGCGAGCCGCTCGCCGGGCACGAGCCCGAGCGAGACGCCGTGCAGCACGTCACGGCCCTCGCGGTAGGAGTAGCGCACGTCGTCGACGTCGACCCGGTCACCCTCGGGCCGGGCCCCGGTGGCCACGCGGTCCGGGGGCACCTCCTCGACGCCGAGGATGCGCGCGAGCGAGGTCGCGGCGAACTGGATCTCGTCGAGCCACGAGATGAGCTCCCCGAGCGGGTCGAGCAGCTGCTGCACGTAGAGCGTGACCGCCGTCGCGGCCGCGACCGAGATGTGGCCGGTGAACGCGAGGTACCCGCCCCAGAGCACCGATGTCGCGATCGGGAGGAAGAACCCGATCTCGAGCCAGGGGAACCAGCGCAGCCGCAGGCCCATCGTGTAGGCCTCCGCGTCGCCGCACTCGTCGAGCGCGTCCTGGAAGCGCCGGCCCCGGGCGGCCTGCAGGCCGAGGGCGTCCATCGTGCGGGCGCCCTCGACGGTCTCGGAGGCGACCCCGTTGAGCCGGGCGTAGGAGGCGTGCTCCCACAGGTAGCCGTCACCCGCCCGCGAGAGGTACCAGCGCGAGGTCGGCACCTGCACGACGGCCGCGGTGAGCAGCGCGAGCGCCGCCAGGGGGGAGGTGAGCACGGCCGCGACCGCGGTGGCCGCCACCGTCGTCACCGCGACGACGATCGCCGGGATGCCGAAGCGGATGATGTGCGCGAGCGAGTCGATGTCGTTCGTCGTGCGCGCCACGAGGTCGCCGGTGCCGGCGCGCTCGACGGTCGACAGGGGCAGGCGGACCGAGGAGGCGATGAAGTCCTCGCGCAGCCGGGCGAAGATCAGCTCCGAGAGCACGAACGAGGACCGGCGGGCCACCCAGGTGAGCACGGTCTGCACGACGACGGCGGCGACGAGGATGCCGATGAGCTGGTCGATGCGGCCCAGCCGGCCCTCGCCGGTCGTGACCTCCTCGACGATCTGCCCGACGACCCACGGCCCGAGCAGCGCGACGAGGGCGGCGCCACCGTGCCAGAGCAGCACCCCGGTGAGCGGGCCGCGGTGGTGGCGCAGCAGCGCCCTCGTGTGCGCGACGACGGTGGGGGCGGTGGCGATCGGCAGGGTCCGCGCGGCGTGGTCGGTGCGTCCGAGGAGCGGCGACATCAGTCCTCACCCCGTAGCACGACGTCGCGGTAGGCCGGGTGCGAGCGGAGCAGGTCGTGGTGCCGCCCGGAGGCCGTGACCCGCCCGTCCTCGAGGAGGAGCACGGTGTCGGCCCGGTCGAGGAGCAGGGGGCTGACCGTGACGACGACCGTCGTGCGGCCGGCCCGGTGGGCACCGAGCCGCTCGGCGATCCGCGCCTCGGTGTGCGCGTCGACGGCGCTCGTCGGCTCGACGAGCACGAGCACGTCCGGGTCGCGCACGAGCGCCCGGGCGAGGGCGACGCGCTGGCGCTGGCCGCCGGAGAGGGCGCGGCCGCGCTCCTCGAGGTCGCCGCCCATGCCGCCGTCGATCGCCTCGATGGCGTCGCCCGCGCTCGCGACGTGCACCGCGGCCCACCGGGCCGCGTCGTCGGGCCCGCCGAGCGCCTCGCGCACCGGGCCGCTGAACAGGTGCGGGTCGGCCTCGGAGACGACGACGCGGGCGCGCACCTCGTCGAGGGGCAGGTCGTCGAGCGCCACCCCACCCCAGCACACGCCGTGCCGGCCGGGCAGGAGGCGGCCGAGCCGGTCGGCGACCTCGGCGGTCTCCTCGGGGCGGGCGCTGACGAGCGCCGTGAGCCGGCCGGGTTCGACGACGACGCCGGACGCCGGGTCGAGCAGGGGCGCACCGGGGTCGAGCAGCGCGCCCACCGCGGCGAGGGACGGGCTCGTGGCGTGGTCGGGCCGGACGGCGAGCACCCGGACGACCCGGCGGGCGGCGACCCGGGTGCGGATGAGCTTGTCGACGAACTCGGTCGCGGTCCGCAGCGGCATGGTGAGGAAGGCGGTGTACCCGTAGAAGGCGACGAGCTGGCCCGGGGTGATCTCCCCGGCGACGGCGAGGTGCGCCCCGACGCCGGTCACGACGACGACGAAGACCCCGGGGAGGAGCACCTGGGCGGCGTCGAGCGTCGCCTGGAGGGGCGAGAGGCGCACCCCGGCGCGGCGCACGCGGTCGGACTGCGCGGTGTACCGGGCGAGGAAGGCGTCCTCGCCGCCGATGCCGCGCAGTACCCGCAGCCCCGCGACGGTGTCGGCCCCGAGCGAGGTGAGCCGGCCGGCCTCCGCGCGCTGCGCCTGCTGGCGTCGCTGGAGGGGCCGCACGACGAGCGCGAGCGAGGCGAGCAGGAGCGGGCCCCCGACGAGCATGATGACGCCGAGCAGCACGGAGCCCCGGAGCAGGATCGCCGAGACGACGACGAAGCTCACGACGGCGCCGGCCATCCGCGCCGTGATGTCGAAGGCGTTGCCCATCCGCCAGAAGTCGCTCGCGAAGCTCGTCACGACCTCGCCCGCCGGGAGCTCGCGCGTCAGGGCGGGGCCGGCCCGCCGCACCGCCCGCTCGGTGACGAGCGCGGTGCGGAAGGAGGCGACGAGCCAGTTCCGCACGGCGAACCAGTGCCGGCCGTTCGTCGTCACGGCGCTCACGACGCCCAGGCCCATGATGACGGCCGACCAGGTGACGAGCGCACCGGGGTCGCGGGCGACGAGTCCCTCGTCGACGGCCCGGCCGATGGCGGCGGGCACGAGGGCGACCGACAGCATCCACGGCACGCCGAAGAGCACCCCGCCGAGCAGGGTGCGCCACTGCCGCCGGCCGAGCCACAGGACGAGGCGGTCGGCGTCGAGAGGTGGGGCCGCGTCCGCGTCGATCGCGTAGGGCCAGGAGTGGTGTCTCATCGCCCGTCCACGCTAGGCGGCCGGACGGCCCGCGAGCCACCGAGTTTTCCGAGGTGGGGCGGGGTGCGGATGCCGGGGGTCGGCCGGGCGAGCGGGCGCGCCGTCGCGGTGACGTAGCCTCGAAGAGTGCTGCGGACCGCCCTGAGACCGAGGTTCCTCGGGCTCCTCGCGCTCGTCATCGCCGTCGGCATCGCCTTCGGGTTCCTCGGCCGCTGGCAGCTCGGCGTCGCCGAGAGCACCGCCCACCGCGAGGCGGTCGAGCAGGCCCGGGCCCAGGCCCCCGCCGAGCTCACGACCGTCCTCGAGCCGCACGCGCCCTTCCGCGACGACCTGTCCTCCCGCCCGGTCACGGCGACGGGCCGCTACGCCGCCACCGGCCAGCTGCTCGTGCCCGGGCGGCTGCTCGACGGGGTGCCCGGCCTGTGGGTGCTCACGCCGTTCGTCGTCGACGCGAGCGGCGCCACGCTGCCGGTCGTGCGGGGGTTCGTCACCGACCCCGCGGATGCCGGGTCGCCGCCCGCGGGGACCCTCACCATCGCCGGCGGGCTGGCCCCCGGTGAGTCCCCGGTGAGCGAGCCGGTGCCCGAGGGGCAGATCGGCTCGGTCGACCTCTCGCTCCTCGTCAACAGCTGGCCCGGCGACCTCTACAACGCGTTCGTCTTCCTCGAGGCCGAGGACCCGGCGACCGGGCCCGGGCTCACGAGGGTGCCGACACCGCTCGCCGACACGAGCATCCAGTGGCGCAACGCGGCGTATGCCGTGCAGTGGTGGGTGTTCGCCCTCTTCGCCTTCTGGGTGTGGTTCCGGATGGTGCGCGAGGAGGCCCGGCGAGCGGCCGCCGGGCAAGCCCCGGAACCGGACGGCACGGCATCCGGCGCGATCGCCGTGACGCAGCCCGCCGCGGGGACCCCGGTGGGCGCGGGTGACAATGGTGCGCGTGACGACTGACCCCAGCACCCCCGCCCCCGGCGCCCCGACCGCCACGGCCGGCGGCGCCCTGCACATCGACGACGTCGAGGGCGCCCGCTCGCGGCTGACCTTCTTCAAGGTCATGGCGTTCATCGTCGGGGTGGGGCTGCTCGTGCTCGTCGTCGAGATGGTGCTCGCCTACGGCTTCGGGATGAAGGGTGAGGAGAACCCGCTGCACTGGTGGCCCCAGCCGCACGGCTTCATCTACATGGTCTACCTCGTCGCCACGGCGCTGCTCGGCTTCAAGGTGGGCTGGTCCCTGACGAGGATGGTGCTCGTCATGCTCGCCGGGTGCGTGCCGTTCCTGTCGTTCTGGGTCGAGCGCAAGGTGGCGGCCGAGGTCGAGGCCGGGCTCGTCGCCGCGCGCCAGTAGCCTTGACCGCGTGAGCGACGCCCCCCGCACGGAGCCCCGTCCCCGCCCCCACGAGGGCGTCGGCCACGTCGTAGTCGAGGGCGGCGAGCCGGTGCGCCTCGCCGACCGGCCGGTGCTCGTCGTCGACTTCGGCGCCCAGTACGCCCAGCTCATCGCCCGGCGGGTTCGCGAGGCCAGCTGCTTCAGCGAGGTCGTGCCGCACTCGATGCCGGTCGCCGAGCTGCTCGCCAAGGACCCCGCCGCCGTCATCCTGTCCGGTGGGCCGTCGTCGGTGTACGCCGAGGGGGCCCCGTCGCTCGACCCGGCCCTGCTCGAGGCGGGGGTGCCGGTGTTCGGGATGTGCTACGGCTTCCAGGCGATGGCGCAGGCCCTCGGCGGCACCGTCGAGCGGACCGGCCTGTCCGAGTTCGGCGCCACCCCGGCCCGCGTCCTCGACACCTCGTCGACCCTGTTCAACGGGCAGCCGGCGGAGCAGTCGGTGTGGATGAGCCACGGTGACTCGGTCTCGGCCGCCCCGCCCGGCATGACGGTCACGGCGACGACGTCGGGTGCGCCCGTCGCCGGCTTCGAGGACGACGAGCGCCGGCTCTACGGCGTCCAGTGGCACCCGGAGGTGCTGCACTCGACCTTCGGGCAGCAGGTGCTCGAGAACTTCCTCCTGCGTGGGGCGGGCCTCACCGGGGAGTGGACGGCGGCCAACGTCGTCGACGACCTCGTCTCGGCGGTGCGCGCCCAGGTCGGCGACGCCCGGGTCATCTGCGGCCTGTCGGGGGGCGTCGACTCCTCCGTCGCGGCCGCGCTCGTGCAGAGGGCCGTCGGCGACCAGCTGACCTGCGTCTTCGTCGACCACGGGCTGTTGCGCTCGAACGAGGCCGAGCAGGTCGAGAAGGACTTCGTCGCGGCCACCGGGGTCGACCTCGTCGTCGTCGACGCGCGCGAGCGCTTCCTCACCGCGCTCGCCGGGGTGTCCGACCCCGAGGAGAAGCGCAAGATCATCGGCCGCGAGTTCATCCGCGTCTTCGAGCAGGCGGCCCGCGACGTCGTCGGCGCGCACGAGGGGGCCGGCGACCACCCCGTCGAGTTCCTCGTGCAGGGCACGCTCTACCCCGACGTCGTCGAGTCCGGGGGCGGCAGCGGCACGGCGAACATCAAGTCCCACCACAACGTCGGCGGCCTGCCCGACGACCTCCGGTTCAAGCTCGTCGAACCACTGCGGCTGCTCTTCAAGGACGAGGTGCGCCAGGTCGGGCTCGAGCTCGGCGTGCCCGAGGCCATCGTCTGGCGCCAGCCGTTCCCGGGCCCGGGCCTGGGCATCCGGATCGTCGGCGAGGTCACCGGTGAGCGCCTCGACGTGCTGCGCTCCGCCGACGCCATCGCCCGCGAGGAGCTCACCGCCGCCGGGCTCGACCGCGACATCTGGCAGTGCCCGGTCGTCCTGCTCGCCGACATCCGCTCCGTCGGGGTCCAGGGCGACGGTCGCACCTACGGCCACCCCGTCGTGCTGCGCCCGGTCTCCTCGGAGGACGCGATGACGGCCGACTGGACCCGCGTCCCGTACGACGTGCTCGCGAGGATCTCGACCCGCATCACGAACGAGGTGCGGGAGGTCAACCGGGTCGTCCTCGACGTCACGAGCAAGCCACCGGGCACGATCGAGTGGGAGTGAACGCCTGGAGGGTGGGGACTGCTGTGGCCCGAGCCGTCGGCGTGGCAGGCTGTCCCCGGCATACCCATCGGTAACCAGAGGCGGCGACCATGCAGAGCACGACGACGACGGTGACGGCGAGCGACGGCATCCCACTCCACACCCTGCGGTGGCTGCCCGACGGCCCGCCGAAGGCCGTCGTCCAGATCGCGCACGGCATGGCCGAGCACTCGGCGCGCTACGCCCGCCTCGCCGAGGCCCTCACCGCGGCGGGGTACGCCGTCTACGCCCACGACCACCGCGGCCACGGCGCCACCGCGAGCGAGGCCGACCACGGCTACTTCGCCGACCGGGACGGCTGGGCCACCGTCGTCGAGGACGTGCGCGCCGTGACCCGCTTCGCGCAGGAGGAGCACCCGGGGCTGCCGGTCTTCCTGCTCGGCCACTCGATGGGCTCGGTCATCTCCCGCGCCTACGTCATCGAGGGCAGCCGCGACCTGGCCGGGCTCGTGCTCTCCGGCACGATGGGCGATCCCGGCCTCCTCGGCAAGGCCGGGCTCGCGATCGCCCGCCTCGAGGCGCGCCTGCGCGGCCGGCGCCACGTCAGCCCCCTCCTCGCCAAGCTCTCGTTCGGGCAGTTCAACTCCGCCTTCCAGCCCAACCGCACCGACTCCGACTGGCTCTCCCGTGACCCGGCCGAGGTGGACCTCTACGTCGCGGACCCGCTGTGCGGCCGCACCTTCACGTCCGGGTTCTGGGTGGACCAGCTCGGCGGCATCGGAGAGGTCAACGACCGCCGCCGGGTGGCGCGCGTGCGCCGCGACCTGCCGATCCTCCTCGTCGCCGGCGACCAGGACCCCGTCGGCGACCGCGGGAGGGGCCCGCGCGAGGTGGCCGAGCAGTTCTCCTCCGTGGGGGTCGTCGACGTCACGTGCACCCTCTACCCGGGAGCCCGCCACGAGATCTTCAACGAGACCAACCGCGACGAGGTCACCGCCGACGTCATCCACTGGCTCGACGCGCACCTGCCCGACTGACCCGCAGCCGGGCCGAGCCGATGCCGCGGGGGAGCGGAGTCGGACCGGGCCGGCATCCGTGGCAGGCTTGGACGACGGCATCCCGACGGGTGCCGACGGCATCGCCCCCCGGTGCCGTGTGCACCGCCCCCGAGGACGACAGGACCACTGACGCATGTGCGGCATCGCCGGCTACCACGGGCTCACCGCCGACACCGCGCTCCTGCAGCGCATGAACGACTGCCAGCAGCACCGCGGCCCCGACGGCGACGGCATCGTCACCGACGGGCCCTGCGGGCTCGCGCACCGACGGCTGTCGATCATCGACGTCGCGCACGGGCAGCAGCCGATGGACACCGCCGACGGGCGCTACACCATCGCCTACAACGGCGAGGTCTACAACTACCTCGACCTGCGGGCCGAGCTCGAGGCGCTCGGCCGCACCTTCGCCACGGACAGCGACACCGAGGTCGTGCTCCAGGCCTTCGCCCAGTGGGGCCCCGAGGCCTTCGACCGCTTCAACGGCATGTTCGGCCTGGCCATCTGGGACCGCCACGAGCAGCGGCTCACCCTCGCGCGCGACCACTTCGGCATCAAGCCCGTCTACGTCGCCCGGGTCCGCCACCCGCGCGGCGACGGCGAGGTGCTCCTCTTCTCGAGCGAGATCAAGCCGATCCTCGCGAGCGGGCTGTACGAGAAGAAGGTCAACGACCGCTCCGTGTACCGCTACCTGCGCTTCCGCGCCCACGAGGACGGCACCGAGACCTTCTTCGACGGCATCGAGCGGCTCGCACCCGGTGAGCTGCTCGAGGCCGACGCGGCCGGCATCCGGCGGCGGATGTTCACCCGGCTCAAGGAGGAGCTCCTCGAGCTCGCGACCGAGCAGCGCCCCTATGACGAGGCGGCCGCCGCGGAGTACGAGCGCCGGCTCGTCGAGTCGGTGCGGCTGCGCCTGCAGTCCGAGGTCCCGGTGGGCACGAGCCTGTCCGGGGGGCTCGACAGCAGCGCCGTGGCCGTCATCATCAACCGGCTCCTCAACGAGGGGGACGAGCTCTCGACACGGTCCGTCGGCACCCGCCAGAACACCTTCTCGGCCGTCTTCCCGGGCTCGATCAACGACGAGGAGCGCTACGTCGACGACGTCCTCGACATCTGCACCGGCCACGTCGACGCGCACAAGATCCTGCCGACGGCCGACGAGTTCAAGGCCGACCTGCTCGACTTCGTCCGCACCCAGGAGGAGCCGCTCATCTCCTCCGGCCCCTACGCGCAGTTCCAGGTGATGCGCGAGGCCACGAAGCACGTCACGGTGCTCCTCGACGGCCAGGGCGCCGACGAGATGATGGCCGGCTACATCCCCTACTACTTCGTCTACCTGCGCCAGCTGCGGGCCCAGGGTGCCACCGCGGCGGCCTCGGAGCTCGCGAAGAGCCTCGACGTCCTCTACCGCCTGGGCCGCTTCAAGCTCAAGGCCAAGCTCACCCTCAAGAAGACGGTGCCCACGACCCAGCTGCTCGCGAAGGACTTCGTCGCGGCCCACTCGGGCGAGCGCTACTCCTCCGAGGGCGCGAACCTCAAGAAGCGCCTCGTCGAGGACCTCTTCCACAACTCGCTGCCGAGCCTGCTGCGCTACGAGGACAAGAACACGATGCGCTTCTCGCTCGAGGGGCGCGTGCCGTTCCTCGACAAGGAGGTGCTCAAGTACGTCTTCAGCCTCTCGGACGAGGCGATCATCAAGGACGGCTGGAACAAGAGGGTGCTGCGCGACGCCACGCGCGACCTGCTCCCCGAGTCGATCAACCGGCGCCGCAACAAGATCGGGTTCACGACCCCGCAGGTCGAGTGGTTCATGCGGCTCAAGAACCACTTCTACTCGATCTTCCTCAGCGAGTCCTTCGCCAACCGGCCCTACGTCGACCAGGCCGAGGTCATCGCGGCGTTCGAGGGGTGGGTCAAGGGTGCCAACGACGTCGACACGATGACGTTCTGGCGGCTCATCAACCTCGAGCTGTGGCTGCGCGAGTTCATCGACGACCACGACCACGACGCCGACGCGGACGCCGCGGCCGCCGAGCAGGCGGTGCACGTCAAGACCGACTACGAGCCGAACGCCGGGCGCAGCCTCGACCTCGTCACCTCGCTCGGGGAGGACGTGCGGCGCTACCCCGTGCGCACCGAGCTGTTCAGCCGCGACGACGACCTCGACGCGCGGGTGCTCGAGCACGTCGACCGGTTCTTCGCCGGGCTGCCGTCCGCAGGGCCCGAGCACGAGGCGGCGACCCGCGGGCCGTGGTGGTTCTTCCTCTCCGAGAAGGTCGTGGCGATCACCCAGGGCCGTTCCTACTTCGTGTGGGACATCAAGGTCGGGCGTCCGGCGCGCGTCCTGTCGCGCTACGTCACCCGCACGCCGGCCGGCATCGGACTCGGTAGCCCGTTCACGATGCAGCTCGCGATCCAGGAGGCCGGCCTGCCGCGGGTGCTCTACGCCGCCGCCGGCGGGGCCGTCGGCAAGGTGACCGGGCGCAAGGGCCTGTTCTACGAGCTCGTCGGCAACGACATCAGCGCGATCGACGGGCCCACGGAGTACTCGGCCTACCCGTCGAACGTCTCGGCGAAGCTCGCGCCCAAGGACCCGGATGCCGTCGCGGCGCGGCTCAGTGCCGCGATCCGCGAACGGGTGCCGGAGCCGTGGCGCTCGACCTTCGGGGGGACGGTCATCATGGACGCCAACGACATCGGCCGCAACGTCCTCGGCTCGGACGCCCCGGGTGACCGGACCCGCTTCGAGGAGATGTTCGCCGACAACCCGCTCGGCCAGGGCTCGCAGCAGACCCCGATGGCGATGGTCTTCCTGCGTCCGGGTCAGGCGTAGACGGCTTCCTCGCCCTCGGCGGGGGGCTCGACCTTCGGGCTGGCGGTCCACAGCAGCCAGCCGAGCGCCCCGAGGGGCACCTCCATGAGGTGCGTGAAGATCGAGAAGAGGACGACGCCGGCGGTGGCCCCGGCGGGGTCGGCCCCCCACGCGACGAGGACGGCCGAGGTCGCGGTCTCGGTGACGCCGACGCCCCCGGGTGTGACGCCGATGGTGGTGAGCAGGCGTCCGATGGCGAACGCCGCGAAGAGCAGGGTGAGCGGCAGCGTGACGCCGGTGCCGCGCATGATGAGCACGAAGAGCACGAAGTAGGCGGCGAAGAAGCCGACCATGCCGAGCGACATCGACCACCAGCCGTTCGACACGACGTCGTTGATCCGCGCACGCAGGTCGTGGACGAGGTCGGACACGCGCATCGTGGAGGCCGGGTGGCGGCGGCGCACGAGCGGGCCGATGACAGCGTCGAGCCCCCGGCCGATGGCCTGGGCAGCCCGTTCGCTCGTCATGATCGAGATGAGCGCACCGAGGATCGCGACCCCCGTGAGCATGCCCGCGACGGCGAGCTCGGTGAGCACGGACGGCAGGGCCACCCCGCTCAACCACAGAGTGGCGATGGCGCCCACGGGCAGCGCGATGCGCGCGAGCACGTTCCACACGCCGGTCACGATGACCGAGGTCGACGTCGCCCGGCGGGTGAACCCCCACGACCGGCAGATGGCGTACGTGGCGGCGAGCCCGAGGGCCCCGCCGCCCGGCAGCAGGTTCGACACCGACGACCCGCAGAGGTTGACGATGAGCGCCTTGCCGTGCGTCAGCCCGGGGAGGGAGCCGGTGAAGGTGAAGGTGTAGCACCACAGCCCGAGGAGCATGAGCAGCTGGTAGCCGAGCGCGTGGGACAGCGGGACGGTCGTGATGACGGCCCAGATGTCACCCCACGACGTCTTCGCGAAGTGGGGCAGGCCCCAGATGAGGAGCACGGCGGCGAGGCCGAGGCCGACGACGGCCTGCGCGACCTTCCTCGTGTGCGCGCTCACGGGTCTCCCTCGAAGATGGCGGTGCGTACGGGGCCGCCCGCGGGCAGGGACGGGTCGCGGAACCACTCCCTCCCGAAGACGAGATCGTAGACGGGCCGGGGGATGCGCAGGAACGCGGCCAGGGTGCGGTCGCCGGTCTGCCCGCCCTCGCCGACGGATGCCGCGCCGCCGCCGGTCGCCTGCGACGCGTGCGCCCGCATCGCGTCCCGCTTGGCCCGCACGTGGCGCCGCACGTCGATGCGGTGGGTGATGTCGGAGCGCGCCGAGAAGGCCCGATCGAGGCTCGTCGGGTCGAACTCGGCCGGGAACCGGTAGACGCGTCCGACGGCCCGCACCGCCCGCACGATGGTGTCGCGGGGCACGGTCGCCTCGAGCACCCGCGGGGTGCCGGCGATCCGCGCCGCCAGGGCGCCGACCTCGTGGACCCGCACGTGGTCGCGGTGCCCGTAGCCGCCGTTGGCGTCGTAGGACAGGAGCAGGTCGGCGCGCTCGGTGCGCAGGACCGCCGCGAGCCGTTCCGCGGCCTCGTCGAGGGGAGCCCGGCAGAAGCGGACGACCCCCGGCACATCGGGCTCGGGCCGCGGGCCGCTGCCGCTGTCGGCGTAGCCGAGCCACTCGACCCGCGCGACCCCCAGCACCTGTGCGGAGCGCCGCGCCTCCTCGAGGCGCCGGGTCCCGAGGCCGCCGCCACGGCGCAGCTCCTCGGCCGCGAGGCCGGCGCCGCCGTCCGTCGCCAGCACGAGGACGACCCGGTGACCCTCGTCGGCCAGGCGTGCCATCGTGCCCGCCGTGAGGAGGGCCTCGTCGTCGGGGTGGGCATGGAACGCCACGATCGTGCGGGACATCGTCGACCATCCTCGCGCATGGCAGGCTGTCCGTTCGTGAAGGTCGCCATGCTCACCGACTGCTACCCGCCGCGGCTCGGCGGCATCGAGAGCCAGGTGCGCGACCTCTCCCGCCGGCTCGTCGCCGCCGGCCACGAGGTCGAGGTCTTCACGGCGACGGCCGGCCCGGACGGGGAGCGCGGCGGCGCCACGCAGCGCGGTGACGACGGCGTCGTCGTCCACCGGTTCGCGATCCCGGTGCCCGGCGGCATCCCGGTCAACCCGTTCGCGCCGCGTGAGGTGCGGCGGCGGCTGGATGCCGGGGGCTTCGACGTCGCCCACGCCCACCTCGGGGTGCTCAGCCCGTTCGCCACCGAGCTCGTTCCGGTCGCCCTGTCGGTGGGGGTGCCCGTGACGGCGACCTTCCACTGCGTCATCGACCGGTCGGGCTGGCTCATGCGGACCGTCGGTCACCTCGCGCACTGGGCACGGCGCGGTGTCGCGCTCAACGCCGTGTCCTCCATGGCGGCACGGCGCGTGTCGGCCGCCGCGCGTGGCGCGGACGTGCGGGTCGTGCCCAACGGCGTCGAGGCGGCGTGGTGGCACCCCGGCCCGGCCGCCGC
This sequence comes from Fodinibacter luteus, assembly GCF_039541575.1. Taxonomy (NCBI): domain Bacteria; kingdom Bacillati; phylum Actinomycetota; class Actinomycetes; order Micrococcales; family Intrasporangiaceae; genus Fodinibacter (ex Wang et al. 2009); species Fodinibacter luteus. Next base: position 32,438 of record NZ_BAABGM010000001.1, on the reverse strand, counting down.
GGCGGGGCACCCGGTCCACGTCGTGTCGGCGATGCGCCTCGTGACCCGCAAGCGCCCGGTCGCGATGCTCGAGGTGCTCCGCGCCGCCCGCGCGGCCCTGGACCCCGCGGTGCCCCTGCGCGCGACGATCGTCGGCGCCGGGCCGCAGCGGTGGCTCATGGAACGCCACCTGCGCACCCGTGGCATGGACTGGGTCGACCTGCCCGGGCGGGTCACGAAGGACGAGCTGCGCCGCCTGCACCACGGGGCGGACGTCTACCTGTCGACGACCCGGCTCGAGGCGTTCGGCATCGCCACCCTCGAGGCCCGCGCGGCCGGCCTGCCGGTCGTCGCCCGGCGCGGCACGGGCGCCGACGACTTCGTCACCGACGGAGTCGACGGGCTGCTCGCCGACACCGACGCCGCCCTCGCGTCGGCGCTCGCCCGACTCGCCGGGGACGACGCGCTCCGGGGCACGATGCACGCTCACCTGCTCGCCACCGCTCCCGCGCAGGACTGGCCCGGCGTCGTGGAGGTCACCCTCGGCGAGTACCACCGGGCCGGGGTCCCGGTCGCGTGATCACCGTCGTCGGCACCGACGGTGCGGGCCGGGTCGTCGCGAGCTTCCCCCTCGGCCACGGCGACGACCCGGTCACCGCCCTCGAGGCTCGGGGCTGGGCGGGGCGGGTCGTGGCGGCGGTGGGGGTGCTCGGCGACCTCACCCTGCGCTACGCCGTGGCGCCGGTGCCCGCCGTGCCCGCCGTCGGGGCGGCGGAGGGGCCGGGCCTGACCCACGCCGAGCGGTCGCGGATCGAGCCGCACCAGCGGGTCGCGGCCTACGCCGTCGTCGTCGCCGAGGGACGGCTCCTGCTGACCCAGCTCGCCCCGCGCACCGGGGCCGCCGGGCGGTGGAACCTGCCCGGCGGTGGCATCGACCCGGGCGAGTCCCCCGAGGCGACGGTCGTCCGCGAGCTGTGCGAGGAGACCGGGCAGGTCGTCGACGAGGTGCGCCTCGTCGACGTCATGACGCAGCACTGGGTGGGCCGCTCGGCGCGCGGCCTCGAGGACTACCACGCGGTGCGGCTGCTGCACACGGCCCGCTGCCCACGGCCGACCCGCCCCGTCGTGAACGACGTGGGCGGGTCGACGTCCGACGCGCGGTGGGTTCCGCTCGATGAGCTGGCGTCGGTCGAGGTCGTGGCGAGCGTGCCGCCCGCGCTGCGTGCGGTGGGCCTCGCCTGATCGCACGGTCAGTCGCGGGTGCGGCTGCCGCGCAGGCCGGTCGCGCCCACCATGAGTACGACGAGGCCGGCCGCGACGACGCTCCACGGGCCGAGGTCGGTCCAGGGCACCGAGAGGTCGGTGAGCTCGGCGACGAGTGTGGCGCCCGCGATGACGAGACCGAGGATCCCGAGCACGACCGCGAACGGGGCGGGACCGCGCAGGTACGTGGGTTCGGTGGCCGCCGTCGTCGGCTGCGTCGTCGTCGGCTGCGTCGTCGTCTGCTGCGCGGCGGATGCCGTGGCGGGGGTGGTTCCCGGGGTCGGCGGCGGCTGCGGGGTCGTGCGGGTGTCGTCGACGAAGACCTCGTCGGCGAGGGTGTCCTCGCGGGGGGTGGGGGGTGTGCTGGGACTGGTCATCACTGCTCCTGGATGGTGATCTGGCCGAAGCCGAGCTCGGCGTCGACGACGACCTGGACGGGCTGCTCGCCGATGACGGTCGAGGTGCTGCGGTCGGTGCCGCTCGTGTCCGTGCTGCCGCCGATGCCGCCACGGTGGCTGATGTCGCCGAAGCCGACGCTGGCGTCGACGCGGGTGTCGAGGCCGTTCGGGACGAGGATCCGGAGGTCGCCGGCACCCATCTCGACGGTGATCCTCTGGGGCGTCGCCGACACCGTGGCGGAGTCGAGCTGCCTGAGGTCGAGGGTTGCCTCGCCGGCCCCGAGCTCGTACCGGGTGACCCCCGAGGAGGGGACCGGGGTCCACGTGCGCTCGCCGACCCCGTCGCGCACCTCGATCCGCGACGCGGCCGAGGAGGTCACGAGCAGGAGGGCGAGGACGACGGTGAGGAAGCCGCTGAAGCCCGAGGCCCGGCCGGTGAGGCCGAGGGTGAGCACGACGACCGAGACCCCGACGAGCGCGATGAGGAAGCCGAGGGTCGCCGAGCTGCCCGGGAAGCCGAGCGGCCCGTCGAGGGCGGCGCCGAGACCGAGGCCGACCAGGGCCACGCCGAGGGACATCAGGCCGACGAAGGCGCTCGGGCGACGGCGCCGGGGCTGCGGAGGCGGGGGAGGCCCGACGGGGCGCGGGGGTGCCGGGGGCACCGGGCGCCCGCCGTAGGGGCCGGGGTACTGGCCGCCCGCGGGGGTCCCGTACGGCGGCGGGGTCGGGGTCCCGTAGGGCGTCGGGGCGGGTGGGCCCGTGGGTACGGGCCGGGTGGGGGCCGCCGCCTGCTGGGCGGCGGACATCGTCGTGGGTGTGGACATGGCGACTCCTGACGAAGGCGGGGGTGGTGGCGTGCCCGGGGGCACGGGGGGCGGGGGTGGGGTGCCGCCGGTCGTCCACGGTGCGGCACCGCCGCTGCGGCCGCGGCTGATGACGAACCAGGCGACGACGGCCACAGGGATGAGCCACAGCGGCGCGATCCAGCCGTCGCCCTGGCCGATCGAGACGATCCCGCCGAGAACGAGGAAGCCGGCGAGCACGAGCAGCGCGATCGGGCCGAGCTCGCCGTGCCGGACGGCGCGCTCGGCGAGGATGTCGCCGCGGCGGTCGGGCATGAGGAGCCACAGGAGGACGTAGGCCGTCAGGCCGAGGCCACCGAGGAAGGCGAGCACGATCGCCGCGGCGCGGATGAGGATCGGGTCGACGCCGAACCGGTGCGCGAGCCCGGAGCAGACGCCGCCGAACCACCGCCCCTCGGTGTCGCGCTCGTAGCCGCTGGCCCGCAGCCGGGCGAAGGTGTCGTCGAGGAACGAGGTGCCCTGGGGGGGCGCGTTCGGTGTGGGGTTCTGCGTCATACCCACAGCGTGGTCCCGGGGAGTCCGGTCGCGCCATGAGGGTCGACCCTGACCCCCCCCTGAGCCGACCCCGGGAGGAGCCCGCTCGAGCCCCGGAGTACGTCAGGATGGAGGGGTGCCGACACCCTACGAGCCCGCGGCCGCCCCGCTGCACCTCGGGAGCGGTGCCGGCCCCGACCTCGGGGCCGGCAGCCACGGCGGGTCGCACCGGCCGGCACGACCGCCGATGGTGCGCGCCCGCGGCCGGGGCTGGACGCCGGGCGTCAGCGCCGCGGTCGCCCGCCACCTCGGGCTGTCGACGCGGCTCGTGCGCTGGGGCTTCGTCCTGCTGACCCTCGCGGGTGGTGCCGGCGCCGTCGCCTACGTCTTCCTGTGGGCCCTGACGCCCGAGGAGGACCTCACGACCGACCCGGTGACCGGGCTCGCCGAGGCGCCCCCCGAGCGGCGCCAGTGGGGGCTCGTCATCGCGGTCGGGGGGGTGCTCGTCGTCGTCGGCGCGGTGCTCGTCACCCCCGTGCTCGGTGGCTCGCTCATCGGCTCGGTGCTCGTGCCGCTGTTCACGATCGCCGTCGGGGCCGTCGTCGCGTGGTCCAACCTCGACGACGCCCAGCGCTCCCGCTGGCTCGGAGCCGGGTCGGGTGCGGCCCGGTTCGGATGGGTGCGCGTGGCCCTCGGAGCGGGACTGGCCGTCACCGGCATCCTCGTCCTCGTGACGCGCGGCCAGTCGATCACGGCCGTGTGGGACGCCCTGCTCGCCGCTGTCGCCGTCCTCGTCGGCGCGCTCATCATCGCGGCGCCGTGGGCGCTGCGGCTGTGGGGTGACCTGCGCCGTGAGCAGGTGGCCGCCGCCCGGGCCACCGAGCGCGCCGACATCGCGGCACACCTGCACGACTCGGTGCTCCAGACGCTGGCCCTCATCCAGCGTCAGGCGGGGGATGCCGCCGCCGTGACCCGGCTCGCCCGGGCGCAGGAGCGCGAACTGCGCTCGTGGCTGTACGCCGGGCCGCAGGGTTCGCAGTCGACGCTCGCCGCCGCGGTCACCGAGGTGGCGCACGACGTCGAGGACGTCCACGGGGTCGCGATCGACCTCGTCGTGACCGGCGACCGGCCGTACGAGCCGCACGGTGCGGCCCTCGCCCAGGCGATGCGCGAGGCGCTGCTCAACGCCGTGCGGCACGGCGGCACCCCGGTCACGGCCTACGTGGAGATCGGGCCGAGCGGCGTCGAGGCCTTCGTGCGGGACCGCGGCGACGGCTTCGACCTCGATGCCGTGCCGACCGACCGGCTCGGCGTCCGGCAGTCGATCCTCGGTCGGATGGAGCGGCACGGCGGGACGGCGCGGGTGCGCCGCAGGGACGACGGCACCGAGGTGGAGCTGCGGCTGCCACCGCTCGAGGAAGGACAGCCATGAGCCAGACCACTCCGACCGGCCCCACGGGGGGCTCCAGCGGCTCCCGCGGCCCCACCCGCCCGACCGGAGGGCCCGGCGGCCCGAGCGGCCCGAGCGGCCCGAGCGGCCCGAGCGGCCCGAGCGGCCCGAGCCGGTCCGGGGGTCCGCCCGCGGGACCGGTGCGCGTCGTGCTCGTCGACGACCACCGGATGTTCCGCACCGGGGTGCGCGCCGAGCTGACCGAGGCGATGTCGGCCGCGGGAGGGCCCGCGGTGTGCGAGTTCGTCGGGGAGGCCCCCGACGTCGACACCGCCGTCGCCGTCATCCGGGCCGAGACGCCCGACGTCGTGCTGCTCGACGTGCACCTGCCCGGCGGCTCGGGCAACGGCGGTGTCGACGTCATCCGCGGGTGCATGGGGGTCGAGACCGCCGCCGGGACGCCGGTGCGCTTCCTCGCGCTGTCGGTGTCCGACGCGGCCGAGGACGTCATCGCGGTGATCCGGGCCGGGGCGCGCGGGTACGTCACGAAGACGATCGGGGCGCGCGACCTCATCACCGCGATCCGGCGCGTCGCCGACGGGGATGCCGTGTTCTCGCCGCGGCTGGCCGGCTTCGTGCTCGACGCCTTCGGCGCCGCGGCCGGCGAGATCGCCGAGGTGGACGAGGAGCTCGACCGGCTCTCCGCGCGCGAGCGCGAGGTCATGCGGCTCATCGCCCGCGGCTACCAGTACAAGGAGGTCGCCAAGGAGCTGTTCATCTCGGTCAAGACCGTCGAGACGCACGTGTCGTCGGTGCTGCGCAAGCTCCAGCTGTCGTCCCGGCACGAGCTCACCGCCTGGGCCATGGGCCGCCGCCTCCTCTGATATGTAGCTGCCGGTCGGCTGCCGGGGACCCTCCCGAGTCGGCGCTCGGGGGTGCCGGCGGCGGGGGAGGGGGCGGGACCTAGGGTGTCGGCCATGGAGTTCCTCGAGCACCTTCTCGTCCTCGCCCACCTGCTCGGCATGGCCGCGATCGTCGGCAGTGCCGTGTTCGTCGCGCGCGGCGTCGCGACCCCGGCCCTGGTCTGGGGTGCGCGTGCCCAGCTGCTCACCGGCCTCGTGCTCGTGGGTCTCGCCGAGGCGGGCGACGAGGACCTCAACCACGTCAAGGTGGGCGTCAAGCTGCTCGTCGCGATCGCCGTCGCCGCCTGTGCGGAGATCGCCGCCGCGAAGGAGCGCAAGGGCCAGGGCGCCCGGGCCCAGCTCGTGACCGCCGCCGGCGCGCTCGCCCTGCTCAACACCGCCATCGCGGTCCTCTGGCGCTGAACCCGGCCATCCGGCATCCGCTGAACCCGGCCATCCGGCATCCGAGGGAACCCTGACCCAGCCCGGCTCTCGGCCCGCCGCTCCCCGACTCCCGACGTCGTCTTCCGGCGGCGCCTCACCGACTTCGTGCGACCTGTCTGCGGTTCTCGGCCCGCAACCGCTAGAGAACCGTGGGCAACCCGCACGAGGTCGGGATGAAGCGGTCAGGGGATGAGGATGAGCTTGCCCCGGGTGCGCCGGCCCTCGAGGTCGGCGTAGGCCGCGGCCGCGTCGGTGAGCGCGTAGCGGCCGCCGATCGTCACGCGGAGGTTGCCGTCGGCGACGGCGCCGAACACCTCCCCTGCCCGCCACTCGAGCTCGTCCCGCGTCGCGACGTGGTCGAGCAGCTTGGGGCGGGTGACGAACAGCGAGCCTCCGGCGTTGAGCCGCTGGAGGTCGACGGGTGGCACCTGACCGCTCGCGGCGCCGAAGAGGGCGAGCGTCCCACGCGGCCTCAGCGACGCCAGTGACGCGTCGAAGGTGTCCTTGCCGACCCCGTCGTACGCCACGTCGACCCCGCGTCCGCCGGTGAGCGCGCGCACCTCTGCGGCGAGGTCCTCGACGGCCCGGTAGTCGACGACGTGCTCGGCGCCGAGCTCGCGGACGGCCGCGCACTTCTCGGGTCCGCCGGCCGTCGCGACGACGACGCCGCCGCGAGCCCGGACGAGCTGCACGAGCAGCTGGCCGACCCCACCGGCTGCGGCGTGGACGAGGGCGACGTCCCCTGGGCGCACGGCATACGTACTCGTCGTGAGGTAGTGCGCGGTGAGGCCCTGGAGCATGACGGCCGCGGCCGTCTCGAGGTCGACCCCGTCGGGTACGACGACCGCCTCGGATGCCGGGACGACGACGTACCTGGCAGCGCTGCCGAGCGTCTGCGGCCAGGCGACTCGAGCCCCCGGCGCAAGACCACCGGCTCCCTCGCCGGTCGACACGACCGTTCCCGCACCCTCGTTGCCGGCCACGAACGGTGTCGCCACGGGGTAAGTGCCTTCGCGCTGGTAGACGTCAATGAAGTTGACCCCGGCGGCGGTGACCTCGACGAGCACCTCCCCGGGCCCCGGTGCGGGCGCGGGGCGCTCCTCGACGGCGAGCACGTCGCGGCCGCCGTGGCCGGTGACGACGAGGGCGGGTCCGGTGCGTGAGGTCATGGTGCCAGCGTAGGTCGCCGGCGCCTCGTCCGGCCTCGGTCAGACTGAGCCCAGCACGTCGACGACGTGCGGCCTCTCGAGCGCCGGGACGCTTGGCCGTTGTCGCGCCCTCGACGCTCAGGCCGGCCGACGGAGGGTGTCCGCCCGCTCGGGGTCGCGGGCTCGCTGGGAGCGCCGTGCGTCGGACTCCATGGCGGGTGTGGCGGGGATGGAGGAGTGCTCGGCGCCGAGGTCCTGGTCGCCTGCGGGCCGGGGGATGTGCGGGCCGGGCCTCTCCTCCCACCCCCACCCGGTGATCGGCGGGGCGACGGAGCGGTAGGTGTGCCCGGTCGGGGTCGTCACCTCGACCTGCCGCGGCCGGTGCCGCCCGGGCAGGCCGTCGTCGATGACCCGCACCGACCACCCCGGGGCCTCCTTGACCTGGTTGCACCTCGCGCACCGCCCGTCGCCGTTGCCGTACCCGGTCACCCCGCCGGCCCGGGCCGGGTGGGCGTGGTCGGCGTGCACGATCGGGGCCTGGCACCACGGGGTGGTGCACACGTCGTCGCGCAGCACCAGCATCCGGCGCAGCAACCCCGAGAACGTGCGCCGTCGTGAGTCCATGCCGACCAGGTCGCGCCCGTCCGGGCTGGTGTACAGGCGACGCAGCCACACCCGCGCCACCCGGGAACCCGCCTCGGGCTTCCGAGCCCGGGTTCCCGGCCCGGCGCCGACGGCGGACCCGGGCGTCGGTGGGTGCGAACGCTCCGGCGGCGCACTGGGGTGCGGTCGGGCACGCCCAGGCGGGGGCGCACCCCGTGCTGGGCTGCCCGGCGGCTGCCCACCCCGGGGTCGAGCCGTGGCGCCTCCGGCGGGACCATCAGCTGTGGCTTCGGCCCCCGCGGGGTCGGCCCCGGCGCCGGCGGGACCATCAGCTGTGGCTTCGGCCCTCGCGGGGTCGGCCACGGCCTCGTCCACGACCGCACCCTCGGGGACCTCGTCACGTCCAGCCTCGCCGCACTGGGCGTCGCCTGGTTCAGCGTCGTCGTGCAGGGCGTCAGCGTCGTCGCGCAGCACGTCCAGGACAGGCTCGTCGGGCACGGGCTCTTGGCGCGGGGTGACGTCACCGTCAGCGTCCTCGGTCCCCTCGCCGGACTCCGTCTCGTCGGGCACGACGTCGTCGACTCCAGGTACGTCGTCGGGCGCCTCGTCGGGCACCGGATCGTTCGGCACGGGCTCGTCGGGCACGTGGTCGTCGGGCACGGTGCCTCCACGTGCAGCGGCGTCGTCGGGTCCGCCGTCGTCGTCTTCGGTGTCGGGGAGGTCCTCGCGCAGCCAGGCCCTGGCGATCGGGGCGGGCACACTGCCGTGGCCGGGGATACGAGCCGGTTCGTTGACCGACCGCTTGGGATCCCCAACCCCGAACAACGCCATGTCGGTGATCACCAGGTGCACCTCCACCGCAGTGACCTCACCGACGGCCCGCCCGGACAACACCCGCAACGCGGTATCGGCCATCACCGCCCCCACCCCCCGACCCTGCGGACCCTCCTCAGGGCACTGCCCGGACACCACCGCCCGGGCCCGGGCCCGCACCGCCGCGTACGCCCCGACCACCTCCTTGAGCGGACCCAACACGCACAGGTACGCCATCCCATCCGGGGCCGGGCGGGTCGTCACCCGCCGCGAAGCCACCGCCGCCGCCCGCCGGGCCACCACCGCCGCCGCGTCCAGCTCCGCCGCCACCCGCCCCGCCGCACCCGCAGCACCCTGCACCCCCACACCGGGCAGCACCGGACCCACCCGGGCATCCACCACCCCCCGATCCTCCCGGGACAGGCACGCCGTGGCCGCCACCACCGCCACCGCATGCCGCTCCGAGATCACCCCGGCCGCCAGGGCGGCCATCGTCACCGGCATCTCGTGCACCAACGCCCGGGCCACCCCCACCAACCGGTCCCCCGCCGACGGGGACTCCCGGCGCGCCAACGCCACCACCGACCCCACCGAACGGGCCGCGTCCACCGGCGCCACCACCTCCCGCGAGCACCGCACCGCATCCGTGGCCCGCGCCTGCACCGCACACACCGACCCCTTGACCCGCTCCAACACCCCGACCAGGTCCACCCGCTCCGCGTCGCTCAGCCCCCCGACATCCACCCCCGCCAGCCACCCCTGGAACGCCACCACCGGCCCCACCACACCACCACCAGGCGCGGCGGCGTCCCCGCCGGGCGGTCCGCCCTCCGACACCGGTCGGGCCACGGCACCCTCGGTCACGGCATCCCCGCTACCGGCGGCGGAGACCTGACCGCCGACCCCAGGCGCGACACCGCCACCACCGCACGGCACGGCATCCCCGCCGGACGGCACGGCCGCACCGCCAGCCGCAGCGACCCGCTCACCGGGCGGCACGGCCCCACCACCAGGCGCAGCGACCAGCTCACCGGGCGGAAGGGCATCCGTCACCGGCTGCGGCACAGCCACCCCCGGGCTGCCGCCCGACCCCTCGAAACCCGATCTCCCCCTCATACGAAAACCGTACACGTGTCCACTGACAGGCCCATTGGGCCCGCCACCCACTGTGGACGACGACAACGGACCGCACGCCCTGTGGACGCCCCGCCCGGCCGCACGCCCTGTGGACATTCCCGCCGACCGCACCGCCCTCTGGACGCCCTCGCCCGACCGCACCCCCTGCTCGGGACGCCGCCCGACCGCACGCCCCGTGGACGACACCGCAAGACCGCACACCCTGTGGTCGAAACGCCACGCCGACTACCTGCGCAGCGAGCGGAGCACGTCGTCGAGCATGTCCGGGGTGAGCCGTCCGGTGTACGTGTTGTGGGGGCTGACGTGGTAGCAGCCGACGAGCCGGACACCGTGACCATCGGCCGTCGTCAGGGCGACCTCACGCGCGTGGCCGAACCGCGGCTTCGGGCGAGGCACGTCCCAGCCGAGGGATCGCACGGCGGCCAGCGTGGCGTCCCAGCCGATCGCACCGAGGCACAACACGGCACGCAGGCGCGGCGCCGAGAGCTCGAGGTCGCGCTCGAGCCACGCCGCGCACGTCGCGCGCTCCCGGGGCGTCGGGCGGTTCTCGGGCGGAGCGCACCGCACCGCCGCGACGATGCGGATGCCGGTGAGCGCCTGGCCGTCACCGGCCGCCACCGACGTCGGGAGGGCGGCATACCCCGTGCGGTGCAGCGCCGCGTACAGCACGTCGCCGGACGCGTCGCCGGTGAACATCCGGCCGGTGCGGTTCGTGCCGTTGGCCGCCGGGGCGAGGCCGACGAGGAGGACGTCGGCGTCCGGGTCGCCGAACGACGGGCCCGGCCGCCCCCAGTACGGCTGGTCCGCGAACGACGCCCGACGCCCCGACACGGCGACGTCCTCGCGCCACCGGACGAGGCGGGGGCAGGCCCGGCACACCGAGACCCGCGCCTGGAGCTCGGCGACGTCGCCGGCGCTCGCCGCGAGCCGTCGCACCGCGGCGGGGGTGCCCGCGACGGGCGTGTCGGAGGTCGCAGGGTCACCCGGCCAGCCGCTGCCCGCGGGCACGGGGGAGGGGAACAGGTCGCCCGTGACGGGGTGGGGGTCGAGACCCCCGAGCGGTCCCACGTCGCGCCGTCCCATGCCGCCGAGGCTAGGGGAGGATGGTGGCATGGCGCGCGTGACGGTCGTCGGTGGTGGAGTCGTCGGGCTCACCACGGCCCTCGAGCTGGCCCGCGCCGGGCACGTCGTGCGCTGCGTGCGCGACGCACCGGTCGCCGACACCGTCTCGGCGCTGGCCGGGGGCCTGTGGTTCCCGTACCACGTCGACCCGCGCGACCGGGTGCTGCGCTGGGGGAGCGTGGCCCGCGAGCGCTTCGCCGCCCTGGCCGCGGACCCGTCGAGCGGGGTCGCCCTGCGCGATGGGGTCGTCGTCGAGCGCGGAGCCCCCGACCGGTGGTGGACCCAGGGGCTGCCGGGCTGGCGGGAGGCTGCCGCGCACGAGCTGCCGCCAGGGGCCACGGGCGGTGTCGTCGCGACCGTGCCGCTCGTGACGATGCCGGTCTTCCTGCCCTGGCTCGAGGACCGCTGCCGCGAGGCCGGGGTCGAGCTCGCCGACGCCCACGTCGAGCACCTCGACGACCTCGACCCGGTGGCTGCCCAGGTCGTCGTCGTCGCCGCGGGTCTGCAGTCCGGGCCGCTCGTCGGCGACGACCGCGGGATGCCGTCGCGCGGGCAGGTCGCGCTGCTCGAGAACCCGGGCCTGCACCGGTGGGTCGTCGACGACGCGCACCCCGACGGCATGGTCTACGCGCTGCCGCATCCCGGCTGGGTCGTCTGCGGTGGCACCGACGTCGAGGGCGAGTGGGACACCGAACCCGACCCGAGGGTGCACGACGACATCGTCGCGCGGGTGCGCGCCGTCGTGCCCGAGCTGGCGGATGCCGCGGTGCTGGGTTCCCGGGTCGGGCTGCGGCCGGTCGCGCCCTCCGTCTCGCTGGCGGCGTCCGAGCGCAGCGGGCGCCTCGTCGTGACGAACCACGGCCACGGCGGCGCCGGCGTGACGCTCTCGTGGGGGTGCGCGGCGGAGGTCGTCGCCCTCGTCGGCAAGCACACGGCATCCTGACGCCCGTTCCCCGCCAACGCGAAGTCAGGAGCACTTCGTCGACTCAGGGCCGTAGCAGGCCCTGAGCCCGCGAACTGCTCCTGAGCCCGCGGGGGTGTGCGGGTCAGGCGTCGGATGCCGGCCGCGCGCGCCCCGCCTTCGTCTCGCCGCGGCGACGCTTGGCCGACAGCCGGCGTTCGCGCGATGCCCGGGTCGGCCGGGTGGCCCGACGCGGGGACGGTGGGGGAGCCATCGCGTCACGGAGCAGCTCGGCCATCCGCTCGCGGGCGGCGACCCGGTTGCGTCGCTGCTGCCGGTGCTCCGACGCCGCGACGACGAGCAGGCGTCCGCCCACGAGGCGCGGGTCGAGGGCGCGGAGCACGCGACGCCGCTGGGTCGGCGTCAACCCGCCGCATGCCACGACATCGAGCTCGAGCTCGACCCGGCTGTCGGCGGTGTTCACCCCCTGGCCGCCCGGCCCGGAGGAGCGCGAGAACCTCTCGACGAGCTCGCCTGCAGGAATCGTGAGGCCCTGCGGCACACCGGGACCCGGTGCGACGACGAGGTCCATCAGGGCTTCCCGGTGTCGTCCTCGGCCTCGGGCGGCGGTTCGGCCCCCTCGGCGTCGTCGCGGTCGGCCCACTCGAGCAGCGGGGCGATGTCGAACACGGCGTCGTCGATGCCCGCGTGGAGGTCACCGAGTGCCGCGTGACGCCCGGGCACCGTGGCGATCGTCAGCTCGCGCGGCTCGACGTCGTCGACCTCGTCCCACCGGATGGGCGTCGACACGGTCCCGATGTCGTTGCCGCGCACCGAGTACGCCGCTGCGATCGTGTGGTCGCGGGCGTTCTGGTTGTAGTCGACGAAGACCGCCTCGGGGTCGCGGTCCTTGCGCCACCACGTCGTCGTGACGTCGTCGGGCAGGCGGCGCTCGACCTCCCGGGCGAACGCCAGGGCGGCGCGGCGCACGTCGCCGAACCCGTGGTCGGGTCGGATCCGCACGTACACGTGGAGACCGTTGCCCCCGCTCGTCTTCGGCCAGCCGACGGCTCCGAGCTCGTCGAGCACCTCGTGGGCGACGTGGGCCGCCCGCCGCACCCGCGAGAACGGCGCGTCGGGCATCGGGTCGAGGTCGATGCGCCACTCGTCGGGCTTCTCGGTGTCGGCGCGCCGGCTGTTCCACGGGTGGAACTCCACGGTGCTCATCTGCACGGCCCACGCGACGTCGGCGAGCCGCGTGACGCACAGCTCGTCGGCGTGCAGCCCATAGCGCGGGAAGTGCAGCCGGACGGTCTCGACCCATGGGGGCGCACCTCGGGGGAGCCGCTTCTGGTGCACCTTCGCACCGGCGACCCCGTCGGGGAAGCGGTGGAGCATGCACGGCCGCTCGCGCAGGGCGTTGACGATGCCGTCGCCGACCGAGAGGTAGTAGCGCACGAGGTCCAGCTTGGTCTCCCCACGGGCGGGGAAGTAGATGCGGTCGGGGCTGGAGACCCGCACGTCGAAACCGTCGACGTCGAGGACGACGGGCTCCCCGAACTCACCCTTGCGCGAGGCCATGACGACCACGGTAGGACGTGGAGGCACCCACGGTGGGGATGCCGGTGCCGGGGGGCACCCGAGACGGTCGTCGGGGTCCACCGGCGACGGTCGTCGGGGTCCACCGGGGTGAACCTTCGACAGCGGATGGACAGACACTCGACAAACCTTTAACGTCTCCTCCACGGACCAACGCCCGACGGCAGAGAGGGAGGCGCCCATGAGCAGCACCCAGGCCCTCCTCGCCGACGACCGCGTCGGACGAGACGATCGACGACCCCCGGTGCGGCTGACCCTCCGACAGCCGCACGATCCGGCGGTGACGCGCTCCTGAGCCCCTGCGGAGCGCACCCGCCACGGGCGGCCGGGACCTCGGTGGTGGTCCCGGCCGCCTCGTCGTGCCCCTGCCTCGGGCGCGACGTCGGCGTCGTCGGTCCGGCGACGTAGGGTTGGCCCCGACATGAGCACCCTGTTCGACGGCCTCGACTTCGGCGACCCGCGGCACGAGCCGCACGTCGACCCCGCGACCCACGCCAGCGCCCACGCGGCCCTCGTCAACGCGGCCGGCGTCCCCACCTGGGCCGAGGCCGCAGCGGCCGGGCTCGGGCCCGATGGCGGCCCCGCAGCGGCGCGACCCGACCCCGAGGCGCTGCTCGCCGGCCTCAACCCCCAGCAGCGCGAGGCCGTGCTCCACGACGGCGGCCCGCTGCTCATCGTCGCCGGGGCGGGCTCGGGCAAGACCCGGGTGCTCACCCAGCGCATCGCCCACCTCCTCGCCGCGCGCGGGGTGCAGCCGGGGCAGGTCCTCGCCATCACGTTCACCAACAAGGCCGCCGCCGAGATGCGTGAGCGGGTGTCGACGCTCGTCGGGGCGCGGGCGCGGGCGATGTGGGTCATGACCTTCCACAGCGCGTGCGTGCGGATCCTGCGCCGTGAGGCCGACAAGGTCGGCCTGCGCTCGACGTTCTCGATCTACGACGCCGCCGACTCGCAGCGCCTCATGTCGATGGTGCTGCGCGACATGGACCTCGACCCCAAGCGCTACAACCCGCGCTCGTTCAGCCACCAGGTCTCCAACCTCAAGAACGAGCTCGTCGACGAGGAGACGTTCGCCGGGCGCGTGGGGGAGGCGAGCCCGCACCAGGAGCAGGTGCTCGCCGAGGCGTACACCGCGTACCAGCGGCGGCTGCGGCAGGCCAACGCCATGGACTTCGACGACCTCATCATGACGACCGTGCACATGTTCCAGGCCTTCCCCGACGTCGCCGAGCACTACCGGCGTCGCTTCCGCCACGTCATGGTCGACGAGTACCAGGACACCAACCACGCCCAGTACCAGCTCGTGCGCGAGCTCGTGGGTTCCGAGGAGGGCCGCACCGAGTTCGGTGTCGAGCCGAGCGAGCTCGTCGTCGTCGGTGACGCCGACCAGTCGATCTACGCCTTCCGCGGCGCGACGATCCGCAACATCGAGGAGTTCGAGCAGGACTACCCGCAGGCGCGCACCATCCTGCTCGAGCAGAACTACCGCTCCACCCAGACCATCCTGCGCGCGGCCAACGCCGTCATCGCCCGCAACGAGGGCCGGCGCAAGAAGAACCTGTGGAGCGACACCGGCGACGGTGCCCGGATCGTCGGCTACGTCGGCGACAACGAGCACGACGAGGCGTCCTTCGTGGCGCGCACCATCGACCGGCTCGGCGACGAGCACGGGGTGCGGCCCGGCGACGTCGCCGTGTTCTACCGCACCAACGCGCAGTCGCGCGCGCTCGAGGAGGTGTTCGTCCGGGTCGGCCTGCCCTACAAGGTCGTCGGCGGCACGCGCTTCTACGAGCGGCGCGAGGTCAAGGACGCCCTGGCCTACCTGCGGGTGCTGTCCAACCCCACCGACACCGTGAACCTGCGCCGCATCGTCAACGTCCCGAAGCGGGGGATCGGCGAGCGCGCCGAGGCCTGTGTCGCTGCCCTCGCCGAGCGCGAGCGCATCCCGTTCGTCGCCGCCCTCGGCAGGCCGGAGGACGCCCCGGGCATCGCGACCCGGTCGGTGACGGCGATCAAGGGCTTCACCGCCCTGCTCGAGGACCTCGGGGCGGTCCGCGACGACGAGGATGCCGGCGTGTCCGACCTCCTGGAGGCCGTCCTCGACCGCTCGGGCTACCTCGCCGAGCTGCGGGCGAGCCAGGACCCCCAGGACGAGACCCGCATCGAGAACCTCGCCGAGCTCGTCGCGGTCGCCGGTGAGTTCGACGAGGCGCGTCGCGAGACCGGAGAGGTCCTCGCCCTCGAGGACTTCCTCGAGCAGGTCTCGCTCGTGGCCGACGCCGACGAGATCCCCGACTCGGCCGAGGCCGAGGCGGCCGGTGTCGTCACACTCATGACGCTGCACACCGCGAAGGGGCTGGAGTTCCCCGTCGTCTTCCTCACGGGGATGGAGGACGGCACGTTCCCGCACCAGCGGAGCCTGGCCGATCCCAAGGAGCTCGAGGAGGAACGCCGGCTCGCCTACGTCGGCATCACCCGGGCTCGGGAGCGGCTCCACCTGTCCCGGGCGGCGCTGCGATCCGCCTGGGGCGCACCGCAGTACAATCCTCCCTCACGCTTCCTCGACGAGATCCCCGCCGAGCTGCTCGTGTGGGAACGCGAGCTCTCCGGTGCGGCCGCGGTGGGCCGGCGCGACCAGCGACCGGCCGTCGCCACCCTCGCCGCCCGGCCCGGGGTGCGCTCCCCGGGCAACCGACCGGTCATCCCGCTGTCCCCGGGCGACCGGGTCACCCACGACACCTACGGGCTGGGCACCGTCGTGCGCACCCTCGGTGAGGGCGAGAAGACCCAGGCGGAGGTCGACTTCGGTGGTGAGCTGGGTGTCAAGCGGTTCGTGCTCCGCTTCGCCCCGCTCGACAAGCTCTGAGCGCGCCGCGGCTCGGCCGGCCACGACCGGCCGGCCCATCGGGCCACGCGGGGCTCAGCCACGCGGGGCTCAGCCGACGAGGATGCCCTTCTTCTGCAGCCAGGGGTACGGGTTGACCGGGTTGTCGCCGCCCGTCGGGTGGATCTCGATGTGCAGGTGCGACCCGAACGAGTTGCCGGTGTTGCCGACCGACCCGACACGGTCGCCGGGCATGACGCTCTGGCCCTCGCTGACGCTGATCTTGCTCATGTGCGCGTACCAGGACACGGTGCCGTCCCAGTAGCGGATCTCGACCTTGCCACCGAAGCTCGAGACGAACCCGGCCGAGATGACCGTGCCCCTCGACATGGCGTACAACGGGGTGCCGGTCGGTGCCCCGACGTCGAGGCCGTCGTGGGTCTTGCCCCATCGCCAGCCGAAGCCGGACGTGCGGGTGCCGGTGCGGATCGGCTTGACCCAGCGCTTGCCCTCGCGCGCCGCCTTGGCGCGCGCCGCTGCCGCTGCCGCGGCCTTGCGCTTGGCGTCGCGGGCTGCGCGCTGCTGCGCCTCGACACGGCCCTGGAGGGCGGCGGTCTGCATCGACGAGGCCTGCCGGCGCTGGGCGAGGTCGGTGACCATCGCGTCGTCGGCGACCTGCTCGGTGCGTGCCAAGGCCGTCTGCTGCCCGGAGAGGTCGAGCGTGAGGGGAGCGGGAGCGGACTCGGCCATCGTCGCCCCGGTCGCGGTCACGACGAGAGCTGCCGCTGCCGTCGTGGGCAGGACGAAGCTCGAGCTGAAGGCTCGGGGCAGGCGCGCACGGCGGGACTGACGGTGTCGTCCGGCATAGTGGCGCCCCTGGTAGGGCAGGGAACTCACAGGGAAAGACCTCAGGGGCGGTGACGGGGCTGATCCACCGTAGCGTGACCATTCCGTGACACAAAAACCACCCCTCTGCCCCCGGGGAGCCGAGGCTGCACGAAACCTGGAAACCCCCGGGTGACGTGCGGGTCTGCGCGTCCTGTGATCCCGCTCACCCGACCCACGCTCCCGGGCGTGTCGCGAGGCAGCCGGTGGGCGGACGGCATCCGGCAGTCGACGCCGGTCGTCGCCGCCAGTGACCGTTCGGGCGTGAGATCCCTCCCACCCGGCGCCCGGCAGCGCCCCGGGCCACGACAGGGAACGGCCGCCCCGTTAGGCTCCGCAGCGGACCACCCACCGCCGACAGTGAGGACGGATCGCCCCGTGGATCTCTTCGAGTACCAGGCCCGTGACGTGTTCGAGAAGCACGGTGTCCCCGTGCTCGCAGGGGCCGTCGCCACGACCCCCGAGGAGGCCCGGGCGGCCGCCGAGCGCATCGGCGCGGCGAGCGGCGGGGTGACCGTCGTCAAGGCCCAGGTCAAGACCGGCGGCCGGGGGAAGGCGGGCGGGGTCAAGGTCGCGAAGACGACCGACGAGGCCGAGGAGCACGCCCGCGCGATCCTCGGCATGGACATCAAGGGCCACACCGTGCACCAGGTGATGATCGCCCAGGGCGCCCAGATCGCCGAGGAGTACTACTTCTCGATCCTCCTCGACCGCGCCCACCGCAGCTACCTCGCCATGTGCTCCACCGAGGGGGGGATGGACATCGAGCAGCTCGCCGTCGAGCGCCCCGAGGCCCTCGCCCGCGTCACCGTCGACCCGAACGTCGGCATCGACGACGCCAAGGCCCGCGAGATCGTCGAGCAGGCGGGTTTCGACGCCGAGACCGCCGCGAAGGTCGAGCCGGTGCTCAAGCGGCTCTGGGTCGTCTACCGCGACGAGGACGCCACGCTCGTCGAGGTCAACCCGCTCGTCAAGACCGCCGCCGGCGACATCGTCGCCCTCGACGGCAAGGTGACGCTCGACGAGAACGCCTTCTTCCGTCAGCCCGACCACGCCGCGCTCGAGGACACGAGCGCGACCGACCCGCTCGAGACCGCGGCCAAGGAGAAGGACCTCAACTACGTCAAGCTCGACGGCTCCGTCGGCATCATCGGCAACGGCGCCGGGCTCGTCATGAGCACGCTCGACGTCGTCGCCTACGCCGGTGAGGAGTTCGGCGGCCAGCGGCCCGCGAACTTCCTCGACATCGGGGGCGGCGCGAGCGCCGAGGTCATGGCCGACGGACTGCACATCATCCTCAGCGACCCCCAGGTCAAGAGCGTCTTCGTCAACGTCTTCGGCGGCATCACCGCGTGCGACGCCGTGGCCAACGGCATCGTCGGGGCGCTCGACGCCCTCGGCGACGAGGAGGACCGACCGCTCGTCGTCCGCCTCGACGGCAACAACGTCGAGGAGGGTCGCCGCATCCTCGCCGAGCGCAACCACCCTCGCGTCATCATCGAGGAGACCATGGACGGCGCCGCCCGCAGGGCTGCCGAGCTGGCCTCCCAGAACTGACCACCGAGCGCGAGCAGAGAGACACGAGACACCCATGGCCATCTTCCTCACCGCAGACTCCAAGGTCATCGTCCAGGGCATGACCGGCTCCGAGGGCATGAAGCACACGCAGCGGATGCTGCGCTCCGGCACCGCCGTCGTCGGCGGCGTCAACCCCCGCAAGGCCGGCACGACCGTCGAGTTCGAGGGCGGCACGACCGTCCCCGTGTTCGGCACCGTCGCCGAGGCGGTTCAGGCCACCGGCGCCGACGTCACCGTCATCTTCGTCCCGGCCCAGTTCACGAAGGCCGCCACGACCGAGGCGATCGACGCCGGCATCCCGCTCGCCGTCGTCATCACCGAGGGCGTCGCCGTGCGGGACACCGCGGAGTTCTACAACTACGCCAAGGACAAGGGCACGACACGCATCGTCGGGCCGAACTGCCCCGGCCTGATCAGCCCCGGGGCCTCGAACGCCGGCATCATCCCGGCGGACATCTCGGGCCCCGGCCGCATCGGCCTCGTCTCGAAGTCGGGCACGCTGACCTACCAGATGATGTACGAGCTGCGGGACTTCGGGTTCTCCTCCGCGGTCGGCATCGGTGGCGACCCGGTCATCGGCACGACGCACATCGACTGCCTCGAGGCCTTCCAGAACGACCCCGACACCGACGCGATCGTCATGATCGGCGAGATCGGCGGGGATGCCGAGGAGCGCGCCGCCGCCTACATCAAGGAGCACGTGACGAAGCCGGTCGTCGGGTACGTCGCCGGCTTCACCGCCCCCGAGGGCAAGACGATGGGTCACGCGGGCGCCATCGTGTCCGGCTCGTCCGGAACGGCGCAGGCGAAGAAGGAGGCCCTCGAGGCCGCCGGGGTCAAGGTCGGCAAGACGCCCTCCGAGACGGCCGGGCTGATGCGCGAGATCATGCAGGGCCTCGCCGGCTGACCGTTCCGCGGAGTTCTCGGGTCAGCTCCCGGCCGGGGTCGCCGCGGCGTTGCTCGGACACTTCCGGGCGGTTCTCGCGCACACTGGTCGCGATGACCGTCACCGAGCGACTGCGTGCCGTCCTTCCCGGTTCCTCCGAGCCGGCGGATGCCGGTGAGCCCGGCACGCCGACAGCCCCCGGCGGCGAGGCGGTGGGTGCCGGCTGGCAGCGCGCCGGCGTCGTCGGGCTGCTCACCGGGCTCGCGTCGGTGCTCGTCGTCGTGGGTCCGGTCGTGCTGGCGTGGCTCGTCGAGCCGGTCGGTGCGGGCACCCCCGGGCAGGCCGTCGGCACCGGCGCCGCGCTGTGGCTGCTCACGTCGGGTGCCCACGTGGCGGTGGGTGGGGTGACGGTCTCGCTCGTGCCGCTCGCCGGCCTCGCGCTGCTCGTGCTCGTCGCGTGGCTCGGGGCGAGGGAGGCGATGGTCGACGTCTCGACCGACGGTGAGTACTGGTGGGGGCTCCTGCCCACGCCCCTGGCCGCCGCACTCGGCGCGTGGTGGGCCGGGTATGCCGGCGCCGTCGTCGGCGCGGTGGCGCTCACCTTCGCCGGTCCGGTCCGCGTGGGCCCGCTCTCGCTCGTCGTGCCCTCGGTCCTCGTGCCGCTGGCCGCCCTCGCCCTCGCGCTGCGACCGGTCGCCCTCGACGACCCGGACGTCCTCGGACCCCGGTTGTCCCTCGCACGGGTCCCCGACACGATCCGACGCGGGGTGCGGCCGGGGCTCGCCGGCGCCGGGGTGCTGCTCGCGGCGGGCCTGGTCGCCGTCGTGGCCGCGGTCGCGCTGGCGTGGGGGGAGGTCTCGACGATCTCCGAGGGGGTCGCGGCAGCGGGGCTCGGTGGGGTCGTCCTCGCCCTCGCCCAGGTGGCCTCCCTGCCGAACCTCGCCCTGTGGGCGGTGTCGTTCCTCGCGGGGCCCGGTTTCCGCGTCGTCGACGGCGGCGACGTGACGTGGTCGGGTGCCGAGGGTGGGCTGCTCCCCATGGTGCCGGTGCTCGCTGCGCTGCCCCGGCCCGGGGCGTTCCCGTGGTTCGTCGCCCTCGGCGGCCTCGTCGTCGTCGGGGTCGGGGCCCACGCCGCTCGGCGGGCGCTGTCCGAGGTGGCCCGGCTGTCCCGGCTCCGGACGAAGCTGGCCGTCGCGTTCTGGGCCTGCGTCACGACCGCCCTGGTCATCGCCGGGCTCGACGTCCTCGCCGGGGGCTCGGTCGGGCAGTTCCGGCTCGCCGACGTCGGGGCCCCCGCCGGCCGGCTGTTCCTGGCGCTGCTCGCCGAGCTGTGCCTCGGCGCCCTCGTCGTCGTGGTGCGCGACGCGTGGAGGCTGCGCCGGTGACCTCGCCACTGCGCGTCGTCGTCCTCGTCTCCGGGGCGGGCAGCAACCTGCAGGCCCTCATCGACGCCGCCGCCGGCGACGGCGCGCCCTTCCGGCTCCTCGCCGTGGGAGCCGACCGTGACGGGACGCTCGGCGTCGAGCGCGCCGCGACGGCCGGCATCCCGACGTTCGTCTGCCGCGTGCCCGACTACCTCACGCGTGCCGACTGGGACCTCGACCTCGAACGGCAGATCTCGGCGGTCGACCCCGACCTCGTCGTGTCGGCCGGCTTCATGAAGGTGCTCGGCCCGGCGGTCCTCGGTTCCCACCGCGTCGTCAACACCCACCCGGCGCTGCTGCCGAGCTTCCCGGGTGCCCATGGCGTCCGCGACGCCATGGCCCACGGGGTGCGGGTCACCGGGTGCACGTGCCACTGGGTGGATGCCGGCGTCGACACCGGCCCGATCATCGACCAGCGCTGCGTGCGGGTCGAGGACGACGACACCGTCGAGTCGCTCCACGAGCGGATCAAGGTCGTCGAGCGCGAGATGCTCGTCGACGTCGTGCGCGCCCTCGCGGCCGACCGGTCCTGGCAGGGAGACTGAAGCGATGACGCCCGACACGGTCACGCTGCGAGGCGGCGGCTGCGCCCTCGTCCTCTCCGGCGACGGGGGCGGGCTGCCGCACGTCGCGTACTGGGGCGCCGACCTGCCGGATGCCGCGCTCGCCGACGTCGCACTCGTCACCGGCCGACCGGTGCCACACAACCAGCTCGACCTGCCGTGGCACCTCAGCGTCCTGCCGACGTCCGGCGAGGGGTGGCTCGGCACCCCGGCCTTCGCCGCGCACCGCGCCGGCGGGCGCACGGCCCCGCGCTGGGTCGCCACCCTCGAGGCAGGCGACGGCGACCCCGGGACGAACGGCAGGGCCGGCGCCGGCGAGGCGACCGCGGTCGTGCGCGCGACGGCATCCGACGTCGGTGCCGAGGTGGTGCTGCGCTACCGGCTCGACGAGCACGGTGTGCTCGTCGTCGGGTCCGAGCTGACGAACACGTCGACCGAGGAGACCCCGCTCGACGTCGGCGCGCTGCGCGCCGTGCTGCCGCTGCCGACCCGGGCCGACGAGGTGCTCGACCTCACCGGGCGGTGGTGCCGGGAGCGCTCGCCGCAGCGCCGGCCCCTCGCCGACGGCACGTGGCTGCGCACCGGGCGCCGCGGCCGCACCGGGCACGACGCGACCCTGCTCCTCGTCGCCGGCACGGCCGGCTTCGGCTTCCGATCGGGTGAGGTGTGGGCCACCCACGTCGCGTGGAGCGGCAACCACGAGCACCTCGTCGAGCGGCTTCCCGAGGGCGCCGGGGCGCACGCGTCGGTCATCGGCGGCGGCGAGGCCCTCGCGCCGGGGGAGCTGCGGCTCGGCCCGGGCGAGACGTACACCGCGCCCCCCGTCGTGTTCGTGCACTCCACCGAGGGCCTCGACGGGCTGACCCGCAGCCTCGTGCGCCACCAGCGCGCCCAGGCCGGCTACCGCTCCACCCCGCGCCCGCTCGTGCTCAACACGTGGGAGGCGGTCTACTTCGAGACCGACCTCGACCACCTCAAGCGGCTCGCCGACACCGGGGCGTCGATCGGGGTCGAGCGGTTCGTCCTCGACGACGGCTGGTTCGGGTCACGGCGCGACGACCACCGCGGGCTCGGCGACTGGGTCGTGTCGCCCGACGTGTGGCCCGACGGCCTCGGCCCGCTCGTCGACCACGTCAAGGGCCTCGGCATGCAGTTCGGGCTGTGGTTCGAGCCCGAGATGGTCAACCTCGACTCCGACCTCGTGCGCGCCCACCCCGAGTGGGTCCTCGGCCCGGTGGCCGGCCCGCCGCACCCCTCGCGCCACCAGCACGTGCTCGACCTCGCCGACCCCGGCGCGTTCGCGCACGTCCTCGAGGCGATGAGCGCCCTCATCGGGACGTACGGCATCGACTTCGTCAAGTGGGACCACAACCGCGACCTGCACGAGGCCGTGCGCACCGACGACGGTGGCACCGACCGGCCCGCGGTGCGCGCCCAGACGTTCGCGACGTACCGGTTGCTCGACGAGCTGCGCCGGCGGCATCCCGACCTCGAGATCGAGTCGTGCTCGAGCGGCGGGGCGCGCGTCGACCTCGGCGTCCTCGCCCGCACCGACCGGGTGTGGACCTCGGACTGCAACGACGCCCTCGAGCGGGTCGCCATCCAGCGCTGGACCGGCCTGCTCGTGCCACCGGAGCGGATGGGGTCGCACGTCGGCCCACCGACGGCGCACACGACCCACCGGCACCTCGACCTCTCGCTGCGCATGCTCGTCGCGCTCGGCGGCCACGCCGGCCTCGAGTGGGACATCACGACGTGCGACCCGGACGAGCTCGAGGCGCTGCGGGCGTGGTCGGCGCTGTACCGCGAGCTGCGGCCGCTGCTCCACGGCGGCGATGCCGTGCGGTCCGACCACCCGGACGACAGCATCGACGTCGGAGGGGTCGTGGCGCCGGACCGCTCGGCCGCGGTCCTCACCGTCGTCCAGGTCGCCACCGGCCGCGGGGTCACCCCCGGTGCGGTACCGCTGCCCGGGCTCGACCCCGGCCGCACCTACCGCGTGCGGGTCCGGCGAGAGGCCGGGCTGCCGGTGACCGTGCAGGTGGAGCCCCCGGCGTGGTGGGAGGCGGCGACGGGCGAGGGCCTCGTCGTCAGCGGCGCGGCCCTCGGCGCGGCCGGGCTGGCCATGCCGGCCCTCCTGCCCGGTCAGGGCTTCCTGCTCCACCTCGAGCCCGCGCAGGGGTGACACACTCGCCGGGTGGCCACCCACCCCGCAGACCTGTCCGCCCCGGCCCTGGAGTTCCTCGCCGAGCGGCACCTCGCGACCCTGACGACGCTGCGCCGGGACGGGTCGCCGCACGTCGTTCCGGTCGGCTTCACGTGGGATGCCGTGGCGCTCGTCGCGCGCGTCATCGCGAGCCGGTCGAGCGCGAAGGTCCACCAGGCCCGGGCCGGCCGGCGGGCCGCGCTGAGCCAGGTGCAGGGCCGGCGGTGGGTCACCCTCGAGGGGATGACCCGCGTGCTCGAGGACGCCGCGTCGGTGCGCGACGCCGAGGAGCGGTACGCCGTGCGCTACCGGGTGCCGCGACCGAACCCGGAGCGCGTCGTCGTCGTCCTCGAGGTCGACCGGGTGCTCGGTGGCTCCTGGCCGCACCCGCTGCCGCCCTCGCCCTACCCGCGATGAGTGCCGACGTGGTGGCCGGGGCGACCGTTTCCGCACCCACGGCCGGGGTGGGGCGAGCACGTCGTCCTCGGTAGACTGCGGCCCGACGACTGGCGAGGGTGGTGCACCACCGGGAAGTCTCGCGTCGGGGCATCGCCCGCCTGGGTGCCCCGCAGGTTGACCCGACCGACCCGCAAGGAGCGCCCGCCATGCCCGACGCCGTCACCGCCCCCGGCCCCTCGCAGGACGTCCGCCCGGTGCGCCGCGCGCTCGTCTCCGTCCACGACAAGACCGGCCTCGAGGACCTCGTCCGCGGCCTGCACGACGCCGGGGTCTCGCTCGTGTCCACCGGCGGCTCGGCCGCCCTCATCGAGTCGCTCGGCCTGCCCGTGACGAGGGTCGAGGAGCTCACCGGGTTCCCCGAGTGCCTCGAGGGCCGGGTCAAGACCCTCCACCCGCGGGTGCACGCCGGCATCCTCGCCGACACCCGCAAGCCCGACCACCTCGAGCAGCTCGCCGAGCTCGGGGTCGAGGCGTTCGAGCTCGTCGTCGTCAACCTCTACCCGTTCGCCGCGACCGTGGCCTCGGGCGCCGGCCCCGACGAGTGCGTCGAGCAGATCGACATCGGCGGCCCCTCGATGGTCCGGGCGGCGGCGAAGAACCACCCGAGCGTCGCCGTCGTCACCGACCCGTCGACGTACGGCCGCGTGCTGGATGCCGTGCGTGGCGGCGGCTTCACCCTCGAGCAGCGCACGCGCCTCGCCGCCGAGGCGTTCGTGCACACGGCGACCTACGACGTGCACGTCGCCTCGTGGATGGGCAACGCGTACACCGACACCTCCGATGGCACCGGCTTCCCCGCCTGGGCGGGCGGGACGTGGAGCAGGTCGGCGGTGCTGCGCTACGGCGAGAACCCCCACCAACGAGCCGCCCTCTACGCCAACGGGTTCCAGCCCCAGCCGGGGCTGGCCCAGGCCCGTCAGCTGCACGGCAAGGAGATGTCGTACAACAACTACGTCGACGCGGATGCCGCGGTGCGCGCCGCCCACGACCACGGTGACCTGCCGACCGTGGCCGTCGTCAAGCACGCCAACCCGTGCGGCATCGCGGTCGGCGCCGACATCGCCGAGGCGCACCGCAAGGCGCACGAGTGCGACCCCGTCTCGGCCTTCGGCGGCATCATCGCCACGAACCGGCCGGTCACCGCCGACATGGCGCGCACCGTCGCCGACATCTTCACGGAGGTCGTCGTGGCCCCCGGCTTCGACGCCGACGCGCTCGAGGTCCTCACGGCGAAGAAGAACATCCGCCTCCTCGAGTGCGCGGCACCGCGGCGTGGCGGGGTGGAGACGCGGCCGATCAGCGGTGGCCTGCTCATGCAGGAGCGCGACGGCGTCGACGCCGTCGTGCGCTCCGAGGACGGCTCGGTCACCGGCGGCGACGACGCCGCGCACTGGCGGCTGGTCTCCGGCGACCCGGCGGACGACGCCGTCCTCGCCGACCTGCAGTTCGCGTGGCGCGCGGTGCGCGCGGTGAAGTCGAACGCCGTCCTGCTCGCCCGCGACGGTGCCTCCGTCGGCATCGGCATGGGGCAGGTCAACCGCGTCGACTCGTGCCACCTCGCCGTGTCACGCGCGGGTGAGGAGCGCGCGCGGGGCGCCGTCGCGGCATCCGACGCGTTCTTCCCCTTCGCCGACGGGCTCCAGGTGCTGATCGATGCCGGGGTGCGCGCCGTCGTCGCCCCGGGCGGGTCGGTGCGCGACGCCGAGGTGGTCGAGGCCGCCCGGGCGGCGGGCGTGACGATGTACGTCACGGGCACCCGCCACTTCGCGCACTGACGTCAGGCCCGCGGTCGCACAGCAGGCCGGCGCAGCCGGTGCACGAGCCACTCGAGGGGACCGGTGCCCCACGTGCGCTCCAGGGCCCAGCACGAGCCGACGACGACGACGAGGCTGGACCCGAGCACCCACCACGTGTCGTCGCGGGCCTGGTCCCTGACGGCGGCGACCAGCGCGAGCCACAGGATCTGCAGGGTGTAGGCGCTGAGCGCGAGCCGCCCGGTGGCGAGCAACGGTTCCGCGACGCGCCCGGCGCCATGGTCCCGGAGGACCTGGACGACGCCGAAGGAGAGCACGACGGACGCGCAGCCCAGGAGCGTGGCACCCGAGATCTCGGCCGTCGTGCCCGAGTAGGCCGACGCCCCGGCGGGGGTGAGCGCGCCGACGAGGTAGGTGCCCAGCCCCGCGACCGTGAGCAGGCCCCCGACCGCCCACGCTGCCGGCAGCCGACCGGCGCGGCGGAGCACGGTGGCGAGCGCCAGACCGCCGAGCGCCATCGCGAGCAGCGAGATGACCCGGTACGACCCGCCCGCGGCGAGCCAGTGCACGAGCTCTAGGACCACCCGGGGACGGTCGCCGCCCGTCGCCGTCCACGCTCTCGCCCGGTCCATGACGAGCGGGCTCACGATCGACAGGATCGCTGAGAGGACGACGGTGCGGACCGGCATCCGGTGCAGGAGCAGGGCCAGGGGAGCGAGGACGACGACGAGGAGGCCGAGGTACGGCAGGATGACCGCGATCTGGTGGTAGACCCGCTGGAGCAGCACCCCGAGCACGATGAGCACGCTCGCCCGCACGGCGTTGTCACGCAGGAAGGGCCCGGCGGCCGGCCGGCGCTCGGCGAGCTGGACGCCCATCGAGGTGCCGATGATCACCGCGAACAGCGGCGCCGTGAGGTACTCGCTGACCGTCAGGGGCCCGCCGACCGGGCTGAGGTGGGCGACGAGCATCGAGACCACGGCCAGCCCGCGGGCGGCGTCGAGGCCGTCGAGGCGCGGCGGACGGGCGGCGGTCGGCATGGGGCCAGTGTGCCGGGGGCCCCCGGCTCAGTCGGCTTCGATGACGGTGCCGAAGCCGCCCTCGACGGCGTCGGTGATCCGGGCCAGCGACGTGATGACGCTGCGCGGGCCTCCACCGGCGACGAACCGGGTGGCGGCGTCGACCTTGGGGCCCATCGACCCCGAGGCGAACTGGCCGTCCGCGGCGTGCGCCCGCATCTCGGCGAGCGTGACCCGGCCGAGGTCGCGCTGCTGCGGGGTGCCCCAGCCGACGGCGGCGTGGTCGACGTCGGTGGCGATGACGAGCACGTCGGCGCCGAGTGTGCGGGCGAGCAGGGCGGCCGTGAGGTCCTTGTCGATGACGGCCTCGACGCCGCGCAGCCGGCCGTCGGCGTCGCGGACGACGGGGATGCCCCCGCCGCCCGCCGCGACGACGACGTGACCGGCATCCAGCAGGGCGCGCACGGCCGGGACGTCGAGCACCTCGATGGGCTCCGGGGAGGCGACGACGCGGCGCCAGCCCTTCTCGCCGCGGTCCTGCCAGACCTGCCCGTGCTCGACCATCTGCCGGGCCTGACCGGCCGGCAGGTAGCGGCCGATCGGCTTCGTCGGGTGGGTGAAGCCGGGGTCGTCGCGGTCGACGAGGGTGCGGGTCACGACGGCCGAGACGGGGCGGGCGGCCCCGAGGGTCGCGAGGGCGGCGTCGAGGGCGTCGAGGATCGTGAAGCCCAGGGTCCCCTGGGTCTGCGCGCCGCACCAGTCGAGCGGCACGGGTGGGACGACGTGCGCCGAGAGCTCGTTCTTGACGAGCAGGTTGCCGACCTGGGGCCCGTTGCCGTGCGTGATGACGACCTCGTGCCCCGCGGCGACGAGGTGGGCGGTGGCCTGCATGGCGACCTCGATCGCGGCTATCTGGGCCGCAGGGGTGGCGCTGCCGTCGAGTCCGGTCATCGCGTTGCCGCCGAGGGCGAGCAGGACCCGCATGGCAACCTCCTCGTCTCACCCGCGCCGAGTGCCCGGGCTCCCGACGATAGGGAGCGGTGCGGGGCTCGGCGTTGTCAGGACCTGCCCAACGAGGGGCGCCCGGTTGTCACCTGCGCCCCGGCTCGTCGAGGTCGTGTGCCGAGGTGGCTGCCCTGGCAACCACCTGAGCACCCAACCCGAAGGAGTCGCCCGGGGTGGGGCCGGGGTGCGAGGCTGTCGCCCATGACCCCGCCCCGTGCCACCGACCGCACCTGGCTCGTCGCGATCGCCGCCTCGTTCTGGGGGCTGTCGGCCCTGTGGCGCGGACCGCTCGCCCAGGAGTACCCCGCCCTCGCGATCGTCTTCTGGGAGCACCTCGTGCTCGTCGTGATCGTCAGCCCGTGGGTCGTCCCGGCGGCGCGGCGGGCGCTCGCCGCGAGCACCCGCACGAAGGTGAGCGTCGTCGTCATCGGGGCCGGGTCGTCGGCGCTCGCGACGACGCTGTTCACCGCGGCGTTCCGGCTCGGCGACCCCATCACGCCGCAGGTGCTCCAGAAGCTCCAGCCGTTGTTCGCGATCGCCCTCGCCGCGGTCGTGCTCGGAGAGCGGCTGCGGCCGAGCTACGCGCTCTTCGCCGTGCCGGCCGTGGCCGGGGCGTGGCTGCTCGCCTTCCCCGAACCGCTGGGGGTCACCGTCTCGAGCGCCCAGGCCGCGGCGCTGGCGGTGGGGGCCGCCGCGCTCTGGGCGGCCGGCACGGTGCTCGGCCGCGCGGCGAGCGCCGAGCTGCGGTTCTCCGACCTCACGGCGCTGCGGTTCGCGATCGGCCTCGTGACACTGCTCGTCATCAGCGGGGTCACGTCGACGCCGCTCGCGGTCGGGCTCGACGCCGCGCCGAACATCCTCCTGCTCGTGCTCTTCCCGGGGCTGCTCGCGCTCGTGTTGTACTACCGCGCGCTCGGCCGCACCCCGGCGTCACGGGCCACCCTCGCGGAGCTCGCCTTCCCGCTGACGGCGGCGCTCGTGGGCATCCTCGCCTTCGACGCGACCCTGTCCCGGTCGCAGTGGCTCGGCTTCGCCGTCGTCCTCGCCTCGGTCGTCGGCCTCGCGCTGCACGAGCAACGCAGCCGGCGCCCGTCGGTCGACGTGCCCGACGCGGCCGAGGAGGCGCTGGCGCCGACCCGCTGACCGGCATCCGACGTCGGTGCCGTCTCTCGCGGACTCAGGAGCACTTCGCGGGCTCAGGTCCGAGTGAGGCCCTGAGCGGTCGGAGTGCTCCTGACTTCGCGGGGGAGGGAGAGGACGACGTGGGATGCCGGGCGGCTCGCACGGGGGGTCAGAGGGCACGCCAGCGGTCGCGGCGGGCGGTGAGCCGCTCCGGCGACGGCATCGCGACGAGCGTGCGCAGCTCGTGCCGGATCGCCTGGGCCATCCGGCGGCAGTAGGCCTCGGGCTCCGCGGCGGCATCGGGGCGCTCGGCGACGATGCGGTCGACGATGCCCGCCTCGAGCAGGTCGAGCGAGCGCACCCGCTGCTGCTCGGCCAGCTCCGGGGCCCGGTCGACGGTGCGGTGGAGGATCGCTGAGGCGCCCTCGGGCGGCAGGGGCGACAGCCACGAGTGCTGCGCGGACACGACGCGGTCGGCCGGCATGAGCGCGAGGGCCCCGCCTCCGGCGCCCTGACCGAGGAGCACGCAGACCGTCGGCACCGGCAGGACGACGAGCTCGGCGAGGCAGCGCGCGATCTCGGCCGCCATGCCGCCCTCCTCCGCCTCCTTCGACAGGGCGGCCCCGGCCGTGTCGATGACGCTGACGAGGGGCAGCCCGAGCTCGGTGGCCAGCCGCATGCCCCGGCGAGCGACCCGCAGCCCCGACGGTCCGAGCGGCGCCTCGGCGTGCTCGGCGCGACGGTCCTGGCCGAGGACGACGCACGGCATCCCCTCGAAGCGCGCCACGGCGAGGAACAGGCTGCGGTCCCACTCGCCCGCGCCGGTGCCGAACAGCGGGACGACGTCAGTGGCCCCGAGCCGGAGCAGGGCGCGCACGCCGGGACGCTCGGGGTGGCGGGAGCGGGTCACCGACTCCCACGCGGGGAGGTCGGGGAGCGGTTCCCGCGGCACGTCCTCGACGGGGGTGAGGTCGGGGGTGGTCAGGACGATGTCGAGGAAGCGCCCGGCGATCGCGGGCAGGGCCTCGACGGGTTGCACGGCGTCGAGCAGCCCGTGGGCGTAGAGGTTCTCGGCGGTCTGCACGTCGTCGGGGAAGGGCTCGCCGTAGAGCGCCTCGTAGACCCGCGCCCCGAGGAAGCCGATCGTCGCGCCGGGCTCGGCGACGGTCACGTGCCCGAGCGAGCCCCACGAGGCGAGGACGCCGCCGGTCGTCGGGTGGCGCAGGTAGGTCATGTAGGGCAGCCGGGCGGCCTTGAACGTGGCGACCGCACCGGAGATCTTCACCATGGTGACGAAGGCCGGGGTGCCCTCCTGCATCCGGGTGCCACCGGATGCCGGCGCGGCGAAGAGGGGGAGCCGCTCGCGGGTCGCCCGCTCGAAGGCCAGCGTCACGCGCTCGGCGGCGGCGCGCCCGATCGAGCCGGCGAGGAAGCGGAACTCGCCCACGACGACCGCGACCCGGTGCCCGCGGATGCGTCCCTCTCCCGTGAGGATCGACTCGTCGGTGCCGGCCCGCTGCGCCGCTGCGGCGAGCTCGGCGGCGTAGGCGCTGTCCGGCTCGGTGACGCCGAGCGGGGCCTCGTCCCACGACACGAAGGTGCCCTCGTCGAGGACGGCGGCGAGCAGCTCGCGGGCCCCCGGGCGGCGAGGGCGCTCGGTCACGAACCGGCCCCGCCGGCGGCGTCGACGCCCCGATCGGCGCCCTCGGCGGCGTCGGCGGCGTCGACGGCGTCGAGCCACGCCCGGACGGCGTCGTTGTGCTCGCCGAGCAGCGGGGGGTGGAGGTGCTCGCTGCGACCACCGGCAAACGCGTTGTCGTCGAAGCGGATCGGCGGCCCGGGGATCTCGATGCGGCCGAGGAGTGGGTGGTCGACGTCGATGACGAGACCCTGGCTGCGGGTCTGCTCCCACTCGTAGACGCGGTCGAGCGTGCGCACCTCACCGGCGGGGATGCCGAGCTCGGCGAGCCTGGCCATGAGCTCGTCCTGCGGGATGTCCGCGAAGGCGGCGTCGAGCGTCTCGACGACGAGCTCCCGGTTGCCGACGCGCTCGCGGTTCGTCGCGAACCCCGGTGCCGCGGGGTCGATCCCGAAGGCGGTCGCGAGCTTCTGCCAGAGGCTCTCGCTGCCGCAGGAGAGCTGGATCATCCCGTCGGCACAGGTGAACAGGCCGTAGGGGCAGATGGAGGGGTGGTGGTTGCCGCCGGCGCGCCCCACCTCCCCGGCGACGGTGTAGCGCGTGCCCTGGAAGGCGTGCACCCCGACGATGGACGCGAGCAGCGAGGTCCGGACGACGCGGCCCCGGCCGGTGCGGGTGCGCTCGTGCAGGGCCGCGACGACCCCGTACGCGCCGTACATCCCGGCGAGGAGGTCACCGATCGGCACCCCGACGCGCTGGGGGTGGTCGGGGTCGGCGCCGGTGAGCGACATGAGGCCACCCTCGCCCTGGGCGATCTGGTCGTAGCCGGGGCGCCCGCCCTCGGGGCCGTCGTGGCCGAACCCGCTGATCGACAGCAGCACGAGCCCCGGGTTGAGCTCGTGGAGCCGCTCGACGTCGAACCCGAGGCGGTCGAGCACCCCGGGCCGGAAGTTCTCGAGCAGGACGTCCGCGTGCGTGACGAGCCGGGCGAGGGTCTCGCGGCCGTCGTCCGACTTCAGGTCGAGGGTCACCGACTCCTTGTTGCGGTTGCACGACAGGAAGTACGTCGACACCGGCTCGTCGTCGGGCCCGACGAAGGGCGGACCCCAGCCACGGGACTCGTCACCGCCGTCGGGGCTCTCGACCTTGATGACGCGTGCCCCCATGTCGGCGAGCATCATGCCGCAGTGCGGTCCGGCGAGGGCGCGGGTGAGGTCGATGACGACGACGTCGTCGAGGGGTCCGCTCACGGTGTGCTCCTGGCGTCGGTGGAAGGGGCGGGGTCCCGTCCACCTTCCCACGCGGCACCCGGCACCGGTGGGCAGGGCGGGCCGTCCCGGCGTCTCCGGGGCCGTCACGTCGTGCCAGCCGGATGCCGTTCGCGGGGCAGGTGCCGCACGAGACAGCGCGTCGCTCGGAGGGTCAGCCGCTCGTCCGGTCGAGGTGCTGGAGGAGGCCGTGGGCGGCCAGCTCGACCTCCTTGTGGCGCCACTCGCCGGCCCGGTAGACGCAGGCGATGAGGGCGCTGCGATGCACCCGGCGCAGGTCGCCGACGACGAAGGCGTAGCGGCCCTTGGTCTCGTCGGTCGCCCCCCGCGTGAGGCCGAGGTGCCACGCGCCGTACTCGGCCCACGAGTGCCGCTCGAGATAGGCGTTCTCGCGCGCGGCGTCGGGCTGCACCTCGCCCCAGTCGCTGTCGAGGACGTACTGGTGCTTGTCGATGAGGTCGCGCGCGCGGGCGACCGCAGCCTGGTTCACGTCGTACTCAGCCATCATCCTAGTCTCACTTCTGCGCGCGTCGAGAGGGGCGACCGCTGCCGAGGGGTTGCGACGGCAGCCCGGACCCGGCGTCCGGATGCCGTGGCGTGGCCAGGCCTGCGCTGGGCGTGGAGTCGCGCTCGGGCGGCGCGGCCGGGGTCGGTGGGTGGAGGCGGTGGGGTGGAGGCGGTGGGTGCGGTGCCTGTCGGATCGTGACCTGGTTGTGACCTTTCCGGGTGTGGGACAGGCCTGTTCGTAGGGGTGGGTGTCGGTGGTCGCC